>JBGSPJ010000452.1:0-11079 GCA_041738655.1 Rhodothermales bacterium | reverse complement strand
GCCGTCACGCGCATTTATGTGTCGCTAGCGGGCATCGACCCGGAGAGCCAGGAAGCGCGGACGGTGTTGCTGCTGGCCCCCTCGCTGGCTCCGGGTCTCTCGTCATTCCCCTACATCCTCGAATACCTCGGTGAGGCGCCGCTGGCCTGGGCGGCGATCGCGGATGTGGGTAACAAGGTGTTTGTCCTCGTCGGGCTCTACCTGCTCGCTATCTACTGGCACCGTAGATGGGCAGCCGGCCGGCGCACCGCGGGCATTTCGGCGAGTCCGGGTTCGCTGGTGCGTGCGCTGGTCTCCGAGCCTGTGAACGCGGCCATCGTTGCCGGCCTGCTGCTCGTCGGGTTCGGGTGGCGTCTCGAGCAGATGCCGTTGTTCATGCAGGACGTGGTGGGGCGGCTTTCGGGGATCATGACGCCGCTGGTGCTGCTCTTTATTGGCCTGGCCGCCCAGTTCGATGGGCGGCGGGCGCGTCGGATCGCCGAGATGTTGTGCTGGCGTGCCGGCTTTTCGCTGCTATTTTCGGCGGTACTGCTGGCGTGGATCCCCCTTCCATCGGTGGAGCTCCGCATCCTGGCCGTCGTGTTACCGTTGAGCGCGTGCAGTTTCTGGCCCTATGCCCACCTGTGCGCGATCGATGCCCTCGAACAGGGCCGTCCGGACTACGCCCGCACGGCGGATCCTCGCCTCGCGCTGGGCATCCTGGCGCTGTCGCTTCCGTTTAGCACGGGGCTGGTGCTGGCCGTATGCTCTGCCGGCGACTTCTTCGCGGCGCCGGGGCATGTGCTGGGCGCGGGATGCGTGGGCATTGCCGCGGCGTGCGCCCCTATGGCCTGGCGACATCTTGGCCTGGTGCGTGCGGCACGGACCAGGCCGGCCGAATCGCAGCCTGAACCGGTGTCGGCGTAACGCGGACACCGGTTCAGGGGGTTACTCGGGCTGGCTCTTCCGCTTCCGCTCGTTGGGGTCCAGGTACCGCTTGCGCAGCCGGATGCTCTTCGGCGTAACCTCGATCAGCTCATCCTCGCGGGTAAACTCGATGGCTTCCTCGAGCGACAACACGCGGGGCGGGACCAGCTTCTCGAACGAATCCGCCGAAGCGGCACGCATGTTCGTCAGCTTCTTTTCCTTTGTGATGTTCACGTCGAGGTCCACATCCCGGCTGTTCTCACCGACGATCATGCCCTTGTACACCTGGTCCTGCGGCCCGACGAACAACACGCCGCGCTCCTGGATGTTGATGATCGCATAGCCGGTCACCTTACCCGTCCGGTCGGAGACGAGCGCGCCGGTGGCGCGGTGCGAGATGTTGCCGGCCCACGGCTTGTAGCCCTCGAAGATGTGGGTCAACAGACCCGTACCCTTGGTATCCGTCAGGAACTCCGTACGGTATCCGATGAGGCCGCGGGCAGGGATCAGGAATTCGAGGCGGACGCGGCCCGAGCCGTGGTTGGTCATGTGCGTCAGCTGGCCCTTACGCGGCCCGAGCTTCTGGACGACAATGCCCATGTGCTCTTCCGGGACGTCGATCAGCACCTTTTCGTACGGCTCGTGTTTGTGTCCGTCGATGATCTGCGTGATCACCTGCGGCATGCCCACGCCAAACTCGAAGCCCTCGCGGCGCATCTGTTCGATGAGGATGGCCATCTGAAGTTCGCCGCGTCCGAAGACGAGGAAGGAATCCGAGGTCTCCGTGGTTTCCAGCCGCATGGCCAGATTGGTCTCCATCTCCTTCGTCAGCCGGTCGCGCAGGTTGCGCGAGGTGACATACTGGCCTTCGAGGCCGCTGAAGGGCGAGTCGTTGATGCGGAACTCCATCGACATCGTAGGCTCGTCGACGTGGAGCGGAGGCAGCGGCGAGGGGTTTTCGGCATCCGTGATGCTTTCTCCGAGGCCGATGCCGGCGATGCCGCCGATGGCGATGATGTCCCCGGGGCCGGCGGTGGGAATCTCCACCCGCTGCAGGCCCTGATACCCGAAGAGGGCGGTCACGGAAACGGTGGTCGTGGAGTCGTCCCGGTGGTAGATGACCACGCGCTGGCGCTGGCGGATGGTGCCCTGCATCACGCGGCCGATGGCCAGCGGGCCGAGGTATGGATCGGGGACGACGTTCGTGACCAGTACCTGCAGGGGCAGGTCGGGATCACCTTCCGGTGCCGGCAGGCGGTCGATGATGGCCTCGAACAACGGGCTCAGGTCGGAGAGCGGCTGCTTGAGGTCCGTCGTGCACTTTCCGTCGCGGGCGACGGCATACAGCACGGGAAATTCGATCTGATCTTCGGTGGCATCGAGGTCGATAAACAGGTTGTAGATCTCGTCGAGCACCTGTTCGGGGCGGGCGTCCTGTCGGTCGATCTTGTTGATGACGACGATGGCCGGCAGGTGGAGCTCCAGCGCCTTGGTGAGCACGAAGCGCGTCTGCGGCAACGGGCCCTCGGCGGCGTCCACCAGGAGCATGATGCCATCGACCATCCGGAGCGTCCGCTCGACCTCGCCGCCGAAGTCGGCGTGGCCCGGCGTGTCGACGATGTTGATCTTCTTACCGCCGTACGTGATGGCCGTGTTTTTGGCCATGATCGTGATGCCCTTCTCTCGCTCGAGGTCCATCGAGTCCATGACTCGTTCCTGGACTTCCTGGTTATCGCGGAAGGTGCCGCTCTGCCAGAGCATGGCGTCGACGAGGGTTGTTTTGCCGTGGTCAACGTGCGCCACGATGGCGATATTTCGGAGGTGGGATGATACCATGGGAATATGAAAAGGGGCGAACCGATGCTTCGGATCGCCCTGTCCGTCGGAGATGTCGAAAGTACCGCCCCTCTTTCGCCCGGGGAGGCCCTATTGTTCCGTCGTATGGGCCCGCCGGCGGCGAATCGTTGGTGAATGCCGATGGAATCCTGCACGCCTCTCGTTCGTCTATGGGGTTCAGACGCCCATCGGAGCCGGTTCGTGCGCCGGCGATTCGGTTTGTTATGTTAACGTAAATCCCTTACCTGTCATGGCTCATACACTGACGTTGCTACGCCGCGGCCTGTTTCTGATTGCCGCCGCGCTCTTTTTTGTCGCCCCCCTCCATGCGCAGGACGCGCCGGCCGTCCCGCTGATGAAACCCGGCGACGCCAAGCTCAACCTGAACACCACGCCCATGGATGGTTTTCTGGCGGTACCCAACGCCGGCCGTCGGATGGCGCGCGAATTTGACGAATACCGTCCGTACATCAGCATCCTCCAGTTCCGCAAAGAGATCGGCAAATACGTGGATGCGGACAAAGTCGCGGCGTTTGAGCAGTTTGTGTTCGTCCCGATCAAGGTAGACGACTGCGATGCTGCGACGCTTCAGCAGATTCCGGGAGTAGACGAGACGAAGGCGCAGGCGCTGATCAAGGGCCGGCCCTACGGCTCGCACGAGGCCTTCCTGAAGGCGCTCGCCGGCCATGTCACCGCCGAGGAAGCAGCTGTGGCTAAAACGTATCTGGACAACTGATGCCCCTGTCTGTCGAAACGTACCTGCGGCGGTTTCAGCTCGCGCTGGCCGCCGCGGTGTGCGTCGGCGTCATCGCCGAACTCGGCCTCATCGGCCACACGGAAGGATTCGTACAATGGATCCCCATTCTGTTTTCGAGCCTGGCCCTGCCGGCGTTCGGGCTCGCGTATGCGCGGCCGACCCGTGGCGTCCTGATGGCCCTGCGGGTCGGGATGGTGATCCTGATGGCCGCCGGCGGTTATGGGCTCTACGAACACTTCGAGCACAACCTGGAGTTCGAGCTGGAAATCCAGCCGAACGCGACCTTCGCCGACGTCTGGCTGGAGGCCCTTCGGGGTGCCAGCCCGGCCCTCGCTCCCGGTGCCCTGACGCTTGCCGGTCTACTCGGGCTGACCGCCACCTACCGTCACCCGGTGCTCAAGCCGGCCGAACCTCTCTCCACCCTCGGGTAAATCATGGCCTCACCCTCCCGTCTCTCTGTAAAAGAACTCGAAGCCGGCCTTGCCACCCTCGATCGCTGGACGGTGGTAGAAGGGAAACTACACCGCGAGTTCCGGTTCGCGGACTTCAGCGCTGCGTTTGGCTTCATGGCCCGCGCCGCGCTCGCCGCCGAACAACTAAACCATCATCCCGAGTGGTTTAACGTGTACAACAAAGTCATCGTTGATCTGACCACACATGACGCCGGCGGCATCACCACGTTAGATTTCGAACTGGCTGAAAAGATGGAGGAATTGGCCCGTTGACGAGCCATTGAGTCGTTGCGGTTAAATCAATTCCCTGCCACCATCAACGTAAGGTTGAGCATGTCGGGGGCCCATGTTGCACCATATCTGTCATTCAGGAAACAGTGTCAGGGCAGTTAACAAAACGCCAACTTTCCATTGTATTGTCATCCCGGGCCCCGACCCGGGATCCAGCCGAACTGCAATCCTGCTGGATCCCGCATCAAGTGCGGGATGACAAACTGCCTTTTTTAATCGATTCAGAATCTTGTTAACACCCCTGAAACAGTGTGGTAAATGCAGCTTGGATATCCTGGCTGATGGTTACCATCTCTCTTCCCTCCATGCTTTGTAGTTAGACTCAGCCTTTTTCATAGAGCACTTGGCCGTCCCGCTCGATTTGTGATAGGAGCGTGCCGTGGATGCCTTCAAGCTTGTTGACCTCGTCCGGGGTATAGACAACGAGATCCATGGACCAGTGACGCAAACCGAATAGATTGGAAATGGCGATGGCCCGTTCCGGCGGTGATAGGCTGGTCTCCATTTCAACAAACAAATCAATGTCACTTTCTCGGTCGGCTTCACCCCGGGCATGACTTCTAAACAATACAATGCGTTCTGGGTGAAACGCCTCTGCGATCGTTTCTACCGTCTGTTCGAGCCAATGGGGAAGTCTGTTCTCCATAATTGGTGGCGTGAGTTAAATCGTGATGGGGGCTATCGATAATACAAGGAAGCCCGGCGAGAAAATCAATCCATCCATGAGATAGGTCCATCACCAAGCAGGCTACTCACTTCTCCCGCAACGCCAGCCGGATGAGTTCCTGGGCGGACTGGATGCCGGGGTTGTTGCGGAGCACCAGGCGGAGGCTGCGTTCGGCGGTGGCGCGGTTGAGGCCCAGGGCTTCAAGGGCGGCCAGGGCGTCCGCGCGGGCCTCGGCGCGGGTGTCGGAAGGGTCGGATAGGACGCCGGCGCCAGGTAGGTCCAGCTTCACCAGCCGGTCCTTGAGCTCTACGACCATTCGCTCCGCGGTCTTCCGGCCGACGCCGGGGATCCGGGTGATCATCCCCACATTACCCTCGATCAGATAGTCGCGCAACTCGACCGGACGCATGGCGGACAACGCCGCGAGCGCGAGCCGGGGACCGATGCCCGATACGGCCAGCATCTCATCAAACAATGAACGCTCGGCAACGGTCGCGAAACCGTACAACTGATGGGCGTCTTCGCGGACGTGGAAATGGGTGAAGAGCTTCGCCGGCTTGCCCTCCTCGGGCAATTGCTCGTAGGTGGACGTGGGGATAAGAACGGCATACCCCACGCCATGGACGTCGATCAACGCCTCGGTGGGCTTCTTGTCGATCAGGGTGCCGGAAACGTATGCAATCATGTCGATGGTCAATTGTTGATGGGCAATCGTCGATGGTCAATGATGGGCAATCGTCACAATTGACAATAGACCATCAACCATCGATCATTGACCATTGTCAAACCTCGTGTCCCAGTCCCAACGCATGACGATCGGCAGGCGCCGGCCCACGCCGAACGCTTTTTTGCTGACGCGTAGCCCCGGGGCGGCCTGCCGGCGTTTGTACTCGTTACGATCCACCATGCGCAAGATACGGTGGACGAAGGCGCGGTCCAGCCCCGTTTCGCGAACGATGGTGTCCAGGTCCTCGATCTCCTCGACATACCGCCGCAGGATCTCGTCGAGCACGGGGTACGGAGGGAGGGAGTCGGAGTCCTTCTGGTCGGGCCGAAGCTCGGCGGAAGGCGGTTTGGTGATGGTGCTGACGGGGATGACGGCGCGGCCGGCGCGGGCGTTGATGTGCTCGGCGAGGGCGTAGACATCCTGCTTGAATACATCCGCCAGTACGGCCAGGCCGCCGTTCATGTCGCCGTACAGGGTCGCATAGCCGACGGATATCTCGCTTTTGTTGCCCGTCGTCAGCAGCAGATGATTGAACTTATTCGACACCGCCATCAGTGTCACGCCGCGGGTGCGGGCCTGGATGTTTTCCTCGGCGACGCCGGGGGCGGTGCCGGCGAAGACATCCGACAGCATCTCTTCGAACGCCCGGACGGCCGGCACGATGGGGATGTGATGGAACGCGATGCCGAGCTGGGCGGCGAGGTCGGCCGAGTCGTCCACCGAGCCGGCGGAGGAATATCTGGAAGGCATCGTGATGCCCACCACGCGGTCCGCCCCGAGGGCGGCGACAGCCAGGGCACAGGTGACGGCGGAATCGATGCCGCCCGAAAGACCCAGCAGGGCCTTCGCGAAGGCGCCGGTCTTACGGACATAGTCGCTGATACCGAGAACGAGCGCATCGTGCAGGTCGGCGATGCGGTCTCGCGTAGGAAGCATTGAGCCGGGCCTGGATGACGCTTTTGAACCGTGCGGGTTCGCTTCGCGCTCCCAGTCCCACACAAACAGCTCTTCTTCAAACGAAGCGCAGGTGTGGATGGGCTCGCCGGCGCGGTCGAACACCCGGCTATCCCCATCGAACACAATCTCGGTGTTGGCGCCCACCTGGTTCACATAGACGAACGGCAGGTTGTGCTCGCGGGCGTTTTCGGCGATGAGCCGGTTCCTTTCGGCGTGTTTGGCGGGGTAAAACGGCGAGGCGCTGAGGTTGATAAACAGCTCCGCGCCGGCCCGCGCCAGAGCGTCGATCGGGTTGGCGTCGTAGAGGTGGTACGGCGCCCGATCCTCGTTATTCCACATGTCCTCGCAGATGTGGAGCCCCAGGTTGACCCCGCGCCATACGATGGGTGCACAGTAACGCGCCGGCTCGAAGTACCGGTTTTCGTCGAAGACGTCGTAGGTTGGCAACAGGGCTTTATGCACTTCGGCGACGACCTGCCCGCCGTCGAGCAACAGCGCGGCGTTAAACAGCCGTTTGCCGCGAGGTGACGCATTCCGCACAGGAGCCCCGAGGATCACACCGAGCCCCGGCGGGACGTTTTGGGCGATCCAGGCGACGGCGCGTTCGACCGAGTCGATAAAAAACGGCCGTTCGAGCAGGTCCTGCGGTGGGTAGCCGCAGACACACAGCTCCGGGAAGAGGGCCAGATCCGCGCCCTGCTCGGCGGCGCGGCGGGCGAAGTCGACGATGAGCCGGCTGTTGCCGGTCAGATCGCCGACGGTAGGGTTGATCTGGGCGAGAGCTATCTTCATGAGGGATCCAGATGAAACATCGCTCGAATCGGGTCGCGTTCAGGGTTTAAACGGCAGTGGGACCCTCGCTACATGCGAACGTTCCGTTGAGCGATTGGCTCTTTGGGGACGGTTCGCGATGCGGATCGGGGCCAAAATCGCCCTTAAGCACGACGCGCGCATCTTGACACTGATCGGGGCAATCCGTTGCTTGCGCTACACGTTCACTCAGCCTGGTTTCTGGTTATGAAAACTACCCCGTTCACCCGTCGCGATTTCGTCAAAACGGCCGCCGCCGCCGGCTTCGCCGCCACCATCCTGCCCCGCCATGTCCTCGGTCGGGGATTTAAGGCGCCGAGCGATACGCTCAACGTGGCCGGCGTGGGCGTTGGCGGGATGGGCGCCAGCAACATGAATGCGCTCACGAGCGAAAATATCGTAGCGATTTGCGACGTGGACTTCGACTTCGTCCACGGCGCGCTGTATGAAAACGGCAAGGCCCGCGAGGGACGCGAAGCCCTCGCCCAGGCGTTTGAAAAGGCGCGGCGCTACGAGGACTACCGCGAGATGCTCGACAAACAGAAAGACATCGACGCGGTTGTGATCGCCACGCCGGACCATACCCACGCGGTAGTCGCGGCCATGGCGATGCGTATGGGCAAACACGTGTACGTCCAGAAACCCCTCACCTGGTCGGTGCACGAGGCGCGCGTGCTGGGTCAGCTGGCGAAAGAAACCGGCGTGGTCACCCAGATGGGCAACCAGGGCCACTCCACCGAGACCGCCCGTCGGGTCAACGAGTACATCCAGGCGGATGCCATCGGCCCGGTGCGCGAGGTGCACATCTGGACGAACCGGCCCGTGTGGCCACAGGGGGTCCCGCGTCCGAAAAAGGCATCCATCGGGAAAAATACGGGATGGGGGATGGATGAAGCCCAGCAGCGCATCGCGTATGGGTTCCACGGTCGGAAGGCGCCGCGCATCCCCAAGAGCCTTAACTGGGATCTCTTCCTTGGGCCGGCGCCGGCCGTCCCCTATCACCCCATCTACCAACCCTTTACCTGGCGCGGCTGGCTGGACTACGGCACCGGCGCCCTCGGCGACATGGGCGCCCACCTGATGGACCATCCCTTCTGGGCCCTCGGCCTCGATGCGCCGTCCACCATAGAGGCTACTTCGACCCCCTGGGGCGCCGACAACCTCAGCCCCTGGGGCGGCCCGCAGCGCGACGTGGCGTCGTTCCCGCTCTCGATGCTCGTCCACTACCACTTCCCCGCCAGCGGCCTGAAGCCGGCGCTGAACATGCACTGGTACGACGGCGGCCTCATGCCGGCCCGGCCGGCGGCCATACCGGACGATGTGCCGCTGCCCCGCGACGGCGGCGTGATCTATGTGGGCGATAAGGGTGCGCTCATGCACAAGGACCACGGGGTCGACGCGCGCCTCTACCCGGATCGGGTCATGGAACAGTACAAGGACACGCCGAAGACGTTTGAACGCGTGGAGACGACCCACGAGATGAACTGGGCTAACGCGTGCAAGGGCATCGGCAAGGCCGTCTCGCCGTTCGAATACGCCAGCCCGCTCTCCGAGACGATGCTCCTCGGCATCGTCGCCCTCCGCGCCGGCCAAGGCGTCAAAATCCACTGGGACGCAAAGAAAGGCGAGATCACCAACTACACGGACGCTAACGCTTTCCTGCACCGCGAATACCGCGCGGGCTACTCACTCTAAACGCGATCAGTGGCTTCAACGGACAGGAGCCGCAATGCCCGGTGGTAACGCTGTAGCCGCTCCAGATCAGCCGGCAACAGGGTATCCAGCCGGCGAAGGTCCATGTTGTGTTCGATGTCCGCCCGCTTGACCCGGCGCGCGATCGGATGCGCGCCGGCACGGGCCACAAACGCTTCGTACGACTCTTCCTCCCGGCGCGTGAGCGCGTCGACCGCGTCGATCACCGCCGGGGGGAAGCCGTCTGTCCGTAGATCGTCCAACGTCAGCGGAGAGTCCTCCACGGTGTCGTGCAAAAGGGCGACGACCATCGCCTCGGCGTCTCCAAGGCATGTGAACATCAAATGCAAGGGATGGAGGATGTACGGCGCGCCGGCGCGGTCCTTCTGGCCGCGGTGCGCCTCCAGGGCTCGTTCGAGCGCCCGGTCGATCTGTTCGTGGATGTGCATGGGGACCCGTTGGGAAGAGGACCCCGCAAGATACGACACTCCCAAAAACCGCAAGGGGCCGAGCCATCGTAATGGCCGGCCCCGGGTTGCGGTGTGGGTCTACTCGTGGGTCACTATCGGAAACGGTACCGCCTGCCTTTGCTCGGGGCGGCTCCATCAGGCTGTGGGGAATTCCCCTACAAATGCTCTAAACGTGGCTGTAGGCCGTAGGTTGCCGGTATGTGAATTTTTTCTTGCCGGCGGTATGTGATGGTGACTCAGCCTGTCTAGTAAGGGGAGAGGGGCACCAAGGGTGTCTCCTCGTATCTTTCGAGATGTGTCCCACCACAAGTCGTGAGCGTTTGCAATCATAAAGCACTCCTGATCAGACGTCGACATTTACGTAACCACAGCACAGCAGCGGAGGTGCGGCTCTGGCAAATGCTCAAGTGCCGCCAGCTGCATGGGAGAAAATTCCGCCGGCAGCATAGTGTTGGTCGTTACATCCTCGATTTCTATTGCGCATCCGAGCAATTGGGGATTGAACTCGATGGTGCTGGACACAAAGATCCGTTGCAAGCCGAGTACGATCACCGGAGGACGTGTTATCTCAAGTCCGTGGGGATACGAATTATCCGCATTGAGAACAGTGCGGTTTTCGATTTTCCAGACGAGGTGATGTCGTATATCGCCAGCTTTTATGGAATCGGAGAGGGTCCAACGGACGAACCACCCCCGTCCCGATAAATCGGGACGCTCCCCTCCTTTGGAAAGGAGGGGATCCTGGCGAAAGGTGATGGCGGTAATGCCCCCTTCCAGAAGATCCCCTCCTTCCCCGAAGGAGGGGGAATCCCCGGGCCCCCCGGGGATGGGGAGGATCGTTAGGATGAACCACTCCCGTCCCGATTTATCGGGACGCTCTACTCTTATGCAAATGAGGGGATCCTCGGAGTTGGGCGACGGTTTCGGCCGGTTCATTTCGCGCGACCCGTTGCATCTGGTATCGGTCGATGAGATCTTGTGTGCCTGACCGGTCAGCTTCATGCGATACCGGGTCAGGACACGATGAACCGTGTCCAACGTACCATTCGTCAATGTGATGATCCGAATCCCCTACTTACTCGTTTTTGTGGCCTTGGGCCTGAGCGTTGTATCCTGCACCCCGCCGCCCCGCGTTGCGTCCACGCCGGCAAGTGGGCTGGCCATCGCGCCCGAGGACACCCTCACACCCGGCCCCGCCGTCGTCCAGGCCTCGGTCGACGAGCAGCTCGCCCGCTTCCTGCTGCAGCCGGGGTATCGCCTCGAGCCGGCGCTCACCGAGCCGGCCATCAAGGAGCCGGCGGCCATTGCGTTCGACGGCAACGGCCGGCTGTTCGTCCTCGAACTCCGCGGCTACATGCAGGATGCGGACGCGACGGGTGAGCTCGACCCCGTCGGCAGGATCTCGATGCACGAGGATGCCGATAACGACGGCGTCTACGAAATCCACCATGTATTTGTGGACAGCCTGGTGTTTCCCCGTTTCGTGATGCCGTTTGGGCCGCACAGCATCCTCA
>JBGSPJ010000421.1:0-11945 GCA_041738655.1 Rhodothermales bacterium | reverse complement strand
CCAGGCCGCGCCGGCCGACGCCCGCGAACTGCTCGCCATCGGCGAACACCCCCGCGACCCGAACCTGCCGGCCCATGAAGTCGCCGCCCGAACGATGGTCGCTAGCACCCTGATGAATTACGACGAGGCCTTCATGAAGCGATGATCGCTGATCAACCATTGATCAACGTCTACCTCTTTACACCTTGAACTTTGGACCTTAAACCCCGATGAGCCACTGCCAGAACTTCACACCCAACTACTCGCGTCGCGACTTCCTGTCGAAGACCTCCCTGGGCCTTGGCGCGGCGGCACTGGCCTCGCTGATCGGGCCGCGTGAGCTTCTAGCCGGCCCGGACACGGGCGTTCTGGGCACGCTGCATTTCGCCCCAAAGGCAAAGCGGGTGATCTACCTGTTCCAGAGCGGCGGGCCGTCGCAGCTGGATTTGTACGACCACAAGCCGCTCCTCCGCGAAAAAAACGGCGAGGAACTGCCAGACTCCATCCGCGGCGGCCAGCGCCTCACCGGGATGACGGCGCACCAGGCGTCGTTCCCCATGGCCGGCTCCCAGTTTGAATTCAACCGGTACGGCCAGGCCGGCCACACCTTCAGCGACCGGATCCCCTACATCGCCGGCATCGCGGACGACCTGTGCATCGTGAAGTCGATGTACACCGAAGCCATCAACCACGACCCTGCCATCACCTTCTTCCAGACCGGCTCGCAGCTCGCCGGCCGGCCCAGCATCGGCTCGTGGATCAGCTACGGGCTGGGGTCGGACAACGAGAACATGCCGGCGTTCACCGTCCTCCTTTCCCGCAGCAACAACGGCGACCAACCGCTCTACGCTCGTCTCTGGGGCAACGGCTTCCTCCCCTCCCTCCACCAGGGCGTCCAGTTCCGCTCCGGCAAAGAGCCCGTCTTGTATCTCAACGACCCCCCCGGGATCAAATCGAGTAGCCGACGTCGCATGCTCGACTACCTGCGCGACCTCAACGAGGCCCAGGAAGCCCGGGTGATGGACCCCGAGATCAGCTCCCGCATCGGCCAGTACGAGATGGCCTACCGGATGCAGACCTCCGTCCCCGAAACGATGAACGTGGATGGCGAGTCAGACTCGATCTTCGATCTCTACGGACCGCAAGCGCGCATTCCCGGCACCTACGCCGCCAACTGCCTCCTCGCCCGCCGGCTCGTCGAACGTGGCGTCAAGTTCGTGCAGCTCTACCACCAGGGCTGGGATCAACACGGCAACCTGCCCACCGAGATCTCGAAACTCACCAGCGATGTCGACCAGCCCTCCGCAGCGCTGGTGATGGACCTCAAGCAGCGCGGCCTCCTCGAAGACACGCTCGTCATCTGGGGCGGCGAGTTCGGCCGGACGAACTACTCGCAGGGCAAACTCACCGCCGACAACTACGGCCGCGACCATCATCCCCGCTGCTTCACCATCTGGATGGCCGGCGCCGGCGTCCGCGCCGGGCTGTCGTACGGCGAAACCGACGAGTTCGGGTACAACATCGCCGAAAACCCGGTCCACGTGCACGACTTCCAGGCCACCCTCATGCGTATCCTCGGCGTCGACCACGAGCGGCTGACGTTTAAGCACCAGGGCCGGCGCTACCGCCTCACCGATGTCCACGGAAAGGTGGTGGATGCCCTCCTGGCTTGAGTCCCCGCGCCCGCCATGTGACCTGGCCCGGCGATCGGCCGGTACTCGATTGGCAACTCCGAACGTGAAAAATAAGGTTCTTATTTGACTGATTCAGGCCGCACTCTCTATCGCGAGGGGCACACTCTTTTCGTACAACGTGTCGTAGCTCAGGCCCTGACCATGAGGCCATTCCACGGATCCGAATTCGACAAATGCTGTGATGAAGTAGTCTGCCTGACGCAACTCCGAGAAAATGCCAAATTCCAGGTAAGGCTTTACATCAAAAACTCGCGTTTCCCCCCCCTCAAATATGAGTCGCAACCGGAAGTCCTCCAGTGGCTGAACATCAATTACGTCTGGGTTCATAAGAGTCCGCGTTTGATCAAAGAGGATCGACCCACTCCAGTTTCTGGCCCAAAAGAGCACGCTCCCAATTAGCTAGAAGCTCTTTTTGTCGAACGATGATCCAGTGCTGAATCAGCGCAAGCTGTCTTGATTTTATCCTACCAGCCAGTAGTTCACCTGTTTCGATTTCGAAGACCGCCTTGTACACTCCATATCGAACGTGAATATGGGGCGAGTGATGCCTGGCGTTATCGTCAAAATACATATAGACGAAAATACCCAGGAAATCGGAAATACGTGGCATCGCAATCAATCCGGAGAAACATGACGACCGAAGATGCACAATGGATCGCGTCGATTGGCAAACATGGAATCACCTGGCGCCCCCCAACCTCCGCTGCAACAGATCTCTCACCGCCGGCGTGGGGGCCAGTTCCAACGCCGAGTCTCGATACCGTGCCGCAACATCAACATGTCCGCATCTTCGATGCAGATCAGCGAGCACCGCCGCCCATTGATACGAACCGGCCAGCCAGGTGGGTGGCTTGAACCCAGTCAAAACGGCGAGGCCGGCTTCCGGTCCCTCGCCCTCGGCTACGGCCACGGCGCGGTTAAGTCGGTGCAGCGCCGAAGGCGCAACGTGTTCAAGCAGCGCGTAGTAGTCGGATACCCGGTCCCAGCGCGTCGCCTCGAAGGAAGAAGAGAGGCCGTGTTCGGCGGCGATGCCGGCCTCGGCGTGGTAACGCGAAAACATCTGGCCCTGCGCAGACAAAGCCAACCAGCCGAGCCCGACGGCGATCTGCTCCCGATCCCACTGCGCCCGGTCCTGCTCCTCCAGCAGCAGTAGCCCACCTGAGGCGTCCTGCCGTGCCGTGAGCCGGGCGAAATGGAGATGCATGAGGGCAACAAGCGCGAACGTTTCCGGCGCCTGGCCAAGCGGGTGCTCGGCAAGCAGGGTCGCCAGCCGGATCGCTTCCGTACACAGCTCGCGACGGATCGCCACGTCGGCATGAGCGGACAAGTATCCCTCGGTGAACAGGAGGTACAAGATCGTGTGTACCGAAGGCAATCGTACCGCCACCTGTCCGGCGTTCAAACTGAGTGTGAACTCCGGGACCTCCCGCAACAGGTGGCGGGCCCGGCTAAGACGTTTGTAGACACTGGCCTCCGTTGTAAACAGCCGCAAGGCAATCTCACGGACATCGAGCCCACAAAGCGTCTTAAGCGCCAGTACCAGTTGAGACTCGATGGGGATCGATGCATCGCAGCTAACAAACAACATCCTCAGCAGATCGTCCGCTATTTCCTGAGGGAGCAGCACCTCAAACTCGGGATCCGATAAGTCGCTGTTCGCCGCTTCGCTCTCCTGTTGGAGATGGTGCCGGCGCGATCGCTGTCGTAGCGTTCCCAGCAGGTTGTTTTTCGCCACGCGATACAGCCAGGCCGACGGATTGTCTGGCGGATGAGCGCGCTTCCAGGTCTCCAACGCAGACATCAGGGCCGTTTGGACAGCATCCTCGATGATTTCGAGATGACAGATTCCTACCTGGCGCGATAGCGTGGCTACCAGTCGACCGTATTCATGACGGAAGAAATGCTCGACCAGCCCCGGCGTGGTCACGGCGTATGAATCTGCCGAACCTCGACGCTCGACCCCGGGCTGACGACACCGGGACACTGACGCGCCACGTCCATCGCTTCCTCCAGGCTCTCGGCCGAGACGATCATATAGCCGCCTACCACTTCTTTGACCTCGACAAATGGCCCATCCGTGGCGCCCTCGGAGGTGACGACACCCCCGGCGCCAAGCCGACCGCCGAGGTCGACAAGGTTGTCCTTGAACTGCGTCATCCAGGCATTAAACGACGCATACATCGCTTCCATCTGGGCTGGAGACGGCCTCTCGCTTTTACCGCCGGGTTGGCTGCGCTGGATACATAGATACTTCGGCATGGTGTGTCTCTTGGATGAGGTTTTCAGAACAATGGACAACCCATGATGCGCGAAACCACTGGTTTTGGACAATCGCAGCAAAATAAACTGGCACACAGCATGTGATCGTAGGGAATTGTTGCCAATCTCCGTCGCAGCGAAGCAACATAGTACGTCTCAACCGCGCGTTCGAGCGTCAATGTTCATCCCAGGATCCGCACCGGCTCCCACTGCATGGCCGTGGTGACGATCGGCCCCTGTTCCGGATCCACATACACATCCACTTCCGACCGTACCCCGAACTCGGGCAGGTAGATACCGGGTTCGACGGAGAAGCCGATGCCGGGTAGGACGGCGCGGGTGTCGTGGGTTTCGAGGTTGTCCAGGTTCATCCCCAGCGCGTGCGGAGTCGGGCTGACGCCCATGCTGTGGCCGGTGCGGTGGGTGAAGTAGGCGCCGTAGCCCGCGTCCGCGATCACCTTGCGCGCCACATCGTCCAGCTGCCAGCCCTGGAGGGCGTTGCCGGCTTTCCAGTCGGCCTGCAACCGCTCGATCACGGCGTCGCGCGCGGCATTGACGGTGCGATAGACTTCCAGGTGCTTCGCGGGAATGTCGTGGCCGGCGTAGCCCGTCCATGTGATGTCGCAATACACGGCGTGGGGCACGTTTTCCTTCGCCCAGAGGTCGATCAGCACCCAGTCTCCCCGGTGTATAGGGGCGTGGTCGGTGGCGGAGGGTTCGTAGTGGGGATCCCCGCTGTGGGCATTGACGGCCACGATCGGTCCGTGGTCGATGTACAGCCCATGCGCGTCAAAACCGCGGCGGATGAACTGCTGCACGTCGTATTCGGTGACAGGCCGTCCGGAGCGGAGCTGGTCGCCGATGTAGGCAAACGCTTCGTCCTTCACCATATTGACGAGCCGGCAGGCGCGCATATGCGAGTCGACCGACTTCTTCGACCAGGCGGTGGCGGCGGCCTGAAACAGGTCGGAGGACGAGACAATGTCAGGCCCCATCGACCGAATGAGTTCGAGCGTCCCGCCATCGACAAACGAGCTCATGGGGATTTCGCCGGCTGGGGAATACTCCATGGCCACGGTTCGCGCTCCGCCCAGCAGGGCGCGGAGCGCTGCCTGCATATCCGCCCAACCGGTATAGATCGTCATCGGGTAGCCGGCGTCGCGGAAGAGCTGCTTGTCGAGCCCGTTCGCCAGCATCCTGGCCTCCCCATCCATGGGAATCCAGATGTAATTGCGGCGCGACGTGGCCTGCGGCCCGCCAAGGAGGTGTGCAAACACCGGATTGCTGCCTCGAAAATCGAACAACAGCCAGCCATCGATGGCATGAGCCTTCATGAAGGCGCGTGCCTTATCGAGAACGTCCATAAATCCAGAACCTGAAGGTGAATAATGTGGCCGGCGGGGATCGACTTCCACGGCGCCAGCGCAGAGGTATGTTGGATGGTGGAATTGCGGTGCTTGCGGCGTTGAACGTACGGACAAAAAGGAGTAACGTACAACCGCTTTTGACGCGTCTTTGTCGTGTTCACCATCCTATACGCTCTCATGATCCGCCGCAACCTGCTTTCGGGGTGTCTGCTTGCCCTTCTCTCGGCCTTCTCGGCCCTTTCCGTTGCCCCGGCCCTTGCGCAGCGAACGCTGATCCACGCCGGCACCCTGCTCGACCCCGGCGTGTCGATGACCCCCATGACGCAACGAACCATCGTCATCGAAGGGGAACGGGTAACCGCTATCGCCGAGGGCTATCTGCCGGCTGGCGCCGGCGACACGGTGGTCGATCTAAAAAACCACTTCGTGATGCCCGGTTGGATCGATTCCCACACGCACCTCGATGGGGAGTCCCGCAAAAACGACTACATGGACGCGCTCCGGCTCTCACCGCCGTACCATGCCCTGATGGCCACCCAGTACGCCAGAACGACGCTGTTGTCCGGCTTCACGACGGTCCGTAACGTGGGCGGGAGCGACGGGGTCGATTACGCGCTGCGCGACGCGATCAACGCCGGCGTCGTCATCGGACCCCGCATGTTTGTGGCCGAGGGACTGTCCGTATCGGGCGGCCACGGGGATCCCACAAACGGACTCCGCGAGGACCTCTTCGGCATCCCGGGCGTCGAGCACGGGGTGGTGGATGGGGTCGACTCGGCCATGCGAGGCACGCGGCTGGGCATCAAACGCGGGGCCGACCTGATCAAGATCACGGCCACCGGTGGCGTCCTTTCCGTGGCGCGGGATGGCTCTGCCCCGTCGTTTCTCGAGGAGGAAATCGCCGCGATCGTCGAAGTGGCGCGGGGGTATGGCCTCAAGGTGGCCGCACACGCGCATGGGGATGAGGGGATGCAGCGCGCCGTCCGCGCCGGCGTCGCCTCGATTGAACACGGGACCCTGATGAGCGATGAAACGATGCGGCTGATGCGCGAACGGGGCACGTACCTCGTGCCGACCGTCATCGCCGGCCGCAGCACGGCGGACTCGGCGAAAATCGAGGGGTACTACGCCCCCCTCGTCCAGAAAAAAGCGCTTGAGATCGGGCCCAAAATCCAGGATACCTTCGGCCGGGCCTATCGTGCCGGCGTGCCCATCGCCTTTGGCACCGATGCGGGGGTATTCAAACACGGCCGCAACGCCCTTGAGTTCGCCTACATGGCCGAGGCCGGGATGCCGGCGATGGAAATTCTACGAACGGCTACCTACAACGCGGCCGACCTGCTCGGCCAGCTCCCCAACCTCGGCACCCTCGAAGCCGGCAAATACGCCGATATCGTCGCCGTGGCCGCGAATCCACTCGAGGACATCACGAGCCTTCAACGCGTGGCGTTTGTGATGAAGGGCGGTGTTGTTTATCTCGGGCCAGGGGACCGTTCAAGGTGACAGGTGAAAGGGTTTAAGGTTCGAGGTTTAAAGAGGACCCCTTAAACCTCGAACCTTAAACCTTAAACCGCTCATACCTCTAGATACCGCATGAACTCCTGCAGCCGGTACTTGAACTCGTCGTCGCTCTGGTCGTCGCTGAAGTAAGCGATGACATGGTAGCCGTAGTGTTCGAGCAGGTGGCGCACGCGCGCGGTGTCCATCACATTGAGCTTGAGCGTCACCCGCATCGTGTCGCCCTCTTCGTCGGCCGCGGTGTGTTCGGCGGCAGACGAGAGGATCTTCACCCCGTCCTGCTCGACGATGTGGGCGAGCTGGGCTAGCGAATAATCGCGGGGGTTGACTTCAAGCGCGATGATCGCCCCGTTCTCCTGTGTCGCGAGCATGCGCGCGAACTGATCGAACAGGTTGTGGCGCTTCACGAGACCCACGTACTGCCCGTCCGCCCGGGCGACCGGTAGGGCGGTCAGTTCGTGGTCGACGATGACTTTCGTGGCGTCGAAGATGTGTGCCTCCGGATGAACGCTGATGGGTTCGAGGCCGAGGAGCGACGATACGGGGGCGTCCGGACCAAAGGCGTCGAGCAGCATGTTTTCGGAAATCATGCCTACCAGCATGCCGTGTTCATCGACCACCGGCATGTGCCGAACCCGCATCTCCAGCAACAGCCCCAGGGCATGCTCTACCGAATCGGTAGGGAGGAGCGGCGGGGTATCTTCACTGATCAAGGTTTGAATGGTCATTTCGGAGCCTCCTGAAGCGTGATCGACGCGTGCTTGCGGCAAGTCGTCGTAATAGCAGGTGATCGCGGAGCGATCGCGAAGGTTTATGCGCACTGTGAGGCAGTACACCGTCGCGTCGTCGTGACCACCACTCTCCGATATTCAATCGGCATGCCACGATGGCGACGAGAAGGGACTGACCTCCCCGGTCGGTATATCACGGAGCGGCGCCCGGTGGCCGCCCGTTGTAAAGGCACTGACGCGTATCGAGGGGTTGAACTCCGGCCGAAAGCTTAACGATTTCCGAAGGTGCAGGCAACTCTCGTTAGCGACAAAATAATTGCCCTGTGGAGCACGCGTCATGCGCCGGCAGGTATCGGGTGGTTCTCCCGCCGGACGCGCCAAACCCGCGTTCAAGTAGGTATCGGCGCTAATCCGGCAAACTTACCCACCATCCGATGTACATCGCCCGCCAGTTCGCGCGCGACGCGAAAACGCAGACAAGCAACCGCAATCGGGGTTTCTTCCGCGCCGTCCGGCGTGGCGTACAGGTATTCTTCCGAGGTGACATCGGCGATCTGGTGCAGTTGCGCGATCGTGCGGGACTCGGTCACCGGTACGTAGGCGACCTGCTCGACAAAGTCGTCCTGTATGCGACCCAGCAACGCCTCCTTCAGTCCATCGATGCCAATCCCACGAAGCGCCGACACAAAAACAGCGTCTTCGTACTCCGACCGGAGCGCGAGCAACAGACCATGCTCTTCCAATCTGTCTACTTTATTAAACACCATGACCGTCGGTCTGTCCTGTGCCTCCAGTTCCTTCAGCGTCTGGTTGACCACCTGGATATGATCCTCGAAGCAGGGGTGCGTCACGTCCACCACGTGGAGCAGGACGTCGCTCTCCCGCACTTCATCCAGTGTGCTTTTGAAGCTTTCGATGAGCCCGTGCGGCAACTTGCGGATAAACCCGACGGTGTCAGACAGCAGGATGTCTTTCCCCGGGGCCAGTTCGACCTGGCGGGTCGTGGGATCGAGCGTGGCGAAGAGGCGATCCTCGGCGAAAACGCCGGCATCCGCCAGCACATTCATCAGGGTCGATTTGCCGGCGTTGGTATATCCCACCAGCGAGACCCGCGTAAACGCCTGCCGGCCCTTGCGCTGCGTCGTCCGCTGCTTGTCGATTTTCTTGAGCCGCTCCTTCAGCGTGGCAATCCGGGTCGAGATCAGCCGGCGGTCCGTTTCGATCTGCGTTTCACCCGGTCCCTTCGTGCCGATACCGCCCTTCTGGCGGGAGAGGTGCGTCCACTGGCGCGTCAACCGGGTGCGGAGGTACTCGAGCTGGGCGAGTTCAACCTGCGTTTTGGCGGTGGCCGTCTTGGCCCGGCGCGCGAAGATGTCCAGGATGAGTGCCGACCGGTCGAGCAGTTTGCATTTCACCTGCTTCTCGATGTTGCGCATCTGGATCGGCGACAGGTCGTCGTCGAAGATCACCAGATCGGATTCCCGTTCGGCCACAAGAGCGGCGAGCTCCTCCACCTTCCCGCTACCGATGTACGTGGAGGCATGGATCCGCTGGGCGACCTGAACGATCCGGTCCGTCACGCGCGCGCCGGCGGTGTCGGCGAGCAACTCCAATTCGTCGAGCGAGTCGTCCATCATCTCGCGCGTGAGTCCGGAATGGACGACGCCGACGACGATGGCGGATTCCTGCTTCTGCGGTGTGAGTTCTGTCAACGATATCCTCTGCGGATCCCGGGCCATCCCTCACCCACGGCGCGTTGCCGGCGGAGGGAAGACCATCGGGAGAAAGTGCGCCATGTATACCGGAGCCGGCAGCGCGGGTTGCACCGCCGTCACCCGAACGCGCGCTCGATAGGCTGTGTGTCTCGGTTCTCGACCAGGCGGGTTACCAGCTTTCGGAATCGATCCTCGTGCGCCCGGGGAACGACCAGCTCGAACCGCGAGCGCCGGCCATCATCATCCCGATAAAAAAACACGTACTGATTCGATCGGTCGCCAGGGGTTACGAAAAAATCTTCAACCCGCCCCCACTCGAGCGTATCCCGGCAGTCGTGTATCGACCGGATGAGCCGGTAGTCGGTCACAAGCACCGCGCGCGACATCCGCACCGCCAGGCACCAGCTCAGGGCACCGAGTGTATAGCCGGACCCCAGCCCCATCAGTCGATAATCCTCCTCGAACGCGGCATACACCGTCAGCACGAGGACGATAAACAAAAACCCGCCGGGCCAGAAAAAAAACGAGCGGCCGCCATACCACGAAAACCGGATCGGGCGTACCCGCAACCTGTTGGTGACCGAAATAGCCATCAGCGCGCCGGTGGCTACCAGAAAGGAGACGAGCAGCGTCACCTGAAGCACCGCCAACACATTCGGGATGAAAGCAGACGGGATCATACGATTGGGTTCGCGAATCGCCGGCCAGGCAGGCCTGGAGCCAGAAGAAACGAGCCGTGAGGGGAAATGGCCGTGGGCACCTTCTATACGAAAAAACGCTTACGCCATGCAAGAACCGCTTACGCCGAAACAGCCTCGGGGCGCCACTGACGAGCCAGCAGCATTTCCGCGACCAGAAAAACCAACGCAAGGAGCAGGAAGACGTTCCACAACTCGACACCGCTACGCCCTTCATCGAGCTGCTCGAACAGGGCCTCGACGCCCTCGCCCGACACCCCATGCAGCACGCGAACCGGCACCTCTCCGCCCGCGCTCAAGCGCTCGACCGCTTCATCGGCCGACCAGACGGCGAGGTCGGACTCCTCGGTCTGTACGTTCATGGCTACGCGCCGCACCAGCTGCTGGCCGGCATAGACATCGTAACTACCGGGCACACTGAACGAAAGGTCGTTCTCGACCAGCACGGCCCCGAGCAGGCTGCGCTGCTCCGGCGTGAACTCTTCGCCATCCGGAGCCCGCAGCACGATGGGCTCGGAGCCAAGGGCCCCCGTCAGCCGCCACTCGCCCGGTTCCCCGATCACGAGGGGTTCGCCGGCGCCGGTATCGTCGGCCGTGAGGTAAAACATCGATCGATACACCAGGGGGATAAACAGGCCGCGCCTTGGCAGGTCGCTCCACTGGGTGTTTGGCGCGACCGCCATCAAGAATGCGACCCCCTCGCCATGACGCACCTCCTGCAGAAACGGGAAGCCGTTTGAGAGTTGGATGAGGGTCTGCTCGTTGCCGGCGCCCGGGGTGTAATTCATGGCGTGTACGATCAGCGGACGCTCGACGGCCACCTCGCCGGGTTCGTCGGCCTCCTTGAACACGCCCTCGAATAAGGGATGCTCCAGATCCACCCGATCAAACGACGCAATCGGGGTCTCGCCGCCCGGCGCCCCACTAAAGCCGCTGAACCGCCCCGCGCCGATGGCCTCGAACAGGGCGTTGTAGTCCGCCGCCTGCCCGGCTTCCCCGGGATAAAAGAGGAGCCCGCCCCCATCGTTCACGTACTGCGCCAGCGCCCCTACCTCGCCGCTCGACAACGACCGCACACCGACAAGCGCCACCGCGTCGTACGAACCGAGGGTCCGTGTCGCCAGCGCAGTTTCCGGAATCGTCTCCAGGTTGAAGATGGATCGGCCGCGCGTCAGCTCGGGCGACAGGGCCAGCTGGATAAAATCGGTGGGATGCCCTTCGCCGGCGACTACCAGAAGGCTGCGCTGTTCGGGCATGTGCAGCGTGAAGTAACGCACGTTGTCGCTTTCAAAGGCGTCGTCCTCGATCCGCACTTCGCCCGGCAGCCACCCCCGCCGCTGGGGCGAAACGGTGAATACGATATCGGTCGGCACGCGGGGCGGCAAGTCAGCCGCCGCCTGCGCCACGCGCTCGCCCTCCAGAAACACACTGGCCACATACCCCTCTACGGCCGACGGCCCGTAGTTGACCAGCGTCGCTTCGATCCGCACCGGCTGGCCGGCCTCCACGATCCGGCTCACCACCCGGGCCCGCGTGATGGCAACGTTCGGCTCCACCCGCTCGCCTACCGGCAGCACATACGTCCGCACCGGCTCGGCGCCGGCGCCGAGCACCGTGTCGGGCAGCATGTGCCGCTGAAAGTCGGACACCACATACAGCTCGCGATTCAGGTGAGATGCCTCCGCCAACAGGGTACGCGCGCGGTCGATCGCCTCAACCAGCGTCACGGACGACGGCTGGATCGCCAGCTCCCCGACGACGTCCTGCGCGAGCGCCCGCGTGGTGATCGCTTCTTCCCCGCTCCCGATCGACCCGGTGGATAGAACGAATACCTCATCGCCCGTCTGGGCGTATTCGACCACGCCGGCCGCCAGCGCCTTCGCCTGATCGATGTAAGCACCCTGCGCGTCGCGCACGGCCATGGACCGCGAATTGTCGATCACGACCGCGATGGAGGTCCGCGCCCTCCCTCCCAGCGCACCGG
>JBGSPJ010000407.1:0-3814 GCA_041738655.1 Rhodothermales bacterium | reverse complement strand
CGCTACCGCTCAAGCCGCGCTCAATGCCGCCGTCGGAGCTGAGCAGGCCGTCGCCATCGCGGGTGCGTATGCGCCGGCGAACTTCACCGACGCGCCGGCGACCAAATCGAAAGTCGAGGCCGTCGTGCAGGTCGTGTTTGTCGACACGCCGTCGTTCCAGGAGAGCGAGGCGCAGCGGCAGAGCTGGTCGCAGGCGCCGCGTGTGAACGTGTTGCCCGAGCGGTTTGTGCTGCTGGGATACCGGAACAACGAGGTCGTGCTCGAACGCCTGGGGGAGATGATCCCGTCGCCGCTCATCGCCGGCCCCGACCCCCTCGCCGCGCCCGAAGACCAGCTCCAGATGGTGGATGGGGAAATCGTCGTCGGCTCCCCGATGAAGTGGATGGTGGATTTCGACGAGGCCGTGCGGGTAGGGATGGGATTTCGAATCACGCTGTCGCCGGCCGATGCGCAGGCCGGCTTCGACCAGCTGCTCGTGCTTGGCGTCCGCCTCAGCGCCGACGAAACGGCCGCGAAGGATCGGGTGGAGACGCTCTTCCGGCACCACCAGCAGGGCACGGCCGGCTTCTCGATCCTCCCCAATGGATCGCCCACCAACAACACGGAAGGCGCCGGCTCGGGCTTTTCGCTGACGGAAGACGCCGACGCGTCGTTCGACCTCGTCTTCAAGGACGAGCCGCTCGCCCACGACCCCGACTTCCAGACCCGCCTCGACGGGCAGTGGCTGGCGGACACGCTGGGGGTGGACCTCGCCACGTTCGATCTCACTCCCAACAGCCGGGGCCGCGACCAGTGCGAGGCGCGCGCGATGAACACGGCGCTCTGGCCGGCCACGCTTGGCTACCAGATGGAGACCCTCATGCAGCCGGTGTTCTCCGACGAGACCATCGAAGAGGCCCGCTGGTTCTTCACCCAGTTTGTCACCGGCCGCGGCCTCGCGCCGGCCATTCGGGTGGGCAAACAGCCCTACGGCATCCTCCCGGCGACGGTCTACAGCCGGCTGGACTGGTTGAAGTCGGGCGAGTGGCACCTGCCCGACGGCGTCCCGCATCCCGAGGGCTTCCGGTCGTTCCTGCAGGGGCTCGACCCGCTGCTGCAGACCGTCCGCGCCGACTGGGCGGATATGGCGGATGATGTCGCGTTTGTCGGCAAGGCCGGCGACCCGCACCAGTTGCTGCTGGACATCGTCGGGCTCACGCCGTCGTCCATCGAATTTTACCAGCGCTATGCCGAAAGCCGCGAGGAGGTCGAAAACCGGCTCAAGCTGATGGGGGTCTGGTCCTGGTTCCAGGAGGTGCCGTTCTGGGTCTCCTACCCGATCATCGGGATGGACCTACTCCAGAGCCTGGGTTATGCCGGCGACGTCACCCCCGAGATTCTGGAGAAGTTTTTCCTCCAGTCCCCGAATAAACTCACGGGCCCGATCGTCGACGACGTCAAGCTCTCCGAAACCGCCCCGATTCGCGCCTACACGGACACCAGCCTCAACTACATCGAGTGGCTCGCCGGGGCGGCGCGGACGTCGCTGGACCAGGTCCGCCTCCAGGACGGGTTCACCAACGACCAGCCCCCGACGGCGCTCCTGTACCTGCTGCTTCGGTATGCCATCGAACAGGGTTATTTCGACGCCGGCCTGCGGCTCTACGAGCAGTTCGAGGTGTTGGATCGCGTCCAGATCCAGCAGGCGCGGATCGACCCGAGCTTCATCCATGTGAGCGAGCCGTTGACGGCCGGCGCGGCGCCGGCGGCCCGGGCCGCCAAGCCCATCCAGCTCGACCAGCGCAGCGAGAGCCGGTATGAATACCTCTACCGGTCCGAATCCGCCATCACCGGCAGCGACACGCTCCGCGTCGTCGATTATATCCCCGGCATCCTCGGCGAGGTATTCGGCACCCGCTACCTTACCGAGCAACTCGCTGCCCTCGATCATCTGGCCTCGACGCCCACCGCCCGGTTGGAGCGGGCCTTCGCCGAGCATCTGGACCTCGTTTCCTACCGCCTCGACGCCTGGCGGTGGGGTTTGCTGCACTACCAGATCGCCTCTATGCGGTATCGCGCGCAGGAGGAGGGTCCGGTTCGGCGGGGGCTGTACGTGGGTGCGTTCGGGTACCTCGAAAACGTCCGCTCCGAGAACAAAATCCTCACGCCCGTCGAACTCGATGCCGAGCTGACGGATGTGTTTAAGCCGGCGGAAGAACCCGTGCTCGTCCGCGACAGCACCAACGGCGGGTTTATCCACGCCCCATCCATCAACCACGCCATCGCGGCGGCCGTCCTCCGCAACGGCTACCTCGCCAACGCCACCCCCGACGCGCCCGATGCCCTGAAGGTCAACCTCTCGTCGGCCCGCGTCCGTGCGGCGCTGGGTGTCATCGAGGGCATCCGGAACGGGCAGACGCTCGGGGCCCTGCTGGGCTATCAGCTCGAGCGCGGGCTGCACGACCGGCATGAGGTCGAGATCGACATCGTCATTTACACCCTGCGCAAGGCCTTCCCGCTCGTGGCCGACCGTATCTCGGACACCCAGTCGGCGGACGACGAAGCGATCGAGGCCATCGAGGCGCGGAACGTCCTCGACGGGCTCGCGCTGGCCGATCACATTCAGACGACCGGTCAGGCGAGTTACCCGTTTGGCAAGGATCTCCCGACGATGGGTGACCTCGGGGTGGCCGACCCCGCCGGCGCGCTTGCGGCCGTCAACGAGGAGGTGAACCGGATGTTAGACATCCACGACGCCGTGGCCGACCTCGCCATGGCCGAGGGCGTCTACCAGGCCGTCCAGGGCAACTACACCCGCACCGGCGCCGCGCTCGACGCCTACGCCCGGGGCACCTTCCCGCCCGAGCCGCAGGTCGTCCAGACCCCCCGCAGTGGTCTCACATTGCTCCATCGGGTGGGGATCCACTTGCCCGCCGGCCTCGACGGGACGATCTCCCCAAATGCCCTACCCGTCAGCCCCCGCGCCGAGGCCGAGCCTGCGGTGAACACCTGGATGAACGGGCTGCTGCCCGATCCGGCCGCAGTCGTCTGTCACGCCGCGTACACCGACCCCGCCGGCGTCGACCAGAGCGTTGAGGTCACCCAGGAACAGCTGGGGCTGCAGCCGATCGACTTGCTGTTTGTCGTTAACACCGACCTCGAGCAGGCCATGGCCGAGCTGGACGACCGGGTCGTGCAGTTTGTCGTCGCCTCCCGGGTGCTGCGCCCGGATGTGGCCGTGGCGGTCGACTACACCCGCCGGCCCTCGGGCGCGCGGTACTCGTTTTTTGAGGTCGCGGCGCTGCTGCGGCACCTGCGCGCGGTCATCCTCCGCTCTCGCCCGATCGTCGCGACCGACATCGCGCTCGTCAACGAGGCCACGCAGGACGCGGCAAAAACGGTTTCGGTGGATGAAGCCCGGATTACGGGTCCGCTTGCCCGGCTGGAGGTGTTTATCGCCTCCGCCGGTGACGACCTCGTCAAGCTCCTCACCGATGTCGACGCCGCGCTCGTAGATCCGGTCGCGAACCGCGCGGCCATCCTCGCGGAGGTGGATATCTGGGCCGGCCGGTTCAACCTGCTCGCCGGCCAGGCCGGTTGGTTCGGGATGACCCAGGCTGCGCCGGGGGTTTGTGTACGATGGGCGGCTAAATCGCTTTTCGGCGTTGTTGGATCTGCTGGATACACTGTTGGTTCGGTGGGATAAAAAGCTCACGACCCATCTCGCCATGATGGATGAGGCCGCCGTGGCTACGAGCGAGGCCGAGGGGGTTACCTTGATGCGCCAGGCCGAGGCGCAGATCGCCACCGACTTCTCCGTCACTGAGCCGGCGAC
>JBGSPJ010000404.1:0-3858 GCA_041738655.1 Rhodothermales bacterium | reverse complement strand
TAGGCCTCGAGCAGATCGGTGGCCGTGATCGTCCAGGTGTAGGTCGTCACCCGCCCATCGGACCGCACGGCCGGCTCGCCGACCGGCGCTTCGGCGACGTGGCGTACGACCATGTCGGCCGGCGCGACCACCTCGTATCGGGTAAACTCGACAGGCCACCCGCTCGCCAGGGGGTACCATGCCGGCCAGCCAATGAGCCCATCGAACGCGAGCTCGTACGAAAACTCGACCGTGTAGGGATAGGCGTCGTGGTACAACTCGGCCACGCGCATCCGGTTGTCGTCGTAGAGCGAGTAGGAGGAGATGGCGCTGTAGTCGTTGGTGTCGCTCTTTTTGAGCTTGCGGATCACCTTGCCGCCGGCGTCGCGGATCAGTCCGTCCAGGTTGCGCAACATCCGGAGCCTGTCGTACTCCACGACCAGCTGTCCTTCATCCCTTCCCCGCGCATCCAGGATCGTCACCACGCGGCGCACCCGGTACACGGCCTCGCCGAGGCTCTTCACCTCGAACCGCCGCAGATCCGCGCGGACGATCGCGCCGGCATTGAGGTCGGCCAGGGCCGGCGACAGGAGCGCGGCCGAAAACGAGGCGGACATCCCCTCGGGAAGTTCCTGCGCCGCGACGAGGCGGGGGGCAATGATGGCCAGCAGGACGCCGCCGAGAAACGCGATCCGCACGATCCCCCAATCTATTTTTTGCATGACTAACGGACGCCTGGGCGCCGGCTACTGCCCGTCGATGCGCTGGAGAACCACCTGCTCCGCGTGGGCCGCCACCACCCGATCCATGAATTCCCTCAACCCGACATATTCACGCGGCGCATACCTCGGCTGAGACAACACCAGTCGCGCCTGGAGTTTTAGCATCCCCTCTACCTCTTCCGACCGCACGTTGAACGAGCCTCCATTTTCCGGAAGCCGGAGGTTCATGTTTTGCGGCTTTTCCTGGAGACGAAACCCCTCAGGCAGCGCCAGTTCAAGATTGTATACGAGATCGCTGGGATACCCGAAGTCGACCGGGAACGACCGAGTCGGGAGGCGTAGCGGGTTCTCCGTGAGGCGTTCGACCAGGTAGGGGCTGAGGTAGATAAAATCGCCGGCCGCCTGGCCGTATCCCTCCACCTCCAGCGAGGCCAGGAGCCGCATCGACTTACTCAGGCTATCTGCCCGCTCGATCCGAATCGAGTCGATCGCAATGCCGGGGCGCTCTTCCATCACCTGCGTCTGGAAGAACGAAGCCTCGTCCAACGCTTCGGACAGTGCTTTACGACGCGCCAGGCCGGCGTATCCGCCGTCCTCGGACACAAACGTAGCCGACAGGGCGCCCGTGTCGGCGAGCTGCCCTTTGATCGTAACCTGCCGTACGTGCCGGGCCGGTGTGGCCACTTCGATCCAGGTTTGCGACTGATCCCGGACGAGCCAGCCCTGTCCGTTCAAGGCGCGCAGCGGAAGGAGGCCGTGGCCGGCCAGAGGCTCCGTGGCGTCGAGCAGCACCGAGGCGCCGCCCACCACGGCGCGGGCGATCACATAGTCGAATTGAGAGTAGAGCGGATACCCTTTTTCAACCGCCCCATTTCCGCGCGTGCTGATGAGCACGGGATCCGCTTCGATGTCCACCGCCCGGAGGAGTGCGATCAGAAGAAACGCGATATCCGGGACGGAACCTGTGTGGCGTCGGAGCACGGTGTCCAGGTCCCCGACATCACTCAGAAACCCATACTCGCCGTTCCACGTCACCGACTGACGCACGTGGGCGTGGATGGCCTCCATCTTCTCCCGGGGGGTGGTGAGGCCGGCCGTGATCCGCGCCGCGAGGTCGCGCACATCGCCAGTGGGATTGAACTGCCGGCCGAAGTTCGCGTCGGTACGCAGCTCTTCCGCCAGCGCGTCCCAGGTCTTCATGATCTGAATAACGCCCTGGCCGGGTAGGACGTAACTGGAGAGCTGAAACCGGATTTGCGCCCGATAATCATCGAGTGTCGTTGTGTAGGGCTCGGCACGGATCGCCGGCAGGTCCTTCATCGCCCAGCGTATTTCCTGCAAGTCACCTTCCTGACGGGTAAGCACCTTACTCGTCTCGACGTCAAAGGCCGACACATTCGTCAGCCGTACAAAGCCAAAGCGAGGGTGGAAGGTAACCATATACTCAGACCACAGCGTCGGCTCGTCGTGCTGGAAGTACCAGTCCGGTACGTATTGAGGGCTTCCGGACGAAAGCACATACTCGTACTCCAGCACGACGCCGGGTTCGAGCCCCGGAAAGGTGAAGCGCGTGGACGTAACCCCATCGCTCACCTTTTCCTTGAAGAAGTCCTTTTTGGCCACCGCCTGCTCCACCACCTTGCCGTTCGGCCCCAGCTTGACGGTTTGCGCGCGCAACTTGTCGAGCGACTGGGGCGAGTCCCCGGTCCAGTAGCTGAGTTGAACGGTCCCCCACTCGTCGTAGGCCGCTTCGGATAGGATCTTGATGCGTCGGAACAGCCGATATTCCACGCGCCCCTGTTCGTCCACACTGGTTCGTCCTTGTTCGGCGAGAATCAAGGCGACGGCATTGGTGTCTGCCGGATACGCGGTCATCGCCAGGTCCTCGGGGCGGACATCCCCCCATTTAAAGCTTGGAGCCTGACCTACGGCGGTCTGAAGAACCAGAAGAGGAAGGAGCGCGGCGAACTGGATGCATTTCATGGGAATCCGCGGAGGCGGGCCGTATCGAGGATGCGGGAACGCAACCGGAATAAACCATATTCCGGTTGCGCTCGCCATCCCGTAAATACGTTATTTACGGGTCCCTCCGGCCGGCCTTCAGCGGCCGAGCAGGTACATCAGCACACTGCCTCCGAGGAGCGCCGCAGCCCCGATCGAGGCCCAGCCCAGCCACGCCGGCGCACCGCGAAACCGCATCATGAGGCGATCCACCCACCGCTCTGGGATGGTCTGTTTGATCACCTGCCCGGCGATCTGGCCGGCCCAGTTGTGCCGCTGCAGCACTTCGGCGAGGGTCCAGTTCTCCTGGCGCGCCTCCAGCTTCGCGCGGGCCTCTTCGAGCGTGGCAAGGAGCGCCGCATGCCCCGAAGTGCCGATGTAGTCCTCGACCGCTCGAGGGGAGGACAACAGGCGGAGCCCTTCGATGAGTCGCGCGCCGGGGTGCAGTTTCAAGTGGGCGAATATCCAGGCCTGATCCAGGTGATTGTAGGCGTCGGCGAGGCCCATGGACGGGCGCCAGTGCAGTTGGCGCGAGGCGCGCTTGGTCGCCAGCGCCTCTTCGATGGCGCGCTTGAGCTGCTCGAGGCCGCTTCCTTCGGCCGGGTGCACCGGCACGACCACCACGTCGAGCAATCCGGAGAGTACGTCGTGCTGGACGGTCACTCCGATCCGCGCGGCCCGGTCGCCCATCGTGAGGGCGACAACCACGGGAAGCCGGAGGTCGACGACCTGACTGAGGAGATACAGCTGCTGCTGGACCTGGAGCGCATCGATCGTGAGAACGATGGCGTCCGGCGGGGTTTCCTGCCGGCCGAGGAGGGTATCGTACACGACGCGCTCGCCGTCGGTGTTGGGCGTGAGCATCGTGGCCGCCGGCAACTCGCGGAAGCGGATGTTCGATTGCCCTGCCCGGGCCACAAGCGCCCGGCACAGGGTCGTCTTGCCGCTGCCGGCGTGGCCGACAACGACGATATGGGGGGTATGATGGCCGCCTGCTTCCATGGTAGTTGTTGATGTGTCGAATGCCGGCGTTCAGCCCTGACGGCCGGCGCGCTGCCCGAAATACACGTCGAACCAGGCATCCAGCCAGGGACCGTCAACGGCATCGGGCAACCCGATCGCCACGACGCGTGTGTGCGGATGCTCGTCGCCCCAG
>JBGSPJ010000386.1:0-2028 GCA_041738655.1 Rhodothermales bacterium | reverse complement strand
CGCCGCGTCGAAGTCGCCCAGCGCGATGAGCGCGCTGCCGCGGCGATAAAACGCCTCGCCCCGCAGCGCCGAATTCGGATGGTCGTTCAACAGCCGGTTCAGGGCGTCGCGGGTGACTTCCCAGTTGCCCAGTTCGTAGGCCGTCATGGCGTACTCGTAGAGCACGGTGTCCGCCATTGAAATCCGGGGAAACTGGTCGGCCGCCTCGTGAAACAGGTTGAGGGCTTCCGGGAGGTTTCGGGCCAGTTTTGTGTTGACGGCCTGATAGTAGGCGGATTTGCCGGCGAGCGCATCGCGGTTATTTTGTTTCGCGAGGCCGAAGTTGTAGGCCGCCCACTGGTAGGCGCCCTGGAAGTGGTAATTCCAGGCGAGGCCGTACAACGCATTCCGGAAGTAGGGGCTGTCCGGGCTGTTTTCGGTGAAGCGTCGGTAGTGGACGATCGCGAGATCGCTGTTGCGGAGCTGGTTGTAGGACTCCGCGAGCAGGAAATGGCCGCGGTCCTGCGAGTAGCTATCCAGGTTCGGCATCCGCCGGTTCACTTCGTCGATCGCGCGCTGGTATTCTCCCTGCTCGTAATACACCTCGGCGAGGGCCAGTCCAAGGCCCTGGGTGTAGGTGGAGCTCGGGTAGCGCGCCGTCAGCAGCTCGAAGAAACGGGCGGCCGCTTCCGGGTCCCCCTGTTCGATCTGAAGCGTGGCGATGGCGTAAAGGGCGATGGGCGCCGTGGTGGTCTCCGGGTACTCGAGCGCGGCGCGTTCGTAATACCGGATCGCCTCGGGCATGTTGTTGAGGTGCGTGGCGGATTCTCCCATCCAGTAAAGCGCCTTGGCCGCAACTTCATCCGGCGGCGCCTGTTGAATCACCCGTGCGAGCGTCGTAATCGCCCGGTCGTAGTTGCCTTTGGAGTAGTAGTAGGTGCCCAGCGCGAGCCGCGCGTCGTACGCCAGCGGGTGGCTGGGATAGTGATCTTCGAAACGCGTAAACAGGGCGATCGCCTGCTCCTCACGACCCACGATCAGCGCGGACTCGGCCTGGTAGTACAGGGCTTCCGGCGTGCTGATGTGGTGCGGGAAACGGGTGCGAAAGTCCTCGAACGCATCGATCGCCTGCACGTATAACTGGTCCGCGTACAGCTTGAAGGCTTCGGAGTAGGCCCGCTCGGGAGTCGCCGGCGCGAACTGCGCCGCCGCCGGCAGGCTGGAAGCCAGGGGTAGCAGGATCAGGGTGAGCAGGAGAAGCAGGCCGGGGAGCCATCGAGCCGGGACTGTCGTCGAAGGGCGATTGGCAGTGAGCATGTAGAGGACAGGATATAGCGGGGATTCCGGTATCTTCAAGGATAGCCTCCAGAATATACATCCGGGCCAAACTAGAGACGACCATGAAAAAAACAAAGCACGATTCCGAGCCAAAAACGTCGCGGTCGACCTCCGGCGAGGAGCCGGGCGGCACGCCGGCGCCCCCCGAGCGAAATGGCGAAAATCCGCCGGAGAACGAACCCCGCGCCGAGGATATCCTCGACGAAGCTACCCGATGGGTACGCGCCAACCAGACCGTGGCTCTGATCGGCGCCTTTGGCGTAGGCGTGTTTCTGGGCGTGTTGCTCCGCAAATAGCGTGGTTGCGGTATGGCACATGATAAGAATCTCCGCTAAAGCAGTTCCCTTACCCCCCAACCGAACCTGAACCTACCCCATGAACGACCTCCACCGCGAAGCGGGATCCCCCGAAGAACGACCGGAATCTGAAACCCAGGAAACAGCCGCGCGCGCCCGGGCGCTCCTAGAAGAAGCCCGCGCAGCGTACGACCGCGCCCGTCAGGAATTGGGTGAGGCTACGGACCGACTCCGCGGCGAAATCAAGAGCTTCGACGCCCGTGAAGCCGGCGAATCGGCCCGCCGATGGGTCCGCGACAATCCGGGCCTCTCGCTGCTCCTCGCCGCCGGCGCTGGCGTTCTGCTCGGCAAAGTCCTGGCCGACGCCCTCCACAAAGACCCGCCCACGCTCTCCGAACGCCTTCGGCAGCGCGCC
>JBGSPJ010000382.1:0-11723 GCA_041738655.1 Rhodothermales bacterium | reverse complement strand
TATCGCTGGCTTCGAGAGCGTGCGGGTGAAGCGGATCGGTTTGTTCGGTTCGTCCTTAGACTTGTCCGAAAGCTCGCTCATGCGATCAGACCGCCGACGGCGCCAGGAAGGCGGTTTGCGAAAAGTGTCCAGTAGTCAGGGGCGCGATAATTAAGCGCTTTTTGAGCTTTATAAAGCGTCGGTGCCGGTTCTTGCGCATAACTCGTTTGGCCGGCAAGCACCCTGGCTTGATGTTGTGAATGACGACCCAGTAGCTGGTCGAGTTTAGAACGCAGGCTGACATACGTAACGTCCTCGCGACCTCTCACCTGCCCCAAAAAGGCGATGCGCCCGCTTACAACTCGGATCAGCGCATCCTCGTTGTTGGCTTTGGGGATGGCAGATGCCCGATGTGTGAGGAGATGTTTCTCGCGCTGCGCCTTTTGGTGAAGTAGAAAGGCGTCACGATCCATCGCGCCCGCGTTATAAGCACGTTCAACGGCTCCATCAGGAAAAAGAAGCTCCCTCCCGACCTGGCTATCCCAGCCATGACGTTCGATGTTATGCAGCAATGCGCGCAGCCCGCGGACGAATGAACGCTGCACATTCACCTTCTCGTTCACAACTAGCCCTGTAACGATCTGTCGCCTGGTGTAGGGCATGAGGCGCTTCTTGTCGGGATGGACGGCGAATCCTTCCTCCTGAATGATCTGGTCGACGAACTGGGCATGGGCCTCGGGTATGGTTCTCGCGTTCGTCGAGAACGTCAGATCATCGGCATACCGGGAATAGGTGTAGCCGTTTTTGCGAGCCCATTTAAACAGCCGACTGTCCAGCCGGCGGCAGATCAGATTGGCGAGGATCGGAATGGCCGGTGCTCCCTGCGGCAAACTCCCGTTGTGGGTAGTCAGATTCGCCAGATGCCGAGCCATCTCTTCCGACGCGTGGAAAGGGAAGGCCCGGAACATGTGGAAGATCCGGTTACGACTGATCGATGGGAAGAAGTCCTTGATGTCCAGCGTGTACACGAGGCGTTTTCCAACGTGTCGTCGCGCATGGGATACGATATCCTGGCCGCGCTCGAATCCGGTAGCACAGGCGTGCCTTGGGAAGAGGTGCGTCAGTAGTTGAAGAAGCGAGCGCTGTACCCAGCGCAATCGGCGAGCCGGTATCGAAATGATGCGTGGCTCACCATGTTTGCGCGGTATTTCAATTTCATGGTACAGTCTTGCTCGATTTTCGCTACCCTCCAGGAATCGAATCAGCTTTTCAGGCACGCGATTGACGCGTTCACGAAGGAGCCACGCTCGTGCCATCTGCCAGAGCTGTAGGTAGGCTGTTTCATCCGGCTCGTTGAGTGCTTCAAGCGCATCGAGGAGTGGCTTGAGACGTTGAAGCTCCCCGTCCTTCGAATAGGCTTTGCATCCTTTGCGGAAATTGCTCCAGAGTGCTTCGTGTTGTTCGAGTGTGGCCGGTGGCGCGATGTCGTGTGGAAATTCTCCTGTAGATCGTTTTCTAGCAACGAACGAATCGGGTGCAATGGCGATGCGGAGTGAGATCTCGGGCGGCAGCAATGGAGGCTGCGTAGAAAGAAGTGAAGCAAGCTTCCGCGCCAGGGGACGGCGTTCTCGAATGCGAGTAGCTCCATCGATACCCGTGGTGAATTCGAGGAATTGACCCCACTCCGTGCTTGCCTCTTCTTCTGATCGGGCCACAGATTCCCATAAGCATCGGTAATAGGCAATGGTCGGTAGGTCCCAATTGACTAATCTCATAAGGCTGTACGCATTGTATACTCGCTGTTATCACTCAAAGGCAAAAGACCAATAAGTCGATAAGTTGTGGATTCGGCTAGCATTACAATAGCTCCCGACAGTTCACATCGGGATAGTCTATATCGGATACGTACAGCCTTATGAGATCAGGCATCCGTCTATCCATCCATTCGCAACAGGCCGGCCCTCCGGCGGATGTGTATCAGCAGTTTCAGGCGTTATCTGTCTGCTTTTTGGTTTGCCGGAAGGCCTCCTCTGGAGCGGCCGTCGCGGTTCAACAAGCAAGCCGGGAAAAGGCTACGCTGTGCGGAATCCGCAACAGGCGATTCTCGGATCGCCTCAAGCAGGCAACCGAGCAGGTATCTGGCCTGGAGTTGAATGCGGCTCATGCGTGGGGCGGCTGTGCGTTCGCCGTGTGGTGCGCGTGAGGGGAAAGGAGCGATGGCGGGGCGGCCCAACGACGTGTTTCAAAACAGCGCCCGTATCACTTCCTGCTAGAAGGGGGTAGTAGAGGGTCATTCCCCTGGAACGGGCCGGCGTAATCCGGGTGTCGCCCTCCAAGGTTCGATTTTCTAGCATCCTGCTGTGTGGAAAGCAATACTTGCAACAATGCGTTTTGTCGCGTTACGTGAGCGGTGCCTTCCGGGATGAAAGTGGGAATATGGCATGTCTTTTCAACCGTGTGTGCACACTGGGTGATCGAATGGAAGCCGGCAAGTCTGTTCGCCTCTTACACGATCCGAACCGGATCGGAATAACGACCGGCCTCTGCAAAAGTGCAACGGCAGGGTACATGCTGATTCAGGTACAGTTCATTTCAGGCCGACAATACATACCTGAAGATCAGCTTATTCCCCATATGGATGTCTTGTCGCCCATTGAGCAGCTTGCTGATGCAACGTTCAGTGAGCCTGATGTGCTGCGCCGCATGCTTACCCATGTGCGGCTCTCTGGTCGGCTGGTCGACATGATCTATAGTCTGGAAGCGACAAACACCGATTTCCACGCCTATCAGTTCAAGCCAGTTCTTAAAATGTTGAGCTCACCTAGCAACGGTTTGCTGATTGCAGATGAAGTGGGATTGGGCAAAACCATCGAAGCTGGGCTGATCTGGACGGAATTGCGTAGCCGCTTCGATTATCGTCGGCTCATGGTCCTCTGCCCTTCGATGCTGCGGGAAAAGTGGCGTTGGGAGCTATCCCATAGATTCGGTATTGAGGCATTACTGGCAGATGCATCCCAAGTAACGGACGCATTCGAAAGATCTAAGCGACTTGGTTCCTATGGCGAGTTCGCATTGATCGGAAGCATGCAGGGTCTCCGGCGTTCGGAATCGCTGAGGGAGCTTTTGGACAGGGAAGCAGACGGCGAACCGTTATTGGACTTACTAGTGATTGACGAGGCACACTATCTGAAGAATAGTGAGACGAGCACGGCCGCGTTGGGTCGGGCCCTTCGCAGGTTGTCCGAACACGTGGTGTTGCTTTCGGCAACGCCGGTTCATCTTGGCAATCAAGATCTGTTTCAATTGCTCAATATCATCGACCCTGATACGTTTGAACGGGTGGACGTATTCGATGAAGTTCTTAAAGCGAACGGCCCATTAGTGCGTGCCGTCGATCACGTTCTCGATAATAGGGTCTCTCGCGAGCAGATTTGGGCGGGCCTTCTCAACGCCCAGGAGCACCCCATGTTGAATGGCAGCCGGCAATTGGAGGCCGTGATAGAAGAGCTCAAAGGGAATGAGGCGCTATCCGTGGCTGACCGGAGTAAAATCGCATTTCAGCTCGGAGAAGTGAACTTGCTCGGTCAGACAGTTACCCGTACGCGTAAACGTGATGTTCAGGAATGGAAGGTGGTACGCGAACCGATACCTGAGTCCATTCAGATGCATCCTATCGAGCGGGTACTTTACGATCGGGTGACAGCCCTTGTGCAGTCGTACTGCGAAGCGCATCGAGCGAATCAGGGATTTTTGCTTGTCATGCCCCAGCGTCAGCTCTCCAGTTCGATGCCAGCAGCACTGCGAAGCTGGCGTAAGCGCGCCGGGGTGGATTGGAACGAACTCGATCTTGGCGAGCAGATTACTCTTCCGGATAGATCCGAATCCCTCGGTCCTGTAATGAGCGAATTACTTCGTCATCTCGAGGACTATGGTGATCCGCAAACGCTTGCCGCGATTGATAGCAAGTACTCCTGCATGCTTCATAGGTTGAAAGCATACTTTAGCGATTCTTCTGGCGAGAAAGTGGTGTTATTTGCATACTTCCGTGAAACGCTTGCCTATCTCAGCGAGCGCTTATCGAAGGATGGAATAAAGAATCTCGTTCTTGTGGGTGGCTCGATAGACAAAGAAGTGACGCTGGCGAAGTTCAGAGACGATCCGGAAATACGGATACTACTTTCATCCGAGGTGGCAAGCGAAGGGATTGATCTTCAGTTCTGCCGGCTGCTCATCAACTATGATCTTCCATGGAATCCGATGAAGGTTGAGCAGCGGATCGGTCGAATAGATCGGCTAGGACAGAAAGCGCAGAAGATTCTGATATGGAATATGTTCTATGCTGGAACGATCGACATGCGTATTTACGATCGCCTGTTCGCTCGATTGGAAATTTTTAAATATGCATTGGGCGATATTGAGCCAATCCTAGGATCCGTATTCCGAGAGTTGACCATTGACCTCATGAGCGGAAAACTGACGCCAGAGGAAGAAGAGCGTCGCATTGATACGGCTGCGCAAGCTATCCAAAATGTGCGCGATCAGGAGATCGAACTAGAACGCCAATCTGCGAATCTAATAGCGCATGGTGATTTTATTTTAAGGAAAGTCGAAACTTCCCGATCCATGCAGCGCTGGGTCGATGCAACAGATGTGAGCAGATACGTTGTTGACTATTTTACATTGAACTACCCTGGGTGCCAATTTCGACATTATCGCGACGACCCGAGCCGCGTAGACATCCTACTATCTATAAGAGCGCAACTCGATCTGGAAGAGTTTATTTCTCAACGTCGATTGAGTAAATTGACTCGACTTATAGCTAACGACACGCATCTTGTACCTTCTCGGTTTAGTAGAAATCTTGCAAGTGAGCAGACCAGGAAGGGTGAGGAACACATCAATCATTTGCATCAAGTCGTTCAGTTTGTTAATTATAGACTAAGTGAGCCAGGTGCGTTACAAGGGCCGGCGATTGCACTCTATGTGGACAGTGATGTTTTGAATGTGCGAATTGCCCCGGGCACATACGCGTTCACTGTCATGCTCTGGAAGGTAAAAGGATTAACGATTCAGGAAAAGCTTGACTTTCAGGTCGTTCTACTCGTTGACGGAACGATGATACTCAACGAGACAGACGCGGAAGGAATCGTTCTTGGTGCATTGTCAGAGGGCCGACACTGGATTGAGGTTCCTAATGACCTCGACCTTTCAGACGTTCATGCGGTCGCTGATGGAGTTTGCCACACGCGGTCAATAGAGCTATTCGAGCAATTCTGGCGAGATATCGAGAATAAGAATCTGGATCGAGCTCAGTTTCAGGAGCAGAGCCTGCTCAAGCATCTTGAGAATCAAACGCGAATCAAGACGGCCATACGAGAAGAGCACAAAGCGAAGGGACGCGATTCGCTTGCGAAGGCAATGGACGGGCAAATAGATAAACTGAAGAATCGTGTAGCGAAACAGCTCGAACGGATCATTATGAACCGCAGTGTTATACCCGAACGCATGGACGTATGCGCCGGCGTGATCCGTGTGATTTGAAAAACTAAGCGCTTAAGCCGCCCCCCGGCGAACATCAAATGAACAAATGGCGCGAACTACTTAGCAAGCGCCGGGGAGCACTACTATGTATAATACGAATGAAATGCTGCTTGGCTTGCAGCACAACAGCACTCAGTTTCCTGGCGGTTCGTCGTCTTCTCAGGTTCTTGATGTGGTCATTGGACTTGATTGGGGAACGTCTTCGACTAAAATGGTCATCCGTACTCCGTTTCATGCAAGCGTTCGGAGCTATGTTGTTGATTTTTCCGATGTGCGCCCATCAGCAAATCCCTATCTGGTGCCATCGGTCATGTATGCGCTTGCAGACGGACAAATATCCTTGCGAAAGCGAGTTGGTGCGAGGGAGATAACTAGAATCAAGCTCCGATTGCTTAACGCAATCGAATGCAGATCGACAGAGGACGAAGATATACAAGCAGAAGCTTGCGCATTTTTGGCCCTCATGCTGGATTATGCGAGATCGTGGTTTATTCGCACCCATGGAGGCACTTTCAGACAGTTTCGTTTGCGATGGTCCCTTAACATTGGTATTCCTTCGGAAAGCTATGATAAAGGTCCGATGGTGCAGGCCTATTGCAAGGTCGCTAAAGCCGCTTGGGAGCTGTCTACTCGCTTCGAACCCGTATCTTTGCTTGGCGCTCGGAAATGTCTTGCAACGCCATCGAATCAAAACGGCCGGCTGGCGAGCTGTGAGCGTATCGAGGTGATTCCAGAAGTAGCTGCTCAAGTCGTAGGTTACGCGCGCTCTCCACACAGGCAGCAAGGCCTTCATATGCTCATTGATGTGGGCGCAATGACGGTCGACATCGCTGGATTTAAGTTAATCGAGCAGGTGACGAGCGGAGATCATTTGTACAGTTTCTACACGGCAGGTGTCCAGCGTCTTGGGGGATATATGTTGCATCAAGAACGTGTTGCTTGGATTCTAGGGCAACTTAAGGATAGGCCATTCAATAGTGCCATCTATGCACATCTAATCCTGGCGCTCAAGCGGCTTGAAGACCCATTGCGCGCCATCCCTTCTTCAGTGGCGAATTATCTTCCCGATTCGTTATCACCAGACCCTCATCTGTGCATGTCCGTTGATACCCGGTTCGGTCTTGAGGTTCGAAAGATGTTACAAAGTCAAATCGTCGCCATAAGAAAGGTCAAAGATCCCAATGCCCTAGCATGGAAAACAGGGCTTCCGATATTTCTGACAGGCGGCGGTCAGGAAATAGCACTCTACTACCAGGCGATTCGAGAAGCCGATACTTGGTGGCAAGAAAATACCGGTATTCATCCTTTCAATGTGGTAACGTTGCCGAAGCCGGATCAATTGGAAGCTGAATATCTCGATGAGTCCGACTATCACCGGGTATCGGTAGCTTATGGGTTGAGTCATCCAGCGGACGATATTGGAGAGATTAGACCACACACGGAGATTGCGGATATTCATCAGAACCCCCACCAAGGTCCCCTTAGGGAGGGCCATCAATATGCTAATGAGGATTGTAAATGATCCAATCCTTTCGAGTGGCTTTTGGGCATATCTTGGGCAAAACTGATTCTGGCGCAAGAGGCACAAACAAAAAACCGCCTCAAAATTCGCATTTCTGCTTCATCTGAGGCGGTTTGGCTGGAGCCAATGAGCGGATTTGAACCGCTGACCTGCTCATTACGAGTGAGCTGCTCTACCAACTGAGCTACATTGGCGTTTTAGGACGACCTTTCACGCCGGCCTACCCCCGGGGATCCCGCCGGCCGCAACTCGATAAATCCTCCTCACGGTTTCTTCATCGTCACAGCCGGACCACACTGCCGACCGACTGGTTTTCCAGCCGCCATTTTCCCATCTTCCCCCCCTTAAACCTTAACCCCCGAACCTTAAACCCCTCACATGCTCTCCCTCCGCCAGGTGGCTAAATCCTACGACGGCATCCCCGCCCTCGCGCCGCTCGACCTGGAGCTGGAGCGGGGGTCGACTACCGTCCTCATCGGACCCAGCGGCTGCGGGAAATCGACGCTCCTGCGCCTTATGAACGGGCTCATCGCGCCGTCCGGAGGCTCGGTGGTTTTTGATGGCCAGCCCCTCACGCCGGCACTGGTCCGCGCCATGCGGCACCGGATGGGGTACGTCATCCAGTCGGGCGGACTCTTCCCGCACCTCTCCGCCCGCGATAATGTCACCCTCCTCGCCAGGCACCTCGGGCGCGACACCGGCTGGATCGCTGGCCGGGTCGATGAACTCGCGGCGCTTGTCCAGCTCCCATCCGACCGGCTCGACCGCTTCCCGCTCGAGCTCTCCGGTGGGCAGCAGCAGCGGGTCGGACTCATGCGTGCGCTCATGCTCGACCCGGACGTCCTCCTCCTCGACGAGCCGCTCGGCGCCCTCGACCCCATGATCCGCGCCGACCTCCAGAACGACCTCCGCGCCATCTTTTCATCTCTCCATAAAACGGTTGTCCTCGTCACGCACGACCTTTACGAAGCCGGCTTCTTCGGGGACACGATCCTCCTCATGAAAAACGGCCGCATCGAACAACGCGGGACGTTTCAGGAATTGCTGGACACGCCGGCGAACGACTTCGTCCGGGCCTTCGTCAACGCGCAGCGGCAGGTGGTGGGATGAATACGATTACAGCGTGGTGCAGGGAGACGCTCCGCAGGAGCGTCTCTACGGGTGTCGCGATGCTGCTGGTGCTGACGGCGTGGGAGGCCACCGCCCAGCCCATCCGCGTGGGCTCCAAGGCGTTCACCGAGGGGGTGATCCTCGGGGAGGTCGTCACGGGGCTCATCGCCTCCGCCGGCTATACGACCCAGCACCGCGCGAGCCTGGGCGGGACGACCTTTGCCTGGAACGCGCTCCTCGCCGGCGAGCTCGACGCGTACCCGGACTACTCGGGCACGCTCATCCAGGAAATCCTGGACGCGGACTCGATCTCAACCCTCGCCGAACTTGAACAGGTGCTCACCACCCACGGCGTCCGCATGGCGCCGCCGTTGGGATTTAACAACACCTACGCCATAGGGATGCGGGCTGATAGGGCGGAGGCGCTGGGGATCCGGACGGTGTCCGACCTGCGCCAGCACACGGAGCTCGTCGGCGGGTTTTCGACGGAGTTCATGAACCGGTCGGACGGCTGGCCGGGGCTCCGCGATGCCTACAACCTGCCCCACCGCAACGTCCGCGGCCTCGATCATGACCTGGCGTATCGGGGCCTCGAATCGGGGCATATCGACTTCACCGACCTCTACTCCACCGACGCGGAGGTCGCATACTACGGCCTCCATACACTCATTGACGACGCCGGCTTTTTCCCCGAGTACCAGGCGGTTATCCTCTATCGGGCCGATCTCGTCGACCGCGTGCCGGAGATCGATGCGCTGCTCGGCCGGCTCGCCGGCCAGATCGATGAGGCCGCGATGACCCGTATGAACGCCCGCGCGAAGATCGACCGGGAGTCGGAAGGGCAGATCGCGGCGGATTTTCTGAACGGGGGGATTCTGGATGAACCGGTCGCCGCGGTGGCCGTCGAGTCGCGCACCCAGCGCATCCTCCGGTACACCCGCGAGCACCTCCGGCTCGTGCTCATATCGCTCACGGCCGCCATCCTGGCCGCCATTCCGCTGGGGATTTTGTCCGCCCGCCGGCCGAACCTCGGGGCCGTCATCCTGGGCGTCGTGGGGGTCATCTACACCATCCCGTCGCTGGCGCTGCTCGTGTTTATGATCCCGATCCTGGGCATCGGCGGGCCGCCGGCCATGGTGGCGCTATTTCTTTATAGCCTCCTGCCGATCGTGCGCAACACCCACGCCGGCCTGCTGGACATCCCGCTGCCCCTGCGCGAATCTGCCGAAGCGCTTGGCCTCTCGCCGGCGGCGACGCTCTGGCAGGTCGAGCTCCCGCTCGCTTCCCGCGCCATCCTCACCGGGGTAAAGACCTCCGCCATCATCACCATCGGCACCGCCACGCTGGGCGCGCTCATCGGTGCCGGCGGATACGGGCAGCCCATCCTCACCGGGATCCGGCTGGATGATGTCGGCCTGATCCTCGAAGGTGCCATTCCGGCGGCCGTTTTAGCGCTCGTGGCGCAAATGCTTTTTGCGGTCGCCGAAAGGGTGATGGTGCCACGCGGACTGCAACTCCAGCGAGATCGTTGACGGACCCTATCGGGAGACGACAAACCGACCGGTGGCGATGTGGCCCTCCCCGGCGATGCGGTACACATACACCCCGGCCGGCCAGGCGCTGCCGTCTATGGTCAGGCTCCGCGTCTCGCCGGCGGCGAGCACGCCCTCGAACAGCTGTTCCATCTTGCGGCCCAGGAGGTCGAATACGTCAACCTGCACATGATGCGACCGTTTGGCGGTCACCTGCAGCGCCCCGCTGCCGGCAAAAGGATTGGGATAGACGGCATACGTGAAGGCTTGCGCCGGCAACTCGGCATCTTCGCTTACGCTTGTGGCGGTCGGATCCACAAATGCCCAGTTGTCTGTCCGGAATGTGGCATCGGTGCCCGTGCCGATAACGGCAACCACGATCGCTACGAGTTGTCCGTTGCCCCCGGCGGCAACCGCGACCGGATCGAATACGCCGTTGCCCCCGGTGTTGAACGAATTATCATCGACGAACGAGGAGAACGGGATCACCACCTCCTGCCAGCCGCCGCCGGCTACCGCACAGGGTCCGCTTGCGCCGACGACGCAACTGAACTGGTACTCATCGTCGACGGAGGAAGGGCTTGGGATTAGGTTGTCGCCGTTATCGTCATCCTGCAGGTTGATTTCGAGGGTGTAGGCCTGGCCGGCATCCGGCTTTATCCAGAACCTGAATTCCGTGGCGCCCGTGAGGTCCATCGGTTTCGTGCGGCCAAACCCGCCGATGAATCCAGCCGCGCCCCCAAAGCCGGCCTGCAGCGAGAACCCGCCGCCCGTGGCCGGCACATCCACGGCGTTCGCGTCGATCCCGCCGCCGCCTACCGAGCCTCCGAAAGCGAACCAGCCATTCCCCAGCGGATTGCCATGTTCCATGTCGTCGAATACCAGCGACACCGGGGGATCGACCGGCTCGCTGACATCCTTATAAACGCGCACATAGTCTACCACCATCGCCTGGGGAAATGTCGTGGTCCCGTCCGGGTTGCCGGGAAGGTTGCCGCCGACGGCGAGATTCAAAATCAGATGGAAATCGACATCAAACGGCGCTGGATAGGCGCCTCCGCTGGACGACCAGCTGGTCTGGGTCGCGTACAGCTCGTCATCCACATACCACCGGATGGCCCCGGCTTCCCACTCGACGGCGAAGACATGGAAGTCGTCGGCAAAGGTGCCCGACGGAAGGGTGTAGGTGCGTGTCGAGGACTGATTGGCCGGAAACGTGCCCCCGTAGTGGAGCGTGCCCAGCACCTCGGCCGGCTTATCGCCCACGTACTCCATGATGTCGATCTCCCCGCTGGCCGCCCAGGTCCCGTAGATGGATGGTTCGGTCGGGAGCATCCAGATCGCCGGCCACAGGCCCTTGCCGATCGGCAAACGAGCCCGCGCTTCCATGCGCCCGTAGGTCCAGTCCCCCTTTCCGATTGTACGCAGGCGGGCCGACGTGTAATTCTTCCCACCGACAGATTCCTCCCGGGCGGTGATCGTCAACATACCGTCTTCCACGGTGGCGTTGGCAGCCTGGTACCACTCCAGCTCGTTGTTGCCCCAGCCACACAGATCCGGGCAGCCATCGCCGAGTTGCGCGGTCCACTTGCCGGCGTCCAGCGTCGAGCCGTCGAATTCATCCGCCCACACCTGCTCCCATGTTTGTGCCGAAGCAGATGAAGCGATGACGAACGTGACAGCGGCGAACCAGGTGAGGCGGATCATAGTAGCGAGTATAACGTGGATGCGTCGTTGAATTAACCAGTGCGTCCTAATTATGACTACGGGAAGGGGTAATCAAGACCTGATTGACCTTTTTTGACGGATGCGTTTAGATAAATATTTCCAGTGCGAACGGAGTGTTATGATGGAATCAACCGCCAAATTGAAGGAGCTACTGGGTACGATTCGCGACCTTGAGGCGGCCGCCAATGTGCTCGAATGGGACCAGGAAACCTACATGCCCGCCGGCGCCGCCGAGGCGCGGGCGCACCAGGTCTCGACCCTGCGGCAGCTGGCACACGAGTATCTGACGACGGACGAGGTCGCCGGCCTGG
>JBGSPJ010000375.1:0-5100 GCA_041738655.1 Rhodothermales bacterium | reverse complement strand
ACCGCTCCCCGATGCCGTTGATGGTGACCTGCACGTGGCGGGCGCCGGCGCGCACGGCCATCAGCGTATTCGCCACGGCGCACGCGCCGTCATTGTGGGTGTGGATACCGATGGGCAACTCGAAGCGGCTCACGACCAGCGTCACGATGTCGAGTACCTCATCGGGCATCGTGCCGCCGTTGGTGTCGCACAGCACCAACACGCTGGCGCCGGCGCCGGCGGCCGCCTCGAGGGTCTGGAGGGCATAGGCCGGGTTGGCCTTGTAGCCGTCGAAAAAGTGCTCGGCGTCGTAGACTACCTGTTTGCCGTGGCTCTTCAGGAACGCCACGGACGAGCGGATCAGCTCGAGGTTTTCCTTGAGCGTGACCCCCAGCGCCACTTCGGCGTGGAGCGTCCAGCTCTTCCCAAAAATCGACACCACCGGCGTGGCGGCGGCGAGGAGGGCGAGCAGGTTGGCGTCCTGTTCGGGTGGATTCGAGATCCGGCGCGTCGACCCGAAGGCGCAGAGCCGCGCATGCTGCCACTCGACATCCCGGGCGAGGTCAAAAAACGCCTGGTCTTTTGGGTTCGAGCCCGGCCATCCTCCTTCAATAATGTCGATCCCCAGCGCGTCCAACCGTTTCGCAATACGCAGCTTGTCGCGCGCCGATAGCGCGACATGCTCGCCCTGGGTGCCGTCCCGGAGCGTGGTATCGAACAGTTCAATCGGTATAGCCATGGTCGTTCTGCATCGAGAAGGAGGACCCGAAAATTAGCGAACCGCCATCATGCCGGCGCGGCGGGCGTATTCGAATACGTTGCCGGCACGGAGGATTTCGGCGACTTCGCCGAGGGGGTTGAGCAGGTATTCTTCACCCGTCGTGGCATTCGTGAGCTTGCCGAGCGCGGTGTCGAGCGTCAGTTCATCGCCGGTGCGGATGACCGTGTTCAGCTTTTGCCTTGTCTCGAACGGGACGACAAAGCCACCGTCGACGGCATTCCGGTAGAAGATGCGGGCAAAGCTCTCGGCGATGACGGCTTCGCAGCCGGCCTGCTGCAGCGCAAACGGCGCGTGCTCGCGGGACGACCCGCACCCGAAGTTCGAGCCGCCGATGATGAACCGGTACTCACTCAGGTGGGCATCCGGCGCCGTAAAGGGCCGGTCGCCATAGGGCAGCCCCTGTTTGCCGAGCGGCACGCCGCTCATCGCGAAGCGCCCGTACATCTTGCGCTCCTCGGGGTCGCTGAGGCTGTACACGAGGTGTTCGGCGGGGATCATCTGATCCGTGTCGACCGCGTCGCCGACGACGTAGGCTTTGCCGGTGATGGTGGGTTTCATACGAGCACCTCGCGGGGATCGGTGATGACGCCGGACAGGGCCGAGGCGGCCACGGTCAGCGGAGAAGCCAGGTAGACGGCCGAGGATTTCGAGCCCATGCGGCCGGGGAAGTTGCGGTTGGTCGTGCTGATGACACGCTCCTGACCGTGAGTGCGGCCGAAGGTGTCGATCGGTCCGCCCAGGCAGGCGGCGCAGCTCGACGGCCCGAGCTTGCAGCCCGAGGCCTCGAAGATCTCGTAGAGCGAAACGCCGTCGATCTTCGTGGTGTGGAGCTGGCCGGCAACTTCGGTCGTGGCCGGCACGATGTAGGTGTCGATAGCGACACGCTCGCCCTTGAGAATGCGGGCCGCGGCCTCGAAATCCCCCAGTTTGCCACCCGTGCAGCTGCCGATGTAGGCGCGGTCCAGCTTGTCGCCGGCTACCTCGCTGACGGTCGCCTTGTTGTCCGGGCTGTGCGGCTTCGCCACCATCGGCTCCATCGTCGATACGTCGTAGACGCGGACGGAGTGGTAGGTGGCGTCGGGGTCCGAGTAGACGGCGTCGAACGGGCGGTTCGTCCGGGCGCGGACGTGGGCAAAGGTCTTTTCGTCGGCCGGGATGATGCCGCTTTTGCCGCCGGCTTCGATGGCCATGTTGGTGAGCGTCATCCGCTCCTCCATCGACAGGTCGTACACCGCCTCGCCATCGAACTCCATCGCCCGGTACGTCGCCCCGTCACACCCGATGTCGCCGATGATCGCGAGGATGAGGTCTTTTGCCATCAGGTACGGCGGCAGGGTGCCTTCGAACACGAACTTCATCGTCTCCGGGACCTTCAACCAGATCTTGCCGGTGCCCATGATGAGCGCCGCGTCGGTATTCCCGACGCCCGTCGAAAACATCCCGAACGCGCCCGACGTGCACGTGTGGCTGTCGGTGCCGATGAGCACCTTGCCCGGCAGGTTGAAGCCTTCCTCGGCGAGCGCGATGTGGCAGACCCCTTTGTAGCGGTCGGTGCCAACGTCGTAATAATGGGGTAGATCGTGCTCTTTCGCGAAGGCGCGGAGGATGTCCACGTTCCGGTTCGCGTGTTTGTCGGACGTAAAGATGTAGTGGTCCGGAAAGATGACCAGCTTATCGGGATCCCACACCTTAGCGTCCTGCCCGAACTCGCGCTTAAAAATCCCGATCGTGGGCGGGCCGCAGACGTCGTGCGTCATCAACACATCCACATCCACCCAGATATTGTCTCCAGGCGCCACCCGCTCTTTGCCCGCATTCCGGGCGAGTATCTTTTCGGTGATGGTCATACGACGGTTGATAGTCAATGGTCAATGGTTGATGGTCGATTGCTAATCGCTATTCGCTATTCGCTATTCGCTAATCACGCCGGGTCTCCTTCAAACGAGTTAATAATCCCGTCCGACACAAACCGTACGCTCTCTTGCTCGGCCTGATGGGCGGCGAGTTTGTTGAGGGAGGCGAGGTAGGCTTCGGCGGAGGCCTTGAGCACGTCGGTACTCCGGGCCATGCCGTGGAAGCGCACTTCGCCGAGGCTGGTGAGGACGCGCACTTCGCCGATCGCATCCGAGCCCTCGGAGACCGATCGGATCGTGTAGCTTTCGAGCTCGTGGGCTGTGCCGACGGCGTAGTTGATCGCCCGGTAGAGCGCGTTCACCGGCCCGTCGCCCGTGGCGCGTTCGCGGCGGACGGAGCCGCTGCGGCGGTGGCGGACGGACACCTCGGCGACGGGGTCCGTTTTGCCATCGACGACGACGCGCATTTCTTCAAGGATATAATCGACCTTGCCCGACACTGTCTTTTTCTCGACGAGCAGGTGCAGATCCTCTTCGAACACTTCCTTTTTCTGGTCGGCCAGCGCGAGGAAGCGTTCGTAGATCTCCTCCTTCTCGGTATCCGGGATGGCGTAGCCCATCTTTTCGAGCCGGCTAAAGAACCCGTGTCGACCGGAGTGCCGGCCGAGCCGGATCTGCTCCGCCTCCTGACCCACGTCCTCCGCCTGCATGATTTCGTACGTATCACGGCGTTTCAAGACGCCGTGCTGATGGATGCCGGCCTCGTGGCTGAAGGCGTTTTTGCCCACAATGGCTTTGTTCGGCGGCACCGGGAAGCCCGAGGCGACCTGCACCAACTTGCTGGCCGACATCAGGCCGCGGGTGTTGATGTTCGTGTAAAGCCCGAACTTCTTGGTGCGGACATGGATCGCCATGACCACCTCTTCGAGCGACGCATTCCCGGCCCGTTCGCCGATCCCGTTGATCGTGCATTCGATCTGCCGCGCGCCGGCCAGCACGCCAGCGAGCGAATTGGCCGCGGCGAGGCCGAGGTCATCGTGGCAGTGGGTCGAAAAAATAATGTTTTCGGGATGCTTGATCCCGGCGGCGACGTCCTGGAAGATGGCCGCGTACTCGCTGGGGATGCAGTAGCCCGTGGTATCCGGGAGGTTGATGGTCGTCGCGCCGGCGTCGATCACCGCCTGCACGATTTCGCACAGGTAGCCGATCTCCGAGCGGCCGGCGTCCTCGGCGCTGAACTCCACGTCGTCGGTGTACGTCCGCGCGAGGCGGACGGCGTCGACGGCCATTTTGATGACATTCTTCCGCTTCTCCTCGATCGTGCTGCCAAAACGTGGGTGGCTGAACTTGGCGTCGAGGTGAATGTCGCTCGTCGCGATAAAGGTATGGATGCGGGTCTTTTTACCGCCCTTGAGAGCATCGCCGGCGGCGCGGACGTCCGCCTCCGTGGCGCGGGCCAGCGCGCAGATCGTCGGCCCGTCGATAGCGGCGGCGATCTCGGCGACGGACTGGTAGTCCTGCGGCGACGAGATCGGGAAGCCGGCCTCGATGATGTCTACCCGCAACTCGGCGAGTTTGTGGGCGATGTTGAGTTTTTCCTCCAGGCTCATCGACGCGCCGGGCGCCTGCTCGCCGTCGCGGAGCGTCGTGTCGAAGATGATGATGCGGTCGCTCATGGGTTTCGGGAATTGCGTGGAGTGCATCGTTGCGATTCGGCGGGATCTTTTGTCAGCCGATGGGGACGTGTTCCAGGCGTTTTAGGGCCAGCGCCGCGACACGGGAGCCCATGTCGGTCGTGCCGGTCCGGGTGAAGCCCTCGCTCCAGATGTCGCCGGTGCGCAGCCCTTCGGCCAGGACGTCGTCCACCGCGCCGCGGACGGCTTCTGCCGCCGGCGTTTCGCCGAGCGCATCGAGGAGCATAGCCGCGCTGAGAATGGCGGCAAGGGGATTGGCTTTGTCCTGCCCTGCGATGTCGGGTGCGCTGCCGTGCACGGGCTCGAACAGCCCGATGCCGCTCCCGAGGCTCGCCGAAGGCAACATACCCAGCGATCCGGGCAGGGTGGCGGCGAGATCCGAGAGGATGTCGCCAAAGAGATTTCCGGTGAGGATGACGTCGAACTGCGACGGCTTCAGCACGATCTGCATGGCCGCGTTGTCGACATACAGGGTATCCAGGGCGACGTCGGCGTACGACGCTTTGTGGACTTCCGGCACGACTTCGCGCCACAGCTGGGAGACTTCCAGCACATTCGCCTTGTCGACCAGCGTCACCTTGTGCCGCCGGCGACGCGCCCAATCGAAGGCGATCACGGCGATCCGCGCGATCTCGACCTCGTCGTACACCATCGTGTTGCGGGCGATACGCAGTCCGCCATCACGCAGACCGCGGCCGCGCGGCTCGCCAAAGTAGATGCCGCCCGTCAGCTCGCGCACGATCAGCATATCGGTGCCGCGCACCACCTCGGGCCGCAGCGGCGACGACGCGAC
>JBGSPJ010000374.1:0-2751 GCA_041738655.1 Rhodothermales bacterium | reverse complement strand
CGAGGCCCAGCAGGATATCGAAATCGCCGCGTTCAACGTGGCGGTGAACGACACGATCTTTGTGCTTTCGCAGGGTCGGTTCGACATCGGGCGGATCGCTGAAAATGACCTGCTCCAGAGCGAACTGCAGCTCATCAACGCGCGGACGGCGCGAGACAATGCCGAGATCAACCACCAGCGCGCCGTCGAGGCGCTGCGAAGCGGGCTGCGGATAGAGCCGGGGCAGGTGATAGAGCTAGTCCCTTCGACGCAGCTGCCCGAGATCACCATCACGCCCGATGAAGCGGTGGAACTGGCGCGGCGGCGGCAGCCGGCGGTGTTGCAAGCCGAATTGGATGAACTGGAGGCCGAGCGCTTGCTCGATCAGGCCCGGCGGAATGCCTTTTCCATCGATATGTCCGCCAGCTACGGGTTGAACCAGAGCAGCCCGGATCTGAGCCGCGTCTACAACGATCCGCTGGACCGGCAACAGTTCAACCTTGGCTTTCAGGTGCCCATCTTCCAGTGGGGCCAGTCGCGCGCCCGCATCCAGTCGGCCCTGGCCGCCCGGCGGCGGGCCGAAGAGGCCGGCGACCTACAACGGGAGGAGCTGGATCAGGCCGTATACTTCGAGACCCTGCAACTGCAACTGCTCCGCCGGCAGGTCGAAGTCGCCGCCCAGGCCGATACCATCGCCACCCGCCGGTTCGACGTGGCCCGCAACCGGTATCTGGTGGGCAATATCGATATCACCGACCTCTTCAACGCCCAGAACGAAAAGGACGCCGCGAACCGGGCGTATATCCAGACTCTGCGCAGCTTCTGGAGCTCCTACTTCACCGTCCAGCGGCTGACGTTGACGGATCTAAGCCGGAGCGCGCCGCTGACGTTTTGATGCCTATCGTCCATCCTCGGCGCCTTGTCCTCCTCGGCGCCCTGTCCTCCTGAGCGACAGCGAGGGATCTTAAACCGGCACCATCTTGCGTGAGTCGCAACCTGCCCAGTCGGTGCGATCCTGAGAACCTGTGCCAATCGGTTTCCTTTTGCCGCTCGAAGCTCCCTCGCTTCGCTCAGGAGGACATGCGGCTTTTGTGAACATCGCGCAAGGCGCCTGAAATTATCCTCCATTTAACATCCTAATCGAAAGGGCTTTTCTAAACGACTTGCTAATCCAGTGCAGGGTTTGTAATTACCCCGTTAGATCGTTTGCGAGCGATCCACGCCGGCCCCGACTTACCTCGGCCCGACGCTCTACCCAACACACGTCGGCAGTACCCCACAAACCTACATTTACTTTGTGAGCGCCGATTGTGACTCAGGACGGCAGAAGTCATATTTTCCGGTCGATTCGAAGCTGCCCATGCGTACTGTGATAATCCTTATTTCCGGACTTTTGATCTGGGCCGGCGTCTTTTTCTATAGCCGGCTATTCGTTTCTCACTTTCCAAGTGCCGTGACGCTGGGAAGCTATCTCTTCGTAGTGTTCTGGTTCGTGGCTACGGCCTTTAATATGTGGGTCGGTGTCCGCTATGCGGGCTACTCATGGCGCGAGGAGTTGCCTGTCATGGTGATGCTCTTTGTCGTGCCAGTGGCGGTAGCGCTGCTCATACGTTGGAAGGTGGCTTAAATCGATCACACGGAATAAGAAAAAAGGGATCCGATGGGAAAGAGTCGACTTGAGGCCTTCAGCGATGGGGTGTTGGCTATTGTTATTACGATCATGGTACTTGAGATGAAAGTCCCCCACGACGCATCGCCAAGTGCACTGATCCCGCTGATACCTGTGTTCCTGAGTTACCTACTGAGTTTTGTATACGTCGGTATCTACTGGAATAACCACCATCATATGTTGCATGCCGCCACCCGGGTCACGGGCCGCATCCTGTGGTCCAACTTGCATCTGCTGTTCTGGTTGTCGCTCTTCCCGTTTGCAACAGGCTGGATGGGCGAAAACCATTTCGCCCCAATCCCCTCGGCTCTTTACGGTGTCGTGTTGCTTGCGGCAGCCATTGCGTATTGGATATTGCAGCAGGCGATTATTGATGCTCAGGGCGAGGGATCGGTTCTTCGGCGCGCCGTCGGAAACGACTGGAAAGGCAAGCTCTCGCCTCTTCTCTACGTGTTCGCCATATTGATGACGTTTGTAGCTTCCTGGATTGCCCAACTCATCTATGTTCTTGCGGCGATGATCTGGTTAATACCGGATCGCCGCATCGAACGTGCGCTCAAGCAGGACACGTGATTCGGCGTCCTCCGACGACTCACAATGGGATCGACTCGCGGATCCTTCGTTGCGCCCGGGGGGACAGGAGACTTGCCCTAAAATTATCCTCGATTTTACATCCTGATCGAAAGGGCTTTTTTAAACGACTTGCTAATCCAGTGCAGGCTTTGTAACTACCTCGTCGGATCGTTTGCGCACGATCCAGCCGGCCCCGACTTGCATCGGCCCGGCACGCTACCCACCACACGTCGGAAGACACCCACATACCCGCACTCACCATGCGGGCGGCCCCCCACCGATAGGGCGCATCGCGTGATGCGTCGTCGAGGGGATCTGTTTCTGTGACCGCGATGGACGTTCAGCAGATTTCGGGCGGAGAAAGCCCCGGAAAGCGGACGGCTTCGCCCGGTTTTTCACATTAAACGAGGTCCATCGTATGAGACATCGAGCTACTGATCTCGCCATACTTCTGATTGTGGCATCCACCCTGGTCATGGCGGCGTCGCCGGGCGACGCCCGGGCGCAGACGGGCCGCCTCGCCGGCCTGG
>JBGSPJ010000342.1:0-5600 GCA_041738655.1 Rhodothermales bacterium | reverse complement strand
TTCGCGCTGCCTTGTATGGGCGTAGACGAATTGGCAACTACTCCCGAAATCAACAACCAAAATCGCCCACAAGCCCTCGCTCTGGTACCTCTTGTATAGATTTATCAAAGAACGCGTTACATCACACGCTAATCGCTAATCCTTTGCCATCCATCGCTCTGCTCAAAATCGGCGGATCCCTCATTGAGGACCCCGCCGCCATGGCCGTTTTCTGGGCCTCTGTTCGTGCGCTGCGGGATGAGATGCCGGTTGTTGTCGTCCATGGCGGCGGGCCCCAGGCGACGGAGATGGCGCGCCGGCTCGGGCACGAGCCCGAAATCGTCAATGGCCGGCGGGTGACGACCGACCTCGACCTCCAGATCATGCAGTGGACCGTCCGCGGCGAGCTCAATACCCGGCTAATCGCTATGGCCGGCCGGGCCGGCCTCTCCGCGGTTGGGCTCAGTGGGGTGGATGGGGCAACGGTGCGGGTGACCCGCCGGCCGCCATGGAGTGTGGATGGGCGCGTGGTAGATTTTGGCTGGGTGGGCGATATTCAGGAGGTCCACCCCGCCCTCCTCACCGCCCTGCTGGCCGCCGGCCACACCCCCGTCGTCGCGCCCCTCGGTGTCGACGATGCCGGCCAGATCTACAACGTCAACGCCGACACCATCGCCGCCGCCATCGCCCGGGCGCTGAACGCATCGCTATTCGCCCTCGTCACCGATGCCGGCGGCGTCCGCCGCAACGCGTCCGACGCGGCCACGGTGATCTCCGAAATGGCCGTGGCCGACTTCCAGGCCGGCGCCGATACCGGATGGATCAGCCGCGGCATGCTTGTCAAACTCGCCGTCGCCTTCGACGCCCGCAACGCCGGCATCCCGGACGTATGGGTGCTCGCACCCGACGACCTCACCACCCGAGCCCGCGGTACCCGAATCCTGTGATGGCGATGCCCGAGCACCCGACCAACGTACTCGACCTGCTTACCGCACTCGTCCGCTTCCCCTCGCTCAGCAAGCAGGAAGGGCCTATCGCCGACTATGTCGAGGCGTTTGCGCGTGCAAAGGGGCTTCAGGTCGGCCGGCTCGATGACAATGTCTATTTCTGGATCGGCGACGGACCCGATCTGCTCCTGCTGAACTCGCACCTGGACGTCGTCCCCCCCTCCGCGGATCACCCCTACGACCCGTTTACGCCGACACTGGTCGACGGCAAGCTGTACGGCCGGGGGACAGTTGACGCCAAAGCCAGCGGCGCGGCGATGACGATGGCGCTCGTTGAGCTAGCCGAAGCCGGCTGGTCGCCCGCCGGCGGCAAACTAATGGTGGCGCTGACGACGTGTGAGGAAATTGGTGGCGGCTACAACGGCCTCCAGCATCTCCGCCCGCATCTTCCTCCCATCCATGCCGCCCTCGTCGGCGAACCGACGGAGATGACGCCGGTCGTCTCCCAGAAAGGACTTCTGATCTTAAAGCTCCACGCTGAAGGACGCACGGCCCACGCCGCCCGTGCCCATCTGGGCGAAAACGCCATCTACAAAGCCGCCGCCGACATCGCACGACTCCAACAGCTCGAATTCGATCGGGAAGACCTTTTCCTGGGAAAACCGACGCTCACGGTGACGATGATCCAGGGCGGGACGGCACGCAACGTCGTGCCGGATCACTGTGTGATGGATGTGGACGTCCGGTCGACGCCGGCGTACACGCACGATGAACTCATCGCCCTGATCCAGGCGCACATCGCCTCCCGCGTCGAGGTCCACAGCAAACGCCTCATCCCCGTCGCCACCGCCCCCGACGCCCGTATCGTCCAGGCCTGCCAGAAGGCACTGCCAGGCCGTGAACCCACCGGCTCACCTACCGCCTCCGACTGGATCTTCCTCCCCGATGTCCCCACCGTTAAAATCGGCCCCGGCCCCAGCCCGAGGTCTCACACGCCGGACGAACATATTGAGATCGCGTCCGTGACCGCAGCCGTGGCTATCTACAAAGAGGTCTTCCGTGCCTATTTTAGCCTCACGAACAGATAAGTGATGTTACGCGATCGGCCGGGGCATGTCATCCTGTACGTAGTGAGGGATCTTTCTAAGACGCAGACGATGTCGTTTCTCGCTCAGAATCGCGTTTCAGACAGATGCTTCGCGGGGCTCAGCATGACATGATCATGGCACCTGCGTAACAGCTCTAAGAAGGAATTTGTCAAGTAGGTACTTTTTGTTCATTGACATACAAACCTCTCCTGTGCGAAGCGAGTCATCGTTTCGCCGGCGTTTTGGTAGGTCATCGGCAACTGAATCATGTGCGGTGTAGCCAGTCCGGTAGACTATCGCTTCGGATGTCCACCGGTACGATGCATGATCGTCCCTTGTGGCGTCCATACAGCTCTTCGGGCTTACCTCAGCCAGGGCTGAGGCTGGCAATCGCCTATCCCAGATAGAACCCCGGCGCAGCTACGTGCTTCCCAATCATCAGTTCGAGGTTGACGTTCTCGTTCGAGAATATCCCCTCAGTTACGCAGCGGGGCTTGCACGTAGCGGCCACGAGCGGTTAAAAACCGCCGGCAGGGTCTTCGTTCGGCTCAGAGGTTTCCCTTTGAAGCAGCCGTTGAAGTTCTCTTGTTTCTTCAGCATGTAAAAAACGATGCGAGCCAGTTCCTTGGCCACCAGCGTGCGCGCAACGGCATCAGGCTTCTTGCGTTTTTTACTGCGGTAAAAGTCCTTGATTTCTCGGTAGAACTGGATCGCTCGAACGGCGGCATGCGAGAAAGCCAGCTTGAGATAGCGGTTTCCATCTTTACTCGCCTGCTGCCGTTTGCGTCCACCAGAGTTTTTGGCCGAGGGTACCAACCGGCAATACGAAAGGAACTGGCCCTCACTCTCAAAACGCTCGATCGTATCGATCTCGAGCATCACGGTAAAAGCCACTATTTTTCCGATACCCGGAATCTGAATCAGACGCTGAATATCGGCATCGGGGACAAGCTCCGGATAGAGTGCCTCCTCTAGCATCTCGATCTCTTGGTCAAGGAGTTCGACCTGGCGGAGATGGCTGCCGGCCTGTAATAAGTACGCGGCGGGCAGATCAACAATGTCCTTGACGTTGAACTTGGCGCACAACAGGTGGGTCGCATTGACGGCCATCGTCTTGCGATGGACCAGCTTCAACCGCGTACGCAGGATGTCGCGATGAGCGCGACGCCGCGGACTCACCTGGTGGGCGGCCGGGATCAAATCCGCGCGCAGTAGTTGGGCCAGCGTATGGGCGTCAACTTTGTCCGTCTTTACCTTCGCATACGCGATGGCCTTTACGTATTTGGCGTGTGCAAGCCGTACGTCGATCCCTTGTTCGTGCAAAAGATCAGCCAGCCAGTACCAGTTCGACGTTGACTCAACTACGGCCTGATGGCTTCCAGGCAGGTCTGCGAAATAGGTGGCGATCAGGGAGGCATGATTCTTCAGATTCGCCTCCTTGACGAGACTACCATCAGCCCGAACGGTCGTGATATGGCTGGTCAGCTTGTGCAAGTCGATGCCACTGTAGTACGTTGTTTCCATAGGAAGGGCCTCTCTTGGTTGATTGAACGTGGAAATTCAACATAACCAGGAGAGGTCCTTCTTGGTAATATCATCAATTCGTAAGTCTCCCCGACAAATCGGGGTTCGTTTCTGGACTCATTGGAGGTTAGCAATCCTGTATTGGGTCCTGGGTCGGGGCTCAGGGTCTACCCCGGCGTTGACCGGGGGATGACGGACCTTATTGTCGCGATTAAATCGATACGGCGTTTTCAATCAGAGGAATATGCGTTTCAACTCCTGATTTTCATAATCAAGGAGAATCTGGGGCAAGCCCTGGCTCGTCTCGGTGACGCGCTTAGTGCGATACGAATGGGTAGAATCCGACGGTGTTCGATAGGCACTCAAACACTCGTATCAAAAAGGATGGCTTCAGGCTGAGACGATTTGGGTTGATATGCTGGACATTCGTAACGGTACGTCGCATCTATACGACCAGCATCTGGCCGAAGAGATTTACAAGCACATCATGATGAAGTATGGCGAACTCGCGCAAACCTATGCATTCCTGTGGGATCGTTTTTCAGACGTGCTCTACTAGGGTACACGGCTTGTTAGCCTTGCTACTTGCGCTGGTATCGGTAGCGAACGCGCATGCTCAGACCGTTGTGTATGACAAGCGAGGAGAGACTGTCACGGAGAATTCGGACGGTTCGTACACCGTACAGTATACCCTGGGCTCCGATTCGCTTTTCACTGGTTATTTTGTACCGGGAAACCGCGTGATCCCAAACGTGGAGGCCCAGGTCGTGTTTGATAGGACACGATCGCTGTATGTTTATCGCTATGTCGTGGGCAATACGGTCGAGGCAAGATACAAGCTGTCCGAGTTTGGCTTGCAGTCGAATGCTGAAGTGGTGAAGACAATCCAGCCGGACAAACGATGGACATTCTGGTCGCACAAACGCCGTGAGTTGCTCTTCTGGTCGTACACGGGCGCATTTATGGAGGATACAGGGATCGCAGCTGGCTCAACGGTGGAGGCATTCATCCTTTGGAGCCCCTATTTGCCGGCTATCATTTCGGGGTATGCATCAAATACTGACTCCGAATTCTTTCCAGATCTGGATGAGGGAATCAATACTTTGGGCGAGTTGGCCGAATTTATCTATACATTGAAAGATTCAATGGCCCTTGTTTCATTTGAAACGCTCGGTCCAGGTATCCCACCTCTACCGTTTGATCCAACCCGCATTCTGGAGAGGCTGCAAGAGTCGGTGAAAATGGCGGTCAAACTCGGCTGGATTTCAGATCGCGTGTTGGGTGATCATATCGACCAGCAGTTGGCAGCGTCGCGTGGATTCCTTCAGTCGGGAGATCAGCAACAAGCGATGCATATGTTGCAACGTCTTCAGACCGAGCTGGATAATGAGAAGCGCGACGGCCAGCGCATTTCCCGGGCGGCCCAATATGTACTTAGCCTGAATATCAATTATCTGGTCGAGCATTTATTCGACCCACCACGGTAAAGCTGGCTAAATAGGTGGATGAGGCTGTGGGTCGCCCATCCAGGAGCTTGGTTCGGCGGTATGGTGCGGTCGGCAACCGATCGCTGGCGCTGGTAACGTCCAGTTCGATCCGTAAGCGAGCCATGAGCATTTACTCGAAGTCGGACGTTTCCGTTCGTGCGAATAGTGTCGAGTTCGAGTCGGATTCAGTCGACCTCATTGCCGCCCCCAAAGTGCCGGTACCCCCGGTTTTCGAGGGGGATGACGGCGCCTTCGGGGGTCTGGATACGAACGCCCTCCGAAGCGTTGGTGATGGCGCCGATGGCGGTGTAGGTGACGGGGTCCATCTTCGTGAGGGTCTCCGCCGGCATCGTGAATAACAGCTCATAGTCCTCCCCCCCGTAGAGCGCATAGGTGTCCGCGTCCTGGGCGAAGTGGCCGGCGGCGCGGCGCGTTTCGGCGTGGATGGGGAGTGCCGTGGCGTCGAGCAGGGCGCCGACATTACTATTCCGGCAGATGTGCTGGACTTCCGAGGCGAGGCCGTCCGAGATGTCGATGAGGGCGTTGGGCCGGATGCCGGCGCCGTGCCAGGCGCG
>JBGSPJ010000312.1:0-3042 GCA_041738655.1 Rhodothermales bacterium | reverse complement strand
GGCTACGGACTCCCACCCGTACGACGACGCCATGCGTCGGCTCGCGCAGGCGCGCCACGACGGCGAGCTGCGCGCGGTGTTGTGGCACCAGGGTGAAAGCGATAGCAAGGAGGCGCTCGCGCCGCTGTACAAGGAGCGGCTGGCGGAATTGATTACGCGGTTCCGCGAGCAAAGCGGCAACCCCGAGCTGCCGTTTCTGATCGGGCAGATGGGTCGTTTCCCCGAGAAGCCCTGGACCGAGCCGTGGATCGCGGTCGACCGCGCCCAGCGCGAACTGGCCGCGGAGATGCCGTTCGTGGCCTATGTGCCCTCCGAGGGGTTGACGCATAAAGGCGACACGCTCCACTTTGATTCGGCCTCCGCGCGCGAGCTAGGCCGGCGCTACGCGGAGGCGTACGTTCGCCTCACCGAAACACCATCACCTTCGTCCGAGTGACCAATTTCCTGGAAACCGTGCAGGACGTCCACTTCCATTCCATCGAAGAATTCCTGAACTATCTCCCGGCCGGGGAACGGGCCATCGTCGATAGGTTACGAGCGATTGTCCTTGAAACGGTGCCCGAAGCGGACGAGCGGCTTTCGTATAATGTGCCATACTTCCGCCGGCATGCCGATGTGTGTTTTATCTGGCCCGGGTCGGTTGGGTGGGCCGGGAAGACAAAGGCCGGCGTCCAACTCGGGTTTACGCAGGGTGTGAATATGCACGATCCGCACGGTTATCTGGACCGTGGTGGGCGCAAGCAGGTTTGCATGCGCGTCTATCTCGACGCCGGAGACGTCGACCCAGACGTCGTTCGCGAACTCCTCGTCGAAGCGGTTCGGGTGGACGAGGAGCGCGAAGCCACTCGCCGGCGACGTTGACAGGTCGGGGCCTATTTCCAACTTTACATGAGATCCCAATGAAAATCGATATCCCCTTCGCCATCACCGGGTGGGAGCCGTCCGTGTATGACGAGCCGGCTCTCGGCCCCGCCCTGGGCCGCGCCACGATCAAAAAGGCCTACAGCGGCGCCCTCGTCGGCGAGGGCACTGTCGAAATGCTGACGTGTGGCCAGGAGGCCTACATCGCCAACGAACGGGTGGTTGGCACCCTGGATGGACGATCGGGCTCGTTTGTCCTCCAACACGGCGGAATGCGTGTGGGCGATCAAACAATCAACCAGTTCGGCGCCGTTGTCCCGGGGTCGGGCACCGGCGACCTCGCCACGCTCCGAGGCGATGCGCGCATCAGCCACGGCGTGTTGTCGTTCGACTATACGTTGGATTGAGCGAGTGGCCGGCATATGGTATATTGATGCCGGTAGAGCCCAATGCTTTCGCCTCGAACGTGATCGAGGTCAAGATGATGAACTGACGTGAGAATTCCTGCCGACCCCGTATCCGTTTCCGTCGAAGTGTCCGCCTCCGAGGTGCTCCAGGGCATCGCGGAGATCCATGGCACGCTGGAGGCCGGCGAGGAACGCATCGAATTTGCCTATCGGACGAAGAGCCTGCTCGACAACCTGTCGACGGTTCATCGCATGTCGATCCCGATCGACGACCTGCGGGATGTCGAGTACATCAAGTCGGCCATCGGGGCCAAACTCGTGTTTCGCCCGCGCCGGCTCGAGATCATGGAGCAGATGCCGGGCGACAACGCCCGCGAGATGGTTTTTAAGGTAAAACGGGCGGATCGAACGGCGGCCGACCGGCTTGCCGCCTATCTGAAATACCGGTTGTACGAGCAGGACATTGACGGCGATGTGGTGCCGTTTACGCTCCCCGATAAACACATGGGGTTCACGGAGGTGAGCGGGTTGGCGTATCTGGAGGACGATTTTCTGGTGTTGGATGTGCTGGAAAACTCGGCCACGGGGTCGACCGAGGATCACCATATCATCAAGATCGAATTAAAGGCGCTACTCCGCGTCCAGTACAACCCGGGCGTCATGAAAGACGTGCTGACCGTTCGCCCCAAAGGGCCGGAATTGTTGGATGCGTTGCCGGGGAAGAACTCCGTGGAAGTCGAACTCAGCGTCCGCAAGCGCCACCGGGAGGCGGCCGAGGCCCTGGTGCGTCGTGTGCAGGCCTACCTCGAAAGCGCCCGGATCGGGTCAAATCTCCGCGGCTAGAGCCTATGAATATCCCCCTGTTATTCCTCGTCCACTGGCTGCACGTCCTTTCCGCCATCCTGTGGTTCGGGGGGTATGCCTTTGCGACGTTTGTTGTCTGGCCGGCGCTGTTTCGCCGCCCGCCGGCGGAGGCGCGGGGGGTATTTGATGCACTCGACGGCCCCATCGGAGCCTTCATCGGAACCACCGCCCAGTTGACGTTCTGGCTGGGCCTCCTGCGAGGGACCGTTTTTGGGCCCGTCCGGTCGTTTGATGCCCTGCTTCACACCCCGTACGGCCACCGTTTCCTGGCGGCCCTCGTCCTCACGCTCGTGGCCATCGTCGTTAGCGCGCTCGCGAGCCGGCACTACGTGGCCATTGTGTGGGACGGTGATACGTTTAAACCCGGCGCCGAACAGGCGATTCGGCGAAGCAACCTGTGGGGGCTTTCGATCATGTCCCTTGTGCTTGTCATCATGGTCTCCCTCCGATTTGGACTGTAAATGAGCCCTCCAGCGTCACCCATAGAACGCGTTCGCGCCCTCTGCATGGCCCTCCCCGATGCCTGGGAGAAGATTGCCTGGAGCGAGCCGACCTGGCGTCACAAAAAGGTCTTCGCGATGTACGCATCGGCCGAGAACCACCACGGCGGGGGCCGGCACGCCGTCTGGCTCGCGGCCGCGGCGGGCATGCAGGAGATGCTGATCGAAGCCCGCCCGGAGGCGTTTTTTAGGCCGGCGTACGTGGGAGTGAATGGGTGGATCGGCGTATTTCTGGATGCGGTGGATGATATCGAACTCGGGCTTCACATCCGAAATGCGTATCGTGTAGCCGCTCCCCCTAAACTCATCGCACGCCTGGAGGCCGAAGGATGAAGATCGCCCTTGTAACCGGCGCCGGCTCCGGCATCGGCCGGCAGACCGCCATCGCCCTGGCGCGGGCCGGCTATGCC
>JBGSPJ010000300.1:0-9707 GCA_041738655.1 Rhodothermales bacterium | reverse complement strand
GCCGGTGTTCGACCTCGACGCGCCGGCGGTGGCGCTCTACACCTCGGGCAGCACGGGCCGGCCAAAGGCGGCGCTCCTCACGTTTGGCAACCTCTATTTTAGCGCCCTGGGGGCGCTGGAGAACATGCCGCTGGGGGCCGGCGACCAATGGTTGTTGTCGCTGCCGCTCCATCATGTCTCGGGTCTCGGCATCCTGTTTCGGGTAGTTCTCCCCGGCGCGGCGGTAGCCGTCGCGGATCCGGGCGAGGCGTTGGAAGACGTACTGCGCCGGCGCGGCATCACCCACCTCTCGCTGGTGCCCGCGCAATTGACGCGTCTGCTGGGAGTGGTTATTCCGGATCGGCTCCGCGCCGTGCTCCTGGGCGGCGCGCCTATCCCCGATATCCTGATCGAGCGCGCCCTCGCCGCCGGCTGGCCGCTACATACGACGTACGGACTCACCGAAATGGCCTCGCAGGTGACAACAACGCCCCCCGGGGCGGATGCCGCGACGCTTCACACGGCCGGCCATGTGCTTCCGCATCGAGAACTGCGCCTGGGGGCAGACGGCGAGGTGCAGGTGCGAGGGGAGACGCTGTTCGCCGGCTACCTGACCCCCGGAGGTCTGTCGACCCCGTTTGACGCCGAGGGGTGGTACGCGACCGGCGATCTGGGCATGCTCGACGAGCGCGGCCGGCTGCGGGTGATCGGGCGGAAGGACAATCTGTTTATCTCTGGCGGCGAAAACATCCAGCCGGAGGAAATCGAAGAAGTGATGGCGCAATTCCCGGGGGTCGTCCGCACGCTCGTCGTCCCGGTACCCGACGCCGTCTACGGCGCGAGGCCGTTTGCCTTTCTGGAATGGGACGCCGCGTTTGCCGGTGAGGCGGCGCTGCGGCTGTTTCTGGAGGTCCGGCTGCCCCGGTTTAAGATCCCGGTGGTCTTCGCGCCCTGGCCGGACGATGCGCCCGCGGGGATGAAGCCGGCGAGGAAGTGGTTTGAGGGGAGGGTGGGGTCGATTGTTGATGGTTAATGGTCGATAATCGATGGTTGATGAAGCGAATCGGTTGTTGAAATCAGTAGTTTAAGCATGTCAAAATGCTCCCCCAGCAAATGTCATCTCGACCGGAAACGCCGGCGTGCCGGCGTTGGAGCGGAGAGACCTCCTTAAGAAACTATAAGAAAATGGATATTCGCCGGATTGATATCCTCTCGATCCCGGTCTCTGATCAAAGCGCGTCAAAAGCATTTTATGCCGAGGTGCTTGGGTTCGAGATCCTCAGAGATAACCCGATGGGACCCAATCAGCAGTGGGTCCAACTCCGCCCTCCTGGTGCGGAAACATCCATCACACTGGTAACATGGTTTGATGCGATGCCTCCGGGCAGCCTTCGAGGCATGGTTCTGGATACGTTGGATATTGAAGCCACCCAACGAAAACTTGTAGCGAACGGATTGGAAATTTCCGAAATAAAAGACGCGCCCTGGGGCCGCTTCGCTATGTTTTCGGATCCGGATGGAAACGGCTGGGTCCTGCAGCAAGCGCAGGGTTAGGTCTTTCGTCCAACAAATGGATTCACGGGAAAGATGACTCGCATCGCTCGCATGTTGTCCGGTGAGCACCGCCGGCTGGCATTTTTATCCTTAATCTGTAAAAAGAATGGTGCGTAACGAGGGGAGGATGGCATGCAGAAATACAGATCAACACATGAAAGCGATCGCCGTCTTGGTTATTCTCTGTTTTCTGGGCGGAAGTAGTTTTGCTCAGGATGTGACAAGCAAAAGGTTCGAAGAAAAACTCGATAGCCTTGAAGCGGAGAAAGTGAAACTATTAGAGCAGTTGGAGTGGATCAACGCCGAAATTGCCGAGACCTCGAGGAAATATGGAGAATATCAAAGTTATCAGTCTCGGGTTGAATTCCAAGAAGAACTAGAGCGAGCCGCTGAACATGCCTATAAATACGCGAAGGAGAATGAGCTGCCCTTTGTAATTCAGGACATTAGGTTGAGAAGAGATCATGCCTCCCAGTCGATGAAGCTGGGCGTTGATCTACATCTGCTATCTAACAAAGGAATAACTGCAATTTCATTAAAAGCCAGTCTCGCGGGGCAATCCGAACCAGATTACAGTTCTGCTGATACTCTTGAAATTGATTTCGATCCATCATTGCTGAATGAAGGAGGATATCTCCATCAGCAATGGGATACTATCTGGAAATACTCTGAGGATGGTTATGTTAATCTGATCGAAGCAAACATATCTTACGTCTCAAGTGAGGACAAAAGAATTCTCGATATTCGTTGTTTGGTGATCCCGTATCTCGCAATGTGTGAATAGAGATCTTGTTGCTGTGTATTGCGTGGTGGAAGCGTTTGACGAAAACGCCGCCAGAGCCTTGCTTATTGACAGAGTGGGGACTTCGTGTTCAAGTGGGGAATACGAAATTAATACTTCAGATGGATTTACAAATCAGGGCACTGCCGCTTGACAAATCAGGCCCCTCCTCGGATCGAGGAGGGGCGAGTTCCGACGTCGATTTATCGATGTCGGAACGGGGAGGAGTACTGCTCGACGTCAACGCGGCTCATTTTTTTGCAACTCGACCTGACGGCCGAGTTTGAGAAAAAAAAGGCAACGACTGGGGATGCATTTTGACCCATCCGTCCGGCATCCCTTCGCTCCTCCCCATCCCGTCACCGCTTCGCGCCGACGGTATTTGCCCCTCCTCGGTGCGAGGAGGGGCCTGATCGTCAGGAACGGTCCAGCCGCAAAAAGTGTCCGAAGTATTAAACTGCCAGTAACCAAATTGTCAATTGTCGACTTATCGATCATCGACTATCAAACATTCTCACGCATGCTGCTCGACCAGCCGGTTGAGCCAGAACACAAGGATGTCGTCGGCGAAGGCCGGCTCCTTGAAAAAAGATCATGGAACCGTCACCACCGCTTACCCATTGAACCATCAATCAACAGGTTCCCCCTCTCTTATCCAATAGAACCATGGACCTTAACATCGAAATCGAGCAAGAAGGCGACGGCCGGTGGATTGCCGAAGTGCCAGATCTTCCTGGTGTCATGGTCTACGGTTCAACGAGGAACGACGCTGTTGTTCATGCAAAAGCACTTGCCTTACGTGTTTTGGCGGAGCGCATAGAACATGGAGAGGATACCTCCACGATCGGGAGGAGATAGGGCCGAAACCCGATGCCGAGAGAAGGGAATTGATGGTCAATAATTGATGGTCAATAATTGATGGTCAATTGTTAATTGTCGACAATCGATCATCAACCATCAACCATTCTCACGCATGCTGCTCAACGAGCCGGTTGAGCCAGAACACGAGGATGTCATCGGCGAAGGCCGGCTCTTTGCTTTGCTCGAGGATGCGGCGGAGCATGCCGGCGATGGGGTCCGGGTCGTTCATGGCGCTGGCGGATAGGCGGGCGATGCCTTCTTCGCCGAGCATCTCGCCGGATTCGAGCCGTTGTTCGAGCAGGCCGTCGGTGTAGGTGACGATCGAGGCGCCGGCGGGGAGCTGGATTTTGGTGTCCGTGAAGTCGGCGTATTTGTCGAGGCCGAGGATGACGTCGCTCTCGAGGATGACCTCGGAGCGGTCGGGGCCGACGAGGACGGGGCGGCAGTGGCCGGCGTTGGTGTAGGTGATTTCGTTCTTTGCCGGCTCCCAGCGCATCAGCAGGAGGGAGGCGAAGGTGTCCTCCATCATCTCATCCTCCATGATGATCTGGTTGACGCGGCGGATGAGGTCGGCCGGCGAATGCGTCGTCTTGAGCATCGAATACAGCGTGCCCCGGATGTAGCTGAGGAAGCTAAACGCATAGAACTTGGCCTGTAGGCCCTTACCCATCACGTCGCCAATGGTGAAGAAGTAGACGCCGGGCGAGGCCTCGGTCCAGTCGAACAGATCGCCGCCGCCGTGTTCGCGGGGGCGGTTGAAGTAGCTCATCGCGTAACCTCCGACCTCGGGGAGGCGTTTCGGCATCAGCTTGTTGGAGAAGTCCAGGCCGATGCGGGCGTCGAGTTGTGTCTGGAAGAGGCGGGTGCGTTCGAGGAGGCGATCGATCCGGGAGAGCAGCTGGTCCAGGTCGAACGGTTTGGTGATGTAGTCATCGATCCCCATGCGGAGGCCTTTGAGCCGGCTGCTGTCGTCGGCTTTGGCGGTGAGGAAGATGAAGGGAATGGCGCGGGTGGTCGGTTGCTCCTGGAGGCGCTGCTGGAGCTGGAATCCGTCCATCTTGGGCATCATGATGTCCGAGATGATCAGATCCGGCGTGTTTTCAGCCAGCTTGGCCAGGGCATCCACCCCGTTTTCCGCCGTGCGCACCTTGTACAGTTTGCTGAGGCGGATTTCGAGGAGCCGGCGCAGAATCTCTTCGTCTTCTACGACAAGGATCGAGTAGTCGCTCATGAAAACTGGATGTCCAGACAGGGGTCTTGAATGGCGCCAACAAAAAAGGCCAGCTGCTGGCCGCCCTCGGGGGCTTGCTGGTACCGCAGGTCGTTGGCGCAGGCGTTGATCCAGTGCAACCCCATGCCTCGCTCGGGCATGATGTCCGTCAGCTCCGGGTTGTCGGCGAGGTACGCCGCCAGATCGAAGCCGACCGAGTTGTCCTCGACGACGCAGGCCAGACCGTTGTTGCTGGGCGACACACAGACGCCGACGCGCGGTTGGGCAACGGCGAAGCGGGCGTGCCGCTTCAAGTTGGCGACCCACTCATGCACGGCCATCTGGGCCGTCAGCAGCGTGTCCAGCGAAAAGGGCTCCTGCTCCGTGTGCTGCTGTTGCCAGCAGGCGAACAGGTCATAGACGTCGTCGACGATGGTATCCAGGTCCGAGAAATAGTGCATCGTATTGTACATAGATAACCCGGGGCACGTAGAGTTCGGTTTCAGAACGCCGACCGCGACGACTACCGATGCGACGGGATGCCCTGTTGCAACGCTTCGAGGGCGTCCTCGACCGTTGGGAACTGGCGAAAAACCTTGTACGTGCGGGTCAGTTGAACCACGACCTGGACGGGTCGGGAGATCGATGCGAACACGACCTGGCCATTGAGGGGCGACACTTTTCTGTAGAGCGAAAAGATCGATCCCAGCCCGGTGGAGTCGAGAATGCCGGTGTCCGTGAAGTCGAGGATGAAGTTGTGTTTTCCCGCGTCCACATGTTCCTGGCAGGCGGTCTTGAAGGCCTCGGCGTTACGGAAGTCGAGCGTTTTGCCTACAGTTACGACCGCTGTTTCCTGGTCATGAGGCTCGATTTTAAAGCTCATGTGCGTCTCAGTTAAGAAGGTAAACCGTTACTTAGAGCGTAAGAGGTCCTACTGGGTATCGGCAGGCGCACGGGGAAGTAAAACCCTTTTTGTACCTCTTGCGTTCAATCGGTCAACCGATGATCGAAAAGATTGCCAATGATCAAAAAGACCGGATGTGCTGGGGAGGAAGCGTATAGGATCGGGATATCGATGTGCCCGAAGGTCCGTCCTGGAATGAAACGGAGCGTGCCCATACTACCAGCCTTCGGGGCCTACGTTCCTGCGTACGTCGTGCTCTTATTTTGTGTCGTCGCGGCCGGCTGTCGCCCCGTAGCGCGCGAGGCTCCGACCGTCGAAGAAATTCAGGAAGACCAGCGCCCCCTGCAGGAAAGCTGGGGCGCCCGCTTCAGCGTTTCGGAGGCGGAACGCCCCCGCGTGGCGATCCGGGCGGCCTATATGGCGAAAATATCGCAGGCGGACAGCACCTACCTCCTCCTCCGCATGGACGACTCGGCCCCCGGCGAGCGGGTCATGGCATACCTGTTCGACGAGGCCGGCGACTCCTCCGCCGTCGTCGTGGCGGACGTGCTGTATTACTACGAGGCCGACCGCCGCTTCGAGGCCCGCGACAATGTGATCGTCACGACGGTCGACAACAAGCGGCTGGAGACGGAGCACCTGGTGTGGGACGAGACGGACCGCAAGGTCACCACGCCGGGCTTCGTCCGCATCACGACGCCCAAGGAGCAGATCCAGGGCTACGAGTTGGACGCGGACGAGGATCTGGAGCATTATTCGCTCGCGCGGGTTACGGGGCAGGTACTCGTCGAAGAGCAGTAAGCAGCTATGGGGATATCGGGCGTACATCGGGTGATTGCGGCGGCGGTGGTGTGGTGTGGCCTCATCCCGCCGGCGGCGTTCGCCCAGTCCGAAGCGGAGCCCCTGACTCCGCGCGACACCACCGAGAAACAGGTCGACATCCTCCAGGCGGACCGCCTCTCCCGCGCCGTTTTCGACGACCAGCCCGTCCAGATCCTCGAAGGAGCCGTCCGTCTCCGCCAGGAGCAAACCGACCTCTGGGCGGACCGCGTCGTCCGTTACCTCGAGCAGGACCGCGTCGTCCTCACCGGCCGCGTCATGATCGTCGAACGCGGCGACTCCCTCCGCGCCGACAGCATCGTCTACAACACCCGCCTCAAACAGGGCCAGGCGACCGGCCGCGTCCACCTGACCGACGGCGACGTCCAGGTCTACGCCCCTTCGGCGCTGTATTACGCCGACCAGAAACGGACGGACTTCGACCGCGAGGTGCGCCTGGTCGATAGCCTCACCGTCCTCACCAGCCTGGGCGGACAGTATTATTCGGATGAAAAACGGGCCGAGTTTTATACCGACGTGGTGCTCGACGAGGACCGCACCCACCTCGAGGCGGACTCGATCACGTACTTTCGCGAAACGGAGGTGTCGATCGGCCGGGGCAATGTCTTTGTCCAGCGCCTCGGCGGCGGCGAGGGCGTGGCCGACGCCGATACCCTCTCGCAGTCGTTCCTCTTTGGCGCCTACGCCTTCAACGACAACCGCAGCGGCTACAGCCGGATCGAGGGCGACGCCCTGCTGGTCCAGTTCCGCAGGGATTCGACGGGTGTGGACACCGACACGCTGCTCATGCGCGCCCTCAAGCTCGACGTAATCCGCGAGGACTCCCTGCAACGCCTCATCGCCGTGGACTCGGTCCGCGTCTGGCAGAAGACCTTTGCGGCCGTGGCGGATTCCTCGGTGTACGACCGCATCGCGCGAGAGGGCCGGCCCCTGCGCGAGGAGAACCGGTTTTTCGTGCGGCCGATGGCCTGGTACGAGCAGTATCAACTGTCGGGCGATACGCTGCGCGCCACGGCAACCGCCGGCTCGATCGACTCGCTCTTCATCCGCGAAAACGCCTTCGCCGCCCAGGAGGACACCTCCATCTCCCGCATCCACCAGCTCCGCGGCCAGCACCTGACCGGTCTGTTCCGGTCGGATTCCCTCCGCAGTCTCGTCATCGGCCCGCAGGCCGAGGCGATCTATTACTTGCGCGAGGGAGAGGCGGGCGCGGCGGTGGTCAGCGGCGCCATGAAGACCTCCGGCGATCGGATCGACCTGCGGTTCAAGGATAACACGCTGAGCCGGTTTACAACCGCCTTTGGCACAGAGAACGTTTATTATGCCGTGTCGTTGATTCCCTCGCCGTTCGAACTGCAGGGCTTTGCCTGGCGGCCCGAGTGGCGGCCGGCCAAAACCACGTTGCTGGACGCCGAGCGCCGGGCACGCCTCGATGCGTTTCGATCCCAATGATACCCCGATAGATGGCAGGGAGCTCTCACATATCATCCGCCGGCCCGCTCGTGTTGCGCGCGAATAACCTCGTGCGGCGGTACAAGAAGCGCGAAGTCGTCGCTGGCGTGAGCCTGGAAGTCAGCCAGGGGGAGATCGTGGGGTTGCTGGGGCCGAACGGCGCCGGCAAGACGACGACATTTTATATGATCGTGGGGATGGTGAAGCCGCACGCCGGCCAGATCCTCCTGGGGGATGTCGACCTTTCCCGCGTCCCGATGTACAAGCGGGCGCGGCATGGCATTGGGTACCTGGCGCAGGAAGCCTCGATCTTCAGCCACCTGAGTGTCGAGGGCAACCTGCACGCCGTGCTGGAATTCCAGTCGATCGACCGCAAGGCGCGCACCCACCGGGTCGATGCCCTGATCGAGGAGTTCGGGCTGGAGCGGGTGCGGAAGTCGAAGGGCTACATGCTCTCCGGCGGCGAGCGCCGGCGCACGGAAATCGCCCGTGCCCTCGCGTCCGACCCCCAGTTTTTTCTGCTGGATGAACCGTTCGCCGGCGTCGACCCGATCGCGGTGGAGGACATCCAGGCCATTGTCGCCGGCCTCAAGGATCGCGGCATCGGCGTCCTCATTACCGACCACAACGTCCACGAAACCCTCGCCATCACCGACCGCGCCTACCTCCTCTACGAAGGTCGGATCCTGAAACAGGGCACCGCCGAAGCCCTCGCCGGCGACGAAGAGGTCCGGAAACGGTATCTTGGGGAGAAGTTTACGCTGGAACGCTACAAATGATGGTTCAAGGTTCAGGGTTCAAGGTTTAACGTGTGCCAAGGCAATGATACGCCTCCTTAAACCTTAGACCTACTACATTAAACCGAATGCCCTATGGTTGTCGTCATGCAAGCCGGCGTTGAAGACGCGCTCATCGAAGCTGTCATCGGCCGGCTCAGTCGGTTCGGGTTCGATGTGCACCGCTCGAGCGGGGTGCATCAGACGGTGCTGGGGGCGATCGGGGTGCAGCCGGACTTCGACCTGCGCCAGGTGCAGGTCCTGGAAGGGGTCGCGGAGGTGTACCGGGTAACGGACCCGTACAAGATCGCCAGCCGCACGTGGCGGCGGAGCGACACGGTGATCGACGTCGCCGGCGTCGAAATCGGCCGCGACCGGGTGGCGGTGATGGCCGGCCCGCGTGTCTACGAAGACGAGGCTCAGCTGGAACGGACAGCGGCCCTACTCGTCGATCAGGGCGTGCTTTTCCTCCGGACCGGCCTCCTGCGCCCCAAAAAAACCGCGCACTCATCCGCCTGGCCGGCGGACGACCGCCTGCGTCAGATGCGGGCCGTGGCCAACACGCACGGGCTCCACCTTGTCGTCGAGGTCTCGGACCAGACGCTGGTCGATCAGGCGGCGGCGGTGGCGGACATCTTCCTGATCCCCTCGACGGGGATGCAGAACGAGGTCCTGCTCATGGAAGCCGCCCGCGCCGGCAAACCGGTGATTCTCCAGCGTGGTCTCGCCGCGACGATCGAGGAGTGGCTCATGGCCGCCGAGAAAATCCTCGCCCAGAACAACGCTCGGGTGATGCTCTGCGAAGGCGGCATCCGCACCTTCGAGCAGTCTACCCGGCACACGCTGGACCTCTCGTCTATCCCGGTGGTTCAGGCCAAAAGCCACCTGCCGGTGCTGGCGGACCCGAGCCATGGCACGGGTCTGCGCAATAAAGTCACCCCGATGGCCCGCGCCGCCGTCGCCGCCGGCGCACACGGGGTGCTCATCGACATCTACCCGGACCCGCCCTCGGCCCTGCGCGACGGCCCCCAGGCGCTCTTCTTCGAGCAGTTCGTCGAACTCATGGCGCAGATCCGGCTCATCGCCGCGGCGGTAGGGCGGACGGTCGCGGCGCCGGCGCACTAACGCAGAAGAAGCGGCACGATCCGTGTCTCCGGGTTCGGAGTTCCGGGTACAGGGTTACCATACACGACGCTTTACCCTGATCCTTGAACCTTACTCCCGGAACCTTAAACCCGGAACCTCTATGTGTGGAATTGTCGGCTACATCGGCCACCGGCAGGCGCAACCCATCCTCGTCCAGGGCCTTCAGCGGCTGGAATACCGCGGGTATGATTCCGCCGGCATCGC
>JBGSPJ010000276.1:0-1942 GCA_041738655.1 Rhodothermales bacterium | reverse complement strand
GCCGGTCGTCTCGCTGTCCGATGGGGTGCGCTGGACGGTCCGTTGCGGCACCGTACCCTGTGCGGCGGCACCCTGTTGTACCACGTGGGTGAGTTCATGCGCCAGGAGGTGCTGGCCACCGCTGGTGTCGGGTTGGAACTCGCCGGCGTTGAAGAATACGTCGCTGCCGTGTGTGAACGCCCGCGCGCCGATCGATCGGTTGAGGTGCGCTGACGGCGTGTCGGTGTGGACGCGGACGCCGCTAAAATCGGCCTGGAAGTGCGACTCCATGGTGCCGCGCTGGGCGGAGGGGAGCGGACTGCCCATCCCCTTGCGTGCCGAGAGCCCGGACGCGAAACCGTCGCCCGCCGGCCCGCCTTGTGCGCCGGCCGGTCCGTTCTTGGGCTGGAGTTTGTCTTCGGTTTTTCGCTGGAGCCGGGCCTGGGGCTCTTCCTCGTCCGTATTCCGCTGGAGCCGGGCCTGGGGCTCCTTCTCGTCTTGTTTTTGTTGGACCAGCCGCGAGATGGTCGGCATCGCCGCGGCACGGCTCACAGGTTGTCGGCTGTCCATAGAGCCGGCAACGCTCCGGTCGGCATCCACCACGCGGTCTGCCACGCGGTCCGCCTCCTGCTCGTACGCGTCGTTCGCCGGCCCCACGTGGAGCCTGGCCTGGACGCCGTGCGCCACGGCGCGGCTCGCGGTCGTGGTGTGCGTGGATTCGGCGGTATGGGTGGATTGGGCCATCTACAACGTTCTCCCGTCCTTGTGAAGCTCGCGGCGTATGCCTGTCATGATGTCCAGCACCTCGATCACCCGGCTCTTCCGTCGCAAGGCCATCAGCGAAGCGTAACGCACCACGTTCATGATGCCGCCGCCGGAGAGCTCGTGTTTCTGTGCGATCTGCCGCATATCGACCGATGCGGCCATTTCGCAGACGTCCGGGAAGGACTGGGTCCAGAGGCGATACCGCAGATCGTCGTCGGGAATCGGGAAGTGGACGATCGCCTGGAAGCGGCGCATGAAGGCTTCGTCCAGGTTGCTCTTGTAGTTGGTGGCCAGGATCACCACGCCGGCGTAGTTCTCGATCCGCTGGAGCAAGTACGCCACCTCCTGGTTCGCGTAACGGTCGTGGGCGTCGCTCACGTTGGTCCGCTTGCCGAAGAGCGCGTCGCCTTCGTCGAAGAACAGGATGCAGTTCAGGCTCTGGGCGCGCTCGAAGATGCGTTCGAGGTTTTTCTCGGTTTCCCCGATGTACTTCGACACCACCGTCGCGAGGTCGACGCGGTAGACGTCCATGCCAGCCTGGCACGCGAGCGCGGCGGCCGTCACCGTTTTCCCGGTGCCGGGCGGGCCATAGAAGAGACAGCGGTACCCCGGTTGTACGCGTTTCTTGAGGCCCCACTCCTCCATCAGCGTCTGTTCGTAGGCGATCCAGGCCATGAGCTCCTGGAGCTGCTCATGGGTGGACGGGGCGAGCACGAGGTCGCCCCAGGCCATCTCGCTGCGCAGCAGCCTGGCCGGGAACGACGCGCTGAAGTCCGGCTTCTTGATCACCGAGGTCGTCAGCAGGTCGATGATCTGGTCGGACAGTACCAGCTGGCCGCTGAACCGGGGTTCGCCGGCAGGCGGGGGCTCGATCTTGAGGAGATCGTGGCGCGCGAAGTAGTGATCGCGGTCGAAGTAGCGTTCGCAGGCGATGCGCCGCTCGAGGTCGCCCCCCGAAAGGGCGAACAGCGCCGTCTCGCCCGTCGGGAGGAAGCCGCCATGCATCCGGCCCCGGACGCCGCCGAATTCGGTGAACCCGCGGTCTGTGATCGGATTCTTCTGGAAGAAGACGTCGAGCAACTGCGGCTGGACATGCGGCGCCAGCGCCAGGAGCACAAGGATCTGCTCGTCGACCCCCATCCGGTAGTGCCGTACGAAATGCCCGAAGGCGGACGCCTCGGGCGGTGGCGCCGGCGTC
>JBGSPJ010000250.1:0-13189 GCA_041738655.1 Rhodothermales bacterium | reverse complement strand
TTGTCGAGGGCAGCGTCGGCGAGCCGCCGGAAAAACCGGGTGAAGTCGACCTCCTGCCCCTCCATCGCGGCGAGCAGGTCGGCCACGAGGCCGGCATCCTCCACAGCCGGCGTGCCGAGGCCGAGTTTCCGGCGCATGCCGTCCAGGTACGCGGCCTCATACAGATCCATGAACGACCCCACCGCATCGACGGCCAGTTCCACGGCACGCTTCTCGTCTGGATCGAGCAGGGAGAGGAGCGCCTCGGCGAGTCGGGCGAGGTTCCACCGGGCGATGGCCGGCTGGTTGCCGTACGCATACCGCCCCTGATGGTCGATCGAGCTGAAGACCGCGCGCGGGTCGTAGGCGTCGATAAAAGCGCAGGGGCCGTAGTCGATCGTCTCGCCGGAGACCGTCATGTTATCCGTGTTCATGACGCCGTGGACGAAGCCGACGTGCATCCAACGGGCGACGAGGGCGGCCTGACGGGCGACGACGCGGTGTAAAAAGGCAAGATACCGGTCCGCGCGATCGGCCAGGTCGGGGTCGTGCCGGCGGATGGCGTAGTCGGCCAGTCGGGTGAGCTTCTCGTCGTCCTGCCGGGCGGCAAAAAACTCGAACGTCCCCACGCGGATGTGGCTGGACGCGACGCGGGCCAGGACCGCGCCGGGTTTGGCCCCCTCGCGGGGCACCATCTCGCCGGTGCGGACGGCCGCGAGGGCGCGGGTCGTGGGGATGCCCAGGGCGTGCATGGCTTCGCCGATGAGGTATTCGCGGAGGACCGGCCCGAGGACGGCCTTGCCGTCGCCGCCCCGCGAAAAGGGGGTCCGCCCCGATCCTTTCAAGTGGATATCCCGCCGGCGACCGGCATGGTCGATCACTTCCCCGAGGAGCAGCGCCCGCCCATCCCCCAGCTGCGGCGAAAACCCGCCAAACTGGAAGCCCGCGTAGGCCTGCGCCAGCGGCGAAGCGCCTTCAGGGGCGACACTGCCGGCGAGCAGGGCAGCCCCTTCCGGCGTCCGCAGCACCGAAGTATCCAACCCGAGCTCCTCCGCCAGCGCCGCGTTCAGCCGGACCAGTTCTGGCTTCGGCACAACCGCACCCTGCCAGGGGACATAGAGTCCCTCCAGTTCGCGGGCATAGGTGTTATCTAAGGGGAAGGTCATGGGTTGATGACCGATTAACCATTAAAAGTTACAGGATCTCCACCTCCTCGGGCACATTAAACAACATCACACATCCTGTTTTTGAGTGCACGGCATGGGTGCCTCCCGGCGGGGTATACAGAAAATCCCCGGCGGACAAGTCGAGACCCCCGAACCGCACCGATCCCTCCAGCACAAATACCTCTTCGCCGGCGGGGTGGTTGTGATTGGGATAGGACGCGCCGGCGTCGAATTTGATCATGAACGTCACGGGCCGCGTCCCGGTATCGTCCATCCGAAGCACTTTGACGTACTGGCCGGCCGTCTGGATACCGGGCTCCACAAGCGGCTTCCATGCGAGGGAAGCGCTCTGGGTAAGGACAAGTTGCATGGTCTTGCTGATCTGGTGATACAACGATGTCCGGTAATATCCACCAACCGGATGACAACGCTATGTCACTCGACATTTCAGACAGCACCTACCCGGGACGATTCCCCCAAACCTGTTTCAGGGCGCCAGCGACGCCAGGTACGCCACCAGATTGGTCATGTCGTCAATCGAAAGCGGCTCCACCTGGGGCTTCATCAGCGGACTCCAACTGCCGGCCCGCGCGCCGAGCTGAAAATCCATGAGTTGCCGCATGAGGTAACTCGGCGACCGCCCGGCGATCCCCGGGATGGGGCCGAGGCCCTTCAGGTCGGGGCCATGGCAGACGGTGCAGGGGGCTTTTCCGTTGGCGCCGGCGGAATACACCAGCGCCTGCCCTTTCGCGATGCTGCCAACCGGCACATACACCGTGAAGGTCGACCACGAGTCGCGCATCTCGAACTGCTTCAGGTCGTTCGGCATCTCGACAATGCGGTTGCCCAGCGGCTCGGTGCCGCCGGCGGGATCTTTGGAGTACACCAGGCCGGCGATGACTATTTTGGGGATGGTTTCGGCCTCGATGACGGTAAGGCGCCGTTCAAGCTTCAGCGCCGCGAAATACGCGGCCGCCTCCTGGATCTCGGCGTCGGTGATGGCCCGGCCGATCTGGGTCATATCGTGGATGGGCTTTCGCTGCGGCGCCGAAAACATCCGGGCGCCGCTTTTGAAGTCGACCATCTGCTGGACGATGTACTCCGCCGGCAGGCCGGCGATCGGTGCATTTTCGGGACCGCCCGTGCCCTCGGCACGGTGGCACGAGCCACAGGCCCACACCTCGGGTTGCCGGCCGTTCGCCACGACATTCGGCAGCGCGGGGTGATTATCGGGGTGCCAGTCCGGCGAGAAAAACAGATTCCGGGCGTGCTTCACCGTGAACGTTTCGGAACTGTTCGGGACATGGTAGGGCGCCTCGTCTGTGGGTTCCCGCTTGAAATCAGGGTTCCAGAGCATCGCCCAGAGGGGATAATCGGGTGTCCAGGGAGAGGGGGCGGCGGCATTCTGCGCGTTGGCCGGTACGACCATACCGAGTGACAGCACTGCTACGAATACAAGTGGCGAGAACCCTTTCATACGAATTGACCTGTAATGCGATAAAACCGATTTACCACCCATTGGCTTGGCAAAAAGATAACACGGTCACTTAAAAAGCGCCTGTACGAAATGATACAGGCTATTCTTCCAGTGCGGTGGGTCGTGTGCGTTCCCATCCACATGCCAGATGTGCGGCACGTCGTGCTCCTTCAGGAAGGCGTGGAGGCCCTGGCTGATGCTGATCAGACCGTCCTGATTCCCGCACGACAGCATGAAATAGTTCAGCTGCGTCTTCACGGCTTCCGGGTCCGGGATCAGCTCCGCCGGCGGCTTCGTGTTGGGGGCCGACGAAAAGGCGCCGAGCCAGGCGAAGGTATCCATATGACCGAGCCCGAAATTGAGCGTCTGCCCACCACCCATCGACAGGCCGGCCAGGGCGCGGTCTTCCCGGGCGGTTGATACGCTGTAGCGCGACTCGATAGCGGGGATGACATCGTCCAGCAGGTCGCGCTCGAACACTGCAAACGCCGGCGCCGATGCAAACACATTGCCCTCGGGCCGGTCGTTTTTTTGCGCGCGGCCGTTGGGCATCACGACAATCATCGGCTCGGCCTTGCCGTCGGCGATGAGGTTGTCGAGCAGGACGCCCGGCGTCGCGAATCGCTCCCACTCGGTCTCTTCGCCCCCGATTCCATGGAGCAGGTACAACACCGGATAGGATCGGTCCGCCGAATACCCCGGCGGCGTATAGACGAGCATCTTTCGGGTAGTGCCAACGGTCTTGGAGGCGTATTCGATCGTCTCCGTCGCGCCGTGGGGGATATTCTCGCGCACGGCGTCGAAGCCGGCAGGCGGCTCGGGGAATGCGGCTACGTCATCCGCCTGTAAAACAATCGGCCCGCCGAATCGCGGTGAAGGGTTGTCCTGCGCGGAGGCGCGGTGCGGAGGCAGCAGGGCAAATGCCAGGATCAGCGAAAAGAGGATCAAGGTTTTCATACGAAATGGGATCACTTTCTGAAGCAGCGCTACGGCCATAACGGCAAGCCAGGCTACATAGATGGCGAAGAGAATCCGTTCCGTTAGTCCAAACAACACGGGAGGACCTGGACGAATCATGACCGGCGCCAGACTGGACATAAAAAGTACTAGCGATGCCGCCGACGCTTTTGAAAGTAGATCCAATACTCGAGAACTCTCACCCCACTGTGCCGTCAGGCGGAGCCCGCGGGATATCAGCACGGCCGCAACGGGGAAGACAGCCAGCGCAATCATCGCGGCAATGCCGTGAATCGAACCGCTGACGGAGGGGGGTTTATCCCATTGACCGGCTGGATCGGCCGCAAAAACCGCCCCTAGCAATACGCCGGCGCTCCAGATCCCCAAACACCACCACCCCCCACGACTGATGGCGCTCCACACATCCCCCATCAGCGCCAGAGTCAACGCTAACGACCCCAGGCCAAGACTAAAAAGGCCAAGCGTAAGAAGCCATCCGTGTGCCCCATGCACGTAGTAGCTCATGGCTTCATTCAGCGGGCTCAGATCCGGCTGCAGCACATGCAACAGGCTGAGCATCACGACAAAACAACCACTCCCTACAAGGGCAATCCATGCCAGAGCGCGGATGCGTCCAGATGGTATGTGTTCATGTATCATCACGTGCTCAACGATTTTATCCCTGGTTACACACCGATGTACGAAGATAGCGCGATCCCATCACATGATGAGGTACACCCTTCCCCGAACGTGGAAAATAGGAGAAGTCTTTCCGCCGAGTCATGTCTCAATCAAACAAAAAAACCTTCCAGTGTGGGGCGCCGGCTTCGCGCAAATCGAACCATCCCTGGGTGCGCACCACTTCCTCGGGCGAGAGCAACAATAACCAGGACGTGTGGCTGTACATCCGCTGCTCGTCGAGCGGGTTGTAGACCACCCACTCCCGCACCCCGAAGTCGTCGAAAAGGAAACGCGGCTGTTCGAAGAAGAGGTTATAGGCGTCCCCCTGCGGGGCGTAGTGGTACTTCTGGATGCCGGCGATACCGGGGTAATAATCTTTCCACTGCGCGTCCAGAGTGATTGGATACCGCCCGCTCGCTTGTCGATGCGCCTCAATGTCCTGGATAAACTCCGCGCTGTTCGCCATCGCGCGATTCCGACTGAACGCCGTGAGCGGTTCGGCGAGCAGTAGTTGGAACGACAGGGAGACAAATGGCACGACGATCAGATACACGGGCGCCGGATTCAGAAATCCCGACCCGGGAAATCTGATCGCCGGCAGGCGGCGGCCCCAGTAAAAAAGTAAATAGCCCCACACCAACAGGACAACCAGCCCCATCAACAAGGAGGTCCCGAGTCCGATCATCACCCCAACGAGGAGCACGGGAATGGATGCGACGACCAGGGCGGCTTTCGCCCACCGGTCACCACGATCTCCAGCCGGCAACGGACGTCGCGGCCGGAAGCGCACCTCATAGATCAGCCAGGCGATGCCAAGCGGCACAAGCGGCAGCCATCCGGCTGTGAGCAGCTGCGTCGTCAGAGACATAGGGGCCGCCAGGGGGTCCCAGGAGGCCGGAAGGTGGGGGTAGATCATCCCCAGAATGATAGCCGCAATGAGGATGATCGGTCGAAGCACATGCCATCTCATATCTCTTCGAACGCCGTTCAGATGGTTATCCTGGACCAGCGTTTATTAGAATTCGAGTTGTGTCAAATACCGGAAACTGGACCAGACCGTGTTCACCGGCCCCGCCGGATTGGTCGGTTTGGGCGCCCCTTCCACGGGTCTATCGACCCCGGCATCATCGCGCTCGATGAAGTACAGATGCCGGGACGGGTTCTCAAGGCCCGAGAGCAGCCTTGGCCAGTCGATGGTGCCTTTGCCCACATCGGCAAACGTAAATCGATTGCCGGCCGCCAGGGTGTTTGGTTTCGTCTCGCGCGGACCATCGTCGACGAACCAGAAGTCCTTGACGTGGAACAACGGAAACCGGTGCTGATGGCGGGGCACGAATTCGTAGATGTCCTCGCCGGCGATGGCCGCCCAGGCGAGATCGAGCTCGAAGTGAACGTGCTCGGGATCGGTCTCCTCGAGGAGGATATCAAAAATAGGCCGGCCGTCGTGGCGGGCGAATTCGCCGTCGTGGTTGTGGTAATAAAATTTGAGCCCGACCTCGGAAGCCGCCTTCCCCCACACGTTGAGCGTCTGCGCAAACCGCCGGAAGCCGTCGACCGTTAGCGGGACGTTGTAGTAGTGGCCGGTGCCGACGAATTCCAGCCCGAGCGCCCTGGCGTCGGCAAAGATCGCGGCGCGGCCGGCGTCGTCGTACCACGGATTCGCGCCGTCCATCGTACGCGGCCCGAAGTGGTTGCCGGCTATTTCGATACCGTATCGGGCCGCCATCTTGCGGAGTTCCGCCGGCGTATGGCCCATGAAGAGGCCGGCGAGTTCGACATTCTGAACGCCGACATCCGCCAGCAACTCAAAGGCCCCCTCGAACCCGAGCATCTGATCATCGAGCAGATTCCGCAGGGTGTAGATCTGCACCCCGACCCGGCTCGCGGGGAGGCGCCCCATTGCCGAATCAAGAAAGGGCGATTGTGCGATCAGAGGGGCCGGTGCGGCCACGATGCCGAGGCCGGCGGCGACGCATGTACTTGTCAGAAAACCGCGACGGGAGATGGAATGGGGACGATTCATGGACTGGCGCTCCGAATGGATGGGGTGGAATCCAAAAGTAGACGCCGTCCGGGACAATTGCGAATGGGACCCTATATGTATGTTGTGATTCGCCTCCCCGCTCGCACACCTGGCTCACTATCACAAGATCCTTCGCGCGCCTGGCAGACCGCGCACCAGCGTGGCCACCAGAAAACTCCCGACGCAGGCCAGAACGCCCACGACGATAAACTTGGCGCCCGGCGAGACCTCCCAGCGGACCGCCATCAGACTGAGCGCAACGACGATGGGCGGGTGGACAATATAGGCCGCGTAGGCATTTCGCGACAGCCATCCGGTGTGCCGCCCGGCGTTCGTCGCATACCGAGGCGCGGCCCACAACATCCCAAGGATCACCCCCCAGGCCAGGAGCGGGTCCCACAAGGCGTAAAACAGAGCATTTGCGTTCCATCCGCCCTCAAAGACGCCCTGGCCGGAGCGCGTCAAAAAAACGATGGGCAATGTCACGAAGGCCAGTAGCGACATCACCATCCACGGACGGGCCTGCTGAAAAGTCACCTGCTCCAGCAACCGCTGCTTGCTGGCGGCACAGCCGGCGGCGAACAGAAAGACGTAACAGGGGAAATAGCCGAGTTGCATCCAGAGGACTTCCTCCCCAACAGGAATCGCCAGCCGGACCAGAAACGACACGAGCCCCAATCCCACCGCAATCAGCAACAAAGCCCCAAATCCGGGCAATCGAGCGGCTCCGATGGCGTTGGGGCGCAGGTGCCGCCAGATCGCGTATCCCCCGGCAAACAGTAGCAGCGCCTCGGCGAACCACAGCGGCCCGGGACCGAACTCTCCCTCCCGGATCATCAGTAGCCATCCGGCCCAGAGCGGATGCCCTTCGTGGGTCCGGGCCAGGGCGATGGTGAACGGCTGTACCAGGAAAAAGAATACCACCAGCGGAATCCCCAACCGCACGAGCCGATCTTTCAGATAGGGGCCCGCGCCTTTGCGCTCAAACGACGGAGGGGTGAAGTAGCCGGCGAGCAGGAAGAAAAATCCCATAAAAAACGCCTGATTCGTGGCGTTAAACAGGATGAGGGGCACACTCGATGCATTTGGCTCCTGACGCCAGTACCAGCCCCCCGACCCTCCATACACAATCGCCACATGGTGCAGCACGACCAGCCCGGTCAGGAAAATGCGGATGTGGTCGATGGCCGCACTACGCTCCGTGCCGGCGGCGAGCGCTGGTGTGGTGAGCTCTGCGGGGGCGGAAGATACCATGGTGATGGGGAGTGTTATGTTGCCGTTCTGCCGGCATCTCGCGCCACCAGTTCGATCTCGACCCGCGCGCCGAGCGGCAGCCCCGCGACAGCGATCGTCGTCCGGGCCGGATACGGTTTTTCGAACTGGCCGGCATAGACCGTGTTCATCGCTGCAAAGTCCGCCATGTCGGTGAGGTAGACGTTCACCTTGATCACATCCGCCGGCGTTAAACCGGCCGCCGCGAGCACATCGAACAAGTTCGCGAAACACTGCCGGGTCTGGTCGCCCAGGTCGCCCTCGCAGAGTTTGCCAGTAGCGGGGTCGATGGGGGTCTGGCCGGAGAGATACAGCAGCTCGCCAGCCCAGACGGCATGGGAGTAGGGGCCGACGGTAGCGGAGGTGGGAGAGGTAACAGAGACTCGAGCCATGAGCTATCCTTATTCCGCTTCATTTTTCGACCGGTGGTAGGCGACGAGGGCATTCGCGTGCCCGTGCCCGAGGTTGTGCTCGGCTTTGAGGGCCGCCACGCGCTCCATGTGCTTCCGGTCCGTCATCCCATCCAGAATCGCCATCCAGTGGCTGATGGGCTTCCCGTAGGCATTTTCGATGAAAGGGAAGTAGGAGGCCGGGCCTTTTACTTTGGATTTTTCAGACATCGTATTGCGTGTTGCTTAACGAACTGCTTAACGAACTCCGGCTTCTACGTGCCGCTTGAAGTTGTCCAGGATGGCCTGCCACCCGTCGCGTTGCATCTCGACAGGGTGCGTCGTTTCCGGGTCGAAGCTGACGCGCACCTGGGTGCCATCCGACGTCTCGGAGAACGTGATCGTCGCTGTACGATCCCCAAAATCATAGGCGATCAGTTCGTGCTCGACGATCTTCGAATAGGTGCCGGCGAAGTCGAATCCCACGCTGCCGTCCTTCGCCTCCATGCGTGAGGAGAAGGCGCCGCCGGCGCGCAGGTCGACCGTCGCGGCCGTCGTGTGCCAGTCGTCGGAGGCGGCGTTCCACTGGATGATGTCCTCGGGGGTGGTGTAGGCGCGCCAAACCTCCGCGAGGGGGGCGGCGACGGTGGTTTCTACGGTGATTTGCATCTCGATGGACAGTTTGATGTGAGTTCGAAAAGGGATGGAGAACCCGCCTCACTCGCTTTCGATCCGCTCCTCCAGCTGCGTCGGGCGGGCGATCATATCGGCCTGATGACGCGCCACCTCGGCGGCGATATCGGTTAGGATTTCAGGATGGTCGGCGGCGAGGTTGAACTGCTCGGAGGGATCTTCATCGAGGTTAAAAAGCAGCGGCGGGTTGTGCTCCATCCGCTGGTTGTCGGCTTCGTATTCCCACTGCGTGATGAAGTGGGCTTTCCAGGAGCCTTTCCGCACCGCCTGGAGGGTCGTTCCCCGGTAGAAGAAATAGGTGTCGCGGATCTCCTGATCGGGATTACCCTGCAAGATGGGCAACAGGCTGCGCCCGTCGATGATGCGATCCGTGGGGATTTCCCGGCCGGCGAGTTCGAGCGCGGTCGCGTAATAATCCATCGTGCTGGTGAGGGCAGCGCTGACCTGGCCGGGTTTGATGGTGCCGGGCCACCACGCCAGCGACGGCTCGCGCATCCCCCCTTCCCATGTCATCCCCTTTCCTCCCCGCAGGAGTCCGGCCGAGCCGCCGTGAGAATCGAATACCAGCCAGGGGCCGTTGTCGCTGGTGAACACCACGAGGGTGTTTTCGGCGAGGCCTTCCTGGCGGAGCGTGTTCAGCACCTGGCCGACGCTCCAGTCGAGCTCCTCGATCACATCACCGTAGAGGCCGCGCCGGCTGGTGTCGGCGAAGGCTTCCGAACGGAAGAGCGGGACGTGCGGCATGCTGTGGGCGAGGTAGACGAAGAAGGGTCCGCCTTGCTGTTCTTTAATGAACTGGATCGCCTCTTCCGTGTACCGCCGGGTGAGGGTCGTCTGATCGGCCGGCCGCTCGACAACCTCCTCGTTGCGTAGGAGGGGCACGTTCCAGAATTCACTTTTGGGCTCCCAGAAGGGGTCTTGCCACTCGCCGTCGACTACACGATCCATGTCGTTCGAGTAGGGAATCCCGAAGTAATAATCGAACCCGTTCGCCGTGGGTAGATACGGCGGCAGGTGCCCGAGGTGCCACTTCCCGATAGCAGCCGTCGCGTAGCCGCTTTCCTTGAGCGCTTCGGCGATAGTGATTTCTTCCGCGGGGAGGCCGAGCTTCGAATCGGGGAAAAGCACACGGCGGGTATCGCTGGCCATCCCGCTGCGGACGGGCAGGCGCCCGGTCAGCAGGCCGGCCCGGCTGGGCGTACACACCGAGGCTGCGGCATAAAACTGGGTGAACTTCATCCCCTCGGCGGCCATCCGGTCCAGGTGGGGGGTGTGAATGGTCGGGTGGCCGTAGATGCCAAGGTCGCCGTAGCCGAGGTCGTCGGCGAAGATGATGACGAGGTTGGGGGGGCTTTCAGGGGGGGTACAGCCGGCGAGGAGGGCCGGCAGGAGGAGCAAAAAAAACAGGGCAAAACGTGCGGCGCATGACGCGATTCTCATGGCCGATCACCGAGAAGATCGAATACCTCGCTACGGCTGATCTTCCCTGTTTCAAGACCTTCCTTAATCGCCTCGGTCAGGGCAAAATCCTCCATGACCTCCGAAAAAAGCTCATGAAACAGCTCACGTTGTTCGTGCAGTGTTTCAGTGAGGACCTCTTTCAAAAGCTGCTTGAACTCAGGTGATGTAATCGATGGGTTCATCCTGAAAAACCTGTTAAAGCTGGATTTTTGATGTGTACTTCCTGTCAAAGAAACGGTTCATCCGCGTACGAAGGGTTTCCCACACGGGTTATCGTTCTTCAAGGATCAGTTTACCTGGCTTCCAGCCAGGCTTCGATGAACCGGAGGTTGATGACGCCGGCTTCGACGGCCTTCTCGCCGGCCGAGTCGATCAGATAGTTAGTGGGATACATCCTAAGATTCATCCGCTCGCGAAACGCATCGGTCAGCAGTACCTGAGACCAGGTGGCTCCGATCTCGGCCAGATAGGCCCGAGCCGCTTCTATGTCACCCGTGGAGAGAACGCCGATGATTTGAAGTTCTTCGATCGAAAACAGGCTGTCGGCCCGTGCGAGGGTTGGCATTTCCATGCGGCACGGCGCGCACCATTCGCCCCAGACGTTGAGCAGGAAAGGCCGGCCACGCAATTCGGCGAGCAGCAGGGTGTCGCCTTCAAGCGTAGTCATCTCCAGCGCCCAGAAAGCCGAATCCAGCGCGATGGAATCACGCGGCACCATCATAGCCGCGTCGTACTCGGCGCGTCGCTCCGCGAGGTACTCTCCCGTCGGGAGTTCTGGCACCTCGACGAGCCGGATTCCCCGTCCGTATGGATCTACCTGGCTGACACGGTAGCGCCGCCCTTCGATTTCGAAGACTTCCCTTAGCTTAAACACATGCGCGCTGTCGCCGCTGAAGATGAGCCGGCCATCCCGGTCGAGATCCACCAGCAACACGTCGTCCTCATCGTCGTACCGGCCGTTCGCATTCCAGTCGTACACGCCGATATCTAGCGTATCCGGCCCCATCCCCATCCGGCCTCGCGCGAGAACCGGCCGATCATCGAATAAAAAGCTACCTCGCCTCGGATCCACGCCGAACAGGTTGGCAAACATCGGGCGGAGGTTGCTGTCCGCATCCATCGTACCTTCGAACCATTCCCTGTCCATTTGCCCCGCACGAACAGCCGCCGGCACTCGTTCCACACTTCGGTAGGTGATTTGCATGGAGTCGTTCGGCGCCACGAATGCAAAGGTAACCGTACCGGCACTGTCCGCCAGGAATTGCGGAGTACCGTCGTTGCTTAGATCTTCGTCGTTGTTGAGATCCGCATGGAGGAATAGGCCGCCGGGGTTTGGAGTTGCTAGGATAGAAATGGTATAATCACCGTCATGGCCCGCGACATCCCGACTATAGTATAGTGAAAGAAATCGAGCGCCCGTGGTATCGATATCTGGGTAGTGGAGGATTTCCGATGGATGTCGTTTCAGACTTTCGATGTGGACGCCGGAGTCATCGAGGATGGACCGCTCCGAGCCAAATGACACGATAATCTCCTCGGCTGGCCGGGGAAGCGGGGTATGATCTTGTGCATAGCTTGGGACGCTCAAGAATAACCCGGCAATAACCAAAAACGGGGCTGTGCTCATTTGAGGACTACTTGAAGGGTTTCCGGTATTAACCTGGCCATCCAGCCGCAAGGTAACGACCGTCCTCGGGCGATCCAATACCACATTCCGGGCGCTGAACCTCTGCCGGCTGGATGCCATTCCGCTCTTCGCGCGCCCTGCCGGTCTCGGATGCCTCGCTTGCACTGCAAATGACTTCTTATGTAGAGACGCCCCGGCGGGGCGTCTCGGCGACGTTTCCGCCCCGCATAATGATTCACGGAAAGCTGACGCGGTCAGGAGACGCTCCACAGGAGCGTCTCTACGGCTTTCACTTTCACGCCGCGATCATTATCTGAAAACAGAATAACGTTTAATACCGATCCATCGCAGAGGTAGGCGAATGAATTGCCGATCAGTCGCCATTCGCGAGCTTTGCCAGGAGGCTCAAGCCGTTCCGCCACGCCAGGGCGCTCTGATCTGGATTTTCGAGCTCGCCCGATTCGACGATCTGAACCCGCGTCGTGCCGGGGCCGGCGGATTCAAGGGTGATCGTCACCACCGGTCCGGGTTCGGGCCTCCACCGGAAGGAGAACAGCCTGGGCGGCACCACGGCATCCACAACGGCATGGAAGGAGCCATGCTCGTCCCACTTCATGTTAATCTCCCCGCCCGGACGAAGGTCGATGGTGGCTCCGCCGAAGGCGTACCATTTTGCAAAATGACTGGGTTCCGTTATCAGCGCCCAGACGTCGTCGGGTGATCCGGTTATCAGCGCTTGCTCTGTGATCGTGTTCATGGGTGTTCATTGTGCTGAATAAGGTAGCGAGTGCCCCGACGCGATCCAATACCATATTCCAGGCACTGAGCCTCTGCCAGCTGGATACCTTTCCGCTTTTCGCGCGCCCTGCCAGTCTCAGATTCCTCGCATGCGCTGTTTATGGCATCATATGTAGAGACGCCCCGGCGGGGCGTCTCAGCGAGGGTTCCGAAGTACAAAAGCGGACAGACGAGCGCCAACGTCAGGAGACGCCCCACCGGGGCGTCTCTACAGAATGGGCGATCATGGTCGCCTCTGCACAGGCATTCGGCGGCATGGCTTGGGCCTGGTTGCCCCGCGATACAAAAAACGGCCCCAGCGCCGGCGCCATGCCAGCTGCTGAGGCCGTCTCGATTCAGACCGATGTGTGCCGGCGCCGACTACTTCACCTCGAACCGATCCAGGTTCATCACCTTGTCCCACGCGGCGACGAAGTCGTGCACGAACTTGGACTGGGCGTCCTGGCAGGCGTAGACCTCGGCCAGGGCGCGGAGGACGGAGTTCGACCCGAAGACGAGGTCGACCCGCGTGCCGGTCCACCTGACCTTGCCGGTCTTCCGATCCCGGCCCTCGAACACGCCGGCGTGGCCGGCGGCCGCGTTCCAGGCGGTGCTCATGTCGAGCAGGTTGACGAAGAAGTCGTTCGTCAACACGCCCGGCCGGCTGGTGAAGACGCCGTGCCGGGC
>JBGSPJ010000206.1:0-2710 GCA_041738655.1 Rhodothermales bacterium | reverse complement strand
CCGGCACCAGGCCGTTGTGCTGGCCCCTCAGGCCACGCTCCGCGACGCGCCGATGGACAACGCCGCCGTCGCGCTCACCGTTCACGAAGGCCTGCTCGTCGAAATCCTCGGCGACTCCGAAGCCTGGGTGGAGGTGCGCCTTCCGAATGGCGCCCGGGGGTGGATGGACGCCGGCGCGCTGGCGGACGTCTAGCCGCGCATGCCCTTTCTGGTCCTGCTCCCGGGTTGCGTACCGGGGCCCTCCACCGTTACCTTCACGCCTTCCCTTTGCACGAGAATGCGGCGCCCATGGAACCCATCGCCCTGCACCGAAACCGAGAAACGGGCTGGATCGAAGTCATCTGCGGCTCGATGTTCAGCGGCAAGACCGAGGAGCTGATCCGCCGGCTCCGCCGCGCCCGGTTCGCGCGGCAACGCGTGGAGATCTACAAACCCTCATTCGACAACCGGTTCAGTCAGGCGGAGGTGACCTCGCACGACGAGAACTCCCTCACCTCCACCCCCGTCCATGCCGCCTCGCAGATCCTCCTGCTCACCCGGGAGCCCGATGTCGTGGGGATCGACGAGGCCCAGTTTTTTGACCTCGAGCTCGTGTCGGTCTGCGAACAACTCGCGGCCCGAGGCACCCGCGTCATTGTGGCGGGGCTGGACCAGGACTACACCGGCCAGCCGTTCGAACCGCTGCCTCAGCTCATGGCCGTGGCCGAATACGTCACCAAATTACACGCCGTCTGCGTCGTCTGCGGGTCGCCGGCCAACCACTCACAACGGATCGCGGCCGGCTCCAGCCGGCTCCTACTCGGCGCCGAGGAAGCCTACGAACCCCGCTGCCGGCACTGCTTCCGGCCGGCGGAGTCGGGCGAAACGCCCTCGGATCGACAGCACGCGCGAAATGCGGGTACCGCATCAGAATGAGGGCCGGCCGGCCCGGCAAACGGACAACCTTTTAGCTCCTTTTTCGCTTGCAGGAAAGGCCCTCCCCCGCTAAGTTGGCACCGACCTGGATTCCGGCCGCATCACCTCCCGGCGCAACCCGTACGCACTCCCGTTAAGCGACCTCGTTCAGTGACCCTGTTCAGCGACTCTGTTAGCGATCTAGTTTAGCGACCCTGTTTAGCGACCCTGTTCAACGCCCATGTCCAGCCAACCCTATCTCGTCGCGGCCCGCAAGTACAGGCCCCAGCTGTTCCACGAAATCGTGGCGCAGGAGCATGTGACCGAGACGTTGACCAATGCCATCCGGCTGGATCGTCTCGCGCACGCGTACCTGTTCAGCGGCCCGCGCGGCGTCGGCAAGACCACGGCCGCGCGTATCCTCGCCAAGGCCATCAATTGCACGACCCCGATCGACCAGCGTCGCGACGGGGGCGAGCCTTGCCGGACGTGTGACTCCTGCCGCACCTTCGAGGAAGGGCGCAGCATGAACATCATCGAAATCGATGCGGCGTCGAACAACAAGGTCGAGGATATTCGGGACCTGCGTGAAACCGTGCTCATCCCGCCCCAGGGCAGCCGGCGCAAGGTGTATATCATCGACGAAGTGCACATGCTCTCCAACGCGGCGTTTAACGCGCTCCTCAAAACGCTCGAGGAACCGCCGCCGTATGTGCTCTTCATCTTCGCCACCACCGAACCCAACAAGGTCCTCCCGACCATCCTGTCCCGCTGCCAGCGGTTCGATTTCCGACGCATCGCCGTGCCCGAAATCGTAGGCCACCTCCAGGGCATCTGCCAGGAAGAGAGCATTGTGGCAGACGAGGCCTCGCTCATGCTCATCGCCCACAAGGGAGACGGCGCCCTGCGCGATGCGCTCTCGGCGTTTGACCAGGCCGTGGCCCTGTGCGGCTCGCCGATGACGTACGCCGAACTGGCCCAGGCCTTCGGGGTGGTGGATATCGACCTGTTCTTCGAGGTCACCCGCGCCGTCACCGCCGGCGACCATGCCGGCATGCTCGCCCTCGTCGAACGCATCACGCGCGCCGGGTACGACATGCAGGAGTTTCTCGGTGGGCTGGCGGCCCATCTGCGGAATATGCTGGTCGCCCGCACCATGCCGGACACCTCGCTCATCGAAGCCGCCGAGGCCACCCGCGAGCGCTACGCGGTCGACTGCCGCTCGTTCTCCGAGACGGACCTGCTGCGCCTGCTCATGCTCGTCGATGAAGGCGAGGAAAAGCTCCGCTCCAGCACCCAGCCCCGTCTCCGCCTGGAGATGACAGTATTGAAGATGGTCAGCCTGGCCCGCAGTGTGGACCTCCGCCAGGCCCTCGCCCGGCTCGATCAGCTCGAACGTGGCGGCTCGCCGCCTCCCTCGCCGGCCCGGCCAGGCCCTGAAAAGTCAGCGCAAGAAAAACCCGCACCGGAAAAACCCGCACCGGCCAAAACGGCGTCTGAAAAACCAGCCCCGGCTCCCGCCCCGGCCGCCGAGCAGCCGGCTCCTGAAAAACCGGCTCCCGGGAAGCCTGATCGTCCGGAGCCCCCGCCGTTGCCCCCACCGGAGGAGACGCCGCCGGTCGACCCCTCGCCGCGCCCACCCCTGAAACTCGTCGAGAAACCCGCCCCCGCTCCTGCCCCGCCGCGGGAGGACGGGATTGGAGGGCTTTTCGGGACGCCCCTGCTCCGCAAACCCGGCGCCGGCTCAAAAGGAGGCGAGCCCGAGGCCGCCCTCCGCGTCGCGGTCGACCTGGCCGTCGCTCCGCCCCTTTCGTCG
>JBGSPJ010000246.1:0-32628 GCA_041738655.1 Rhodothermales bacterium | reverse complement strand
GTGGGGCGCGCCGCGGTGGCGTTGGGTGCGGGCCGTCTGCGAAAAGAGGACCGCGTGGACCCCGCCGCCGGCCTCGTGATCCATGCCCCACCCGGCACCCCGATCAGCCCGGACGAACCGCTCCTCACGCTATTTACCCATAGGGAAGCGCAGGTGGATGCCGTCCGCCGGCAACTGCTGGACGCTTTCACGCTCGGCCCGGCGCCCATCGACGCGCCCCAACTGCTCATGGATCGGTTCGCCGGCGGGAGCTGGGCGTCCATTCGGTAAAGGCCAAAAAACGGCAACGATGCATCTTTACGAAGAACGTGTTCGTTAAAGCGGCATGCGTTATATTGCGTGCGTTTCGCACGATCACACACACAACCTTACGCGCACAGTTCCATGTCTGTCTGGTCCCGTTTCTCTCGCTGGGTTAAATCCGTCTTTGGCGGCGCGATCTCCGCACTCGAAGATCCACGCCTGATCCTCGAACAGAACATTCGGGAACTTAACGATCAGGTCCCCAAGATGAACGAGAATATCGCGACGGTGAAAGCCAGCGTGGTATTGCTCGAAAAGGAAGTCCGCCGCGTGGAACGGGAGATCGCGGACCTGACGTCGAAGATCAAAGCCGGCATCCAGGCCGGGCGGGACGATCTGGCGGAGCGCTACGCCATCCAGCTCGAAAAAGCGAAGGACACGCTCGATCGGTCCAAGGAGCAGCTCAAGTACGCCTCCGTAGCCTACGATAAGTCCATCCAGGTCAAAAAGGCGTTCATGCGGGAGAAAGACCGCAAGATCCAGGAGGCCAAGGAGGCGCTCCGCGCGCACGAGCGGTCGAAGTGGCAAGCGAAAGTGGCCGATGCCATGGAGCAGTTCGAGGTGGGCGGCGTCGACCAGACGCACGACGAAATGGTGCAGCGGATCAACGAGCAGTCTGCCAAAAACGAAGCCCGCATCGAGATGGCGCTGGATTCGTTCGACAGCGAGGCGCTCCGCATCGAAGAGGATGCGGAATCGATTCGAGCTTCTGAACTCGTGAAACAGTTCAAACTCGAGATGGGCATGGGTGGCGGAGACAGCCGCGGCCGTGAAGGCAGCGGTTCGCTGGATCTACCCGAGCGCGAGATCGAACAGGGAGGTAAAACGATCGGCAAGCAACGGTCTCAATCCGAGTAATCGACCATGACGCCTGAGGAATTCGAGCGCATCAAACGAGCCGAGAAAGAGCATCTTCTTGCGCTCAAGAAGCTGAAGGAACAGCTTCGCTCCGCCCAGCGGATGCAAACGATCAACCGGGCGCTCAAGGAGATGCAGGACGCCCCCGGCGAGGACATATCGCGCACGCACGATGAGATGATCGAGCGTCTCGCGCTGGAGACCGTGCGCCAGGAGGTCAAGCTGGATATGGCGCTGTCGGAATCCACTTCCGAGGGCGAGGATGCTGAAGCAGCGCGACAGGCACTGGCCGCCGCCGACGCAGAAACAGAGAAACTCCGTGCCAGCTCGTTGATCAACCAGATTAAAATTGAGATGGGCTTGCCGCCCGTCAGCCCGAAACAAGACCCCGCGACAAACGTCGCACCCTCTCGTGCGGTCGGACAAGCCGGCGAGTCGTCGGACGCTCGGCCGGAATCCGCGTCTGACGATGCTCCGACGGCACACCCCTCGAAGTCGGGCCCGGAGAAAACCATCGGACGATTTCGCCGCTGACGCCGTACCCGCTTCTCACGATTCGTTCTACGATTCGCCCACGTACACGCCGGATACCGTCGCTTCTTCGCCCATGAACGATGCTGAAATCAACTTCACGAAAGAAGCCTTCTTGAGCCCCTGGAACCTCGGGTTCTTGATCAGTTCGATGCTGGTGGCCTTCTTTTTGAGCGGAGACGCCGGCGCCGGCTCGTGGTTTAACATTATCCTGATCCTGGCCGCCGCCGTCGAGCTCATGTACCTGGGCATCGTCCCTCGCCAGGAGCGGTTCAAGCGCCTCATCCGGTCGCAGCACGAACGCGAGAAGAGCAAACCGCCCACGCAGAAGGAAATCTACCAGCTGCTGACCAAATACAGCCAGCGGCGCTTCGCCCGGCTCCGGAAATTGCAGACGGATATCCAGTCCAATTACCGGAAGATGAGCTATGCCTCCCAGGGTCTGCTCGACAGCCACATCAGCAAGATCAACGGCCTCATCGAGTCCTACCTCAAGCTCCTCTACCAGAAAGAGCGGTACGAGTACTCCTCCCAGAGCGGTGCCGAGAAAGAGGTGGCCCGCGCCATCGAAACGGTCCGCGCCACACTGGCCGAATTGACGCCCCGCGTCCGCGCCATCAAGGAGCGCCACCTCAAAATCCTTGAACAGCGGCTCGAACGGTTCAAACGGAGCAAGGAAAATCTCGAGATCATCGAGGCCCAGCTGGCCACCATCGAGGACGTCATCAAGTACATCCACGAACAGTCGCTTACCCTTCGGGACCCCGAGGCCATCACCTTCCAGCTGGATACGCTACTCACGGAAGTCGAGGAAACCGAGGCCTCGGTCGAAGAGATCGAGGAGGTGTTCGCCAACCCGACGGATCTGCTCAGCGAGATGGATTCGTACGATCTGGAGGATGAATCCGAACCACCGGCGACCCGCAACCGAACGCGCTCCTGACCCCCGCTCGCCCCTCGTTGATCATGGCTTTTGATACCCTGCTCTATTCGGTGGACGACCGTGTTGCCACCATTACGATCCATCGTCCAGACGCCCTCAACGCGCTCACCGCCACCGTACTGGCAGAACTCGAACAAGCCGTTGCCGATGCCGAACGCGACCCTGCCGTTGCCGGTGTCGTACTGACGGGCGCCGGGCCCAAGAGCTTCGTTGCCGGCGCGGATATCAAGCAGTTTACCGCCCTGGATGGCCAGAGCGGGTATCGCTTTGCGCTGGCCGGCCAGGCCGTGTTTAACCGGATCGAGGGCCTCACCAAACCCGTCATCGCCGCGGTGAACGGATTCGCGTTGGGCGGCGGATGTGAGCTCGCGCTCGCCTGCCACCTACGGATCGCTTCGGAGACCGCGTCGTTTGGCCAACCCGAGGTCAACCTCGGCATCATCCCCGGTTACGGGGGCACCCAGCGGCTGCCCCGGATCGTCGGGCATGGCATGGCACTCGAACTCATCCTCACTGGCGAACGCATTGATGCGCGTCGCGCCTACGAGATCGGGCTGGTCAACAAGGTTGTCCCACCCGAGACGCTACTGGATGAAGCGCGTCGGCTGGTGCAATTGATCGGCTCCAAAGCGCCGCTTGCCATCGCCTACGCGCTCGAGGCAAGCCGGGCCGCGCAACTCCCCCTCGCCGAAGGCCTCCGCCAGGAGGCTGCGCTGTTCGGGCACGCGTGCGCCACGCAGGACTTCAAGGAAGGCGTCGAAGCCTTTCTGGGCCGGCGTACCGCCCGATTTAGCGGGCAGTAACCAGACTCCATCGTCCAGACATTTCAGACAGGCCGGCCGCTGGCTACAAAGGTCACCCCGGGCTCCGCGGTCTCGTATTCGACGTGCCGGATCACCACGGGAAAGGTCGCGACCGATGCGCGCGCGTTCGCATACACAACGCCGCTGTATACCCCGTCTTTTTGCGCCATCGCCCGCTCGAGCGCTTCGGCATCCACTGCCTCATCAAACACGATGACGCCGCGGCACTCTTCTGAATGACTGGGAGACTGAACGATTTCCGCATAACCCAACCCGGTTACGCCGTTGATTGATACTTCGTGAAGGACGCGCATGGGAATATGCTGAGGACGAAATGCCAGGATCGAAGGGTCGTACGGGATGCTGATGTGCTGCGCATCGTCCGTTTCGCATCGATCAAAAACCGAACAAGACCGTGGGGTAATAAAATCAAAACGCGGGCGAAATCAAGCCTCTGCCGGCAGAATCCCCTACGGAATCCGTCACTCTTTGCAGAATACTCACGAGATGGAGCGGATACGCGATCACCCCTGGCGACCGAATGCGAGGGTGAGCTTGAGATGCGTCATGAGCAGACCCACGAAGCCGTGTTTCTCCAGGCGTTCCGCCGGCGTGATGGCCAGCGAAGGAAGGCTGTACCGTTCGATCCAGGTTTCCATTTTGGACCGGACGAGCGACTCGGCGGGGAACCGGTTTTCGACGAAATGGCCGGCGTAAAACGACCGTATGGTCTGCAGCCGTTTATAGGCCGCCTCGTTGGCATCCAGCAGGGTGGTATCGCGCTGGGTGATCATGGCGCCCCCCACGAGGTAGTCCCGATACGCAAAGGGTAGATCGAGCAGCGTAGGCACCACCACACTGGAGATCTGCTGCTCCTGCCGCAACCCCACCTCGGCGGCCCGCGCCGTCGTCACGGCAACGAGGCATAAGGTCTCTTCGGCGACCTTTTCGGCGTCCGAATTTTCAACATGTTCGAGTGCGAGGCGGGCCAGATCCTGGGTGGTGCCGATGACACCCAGGGAAGCAAAGGCCGTGAAGCGCGACAGGCGGCTTAACACGCGGTCCTTCTCAGACATATATCCTAGCATTTCGCACTGCGCACGAGCCTAGGTGCGCCATTAGGTTGAGGGGCCTTCTTCTTCACCGCCGATCGCGTTCCGCATCCGGGTATCGGCTTGCAGGTTACGGAGCGCGTAATAGTCCATGATACCCAGATTGCCCGAGCGGAACGCCTCCGCGATAGCCAGTGGGACCTGCGCCTCAGCGGCTACGAGTTTTGCGCGTTGCTCGACCACGGTGGCCATCATTTCCTGCTCCTTGGCGACGGCGGCGGCGCGGCGTTCTTCGGCTTTGGCCTGGGCCACTTTAAGGTCGGCCTCGGCCTGATCGGTTTGAAGTTTCGCGCCGATGTTCTCGCCTACGTCGACGTCGGCGATATCGATGGAGAGAATTTCAAAAGCCGTACCAGAATCGAGCCCTTTGGAGAGCACGACTTTGGAGATCGAGTCCGGATTTTCAAGCACTTCTTTGTGCGTTGCCGAGGAGCCGATGGTCGAAACAATGCCTTCGCCGACGCGGGCGATGATCGTTTCCTCGCCGGCGCCGCCGACGAGCCGCTCAATGTTCGCCCGCACCGTGACACGCGCAATAGCGCGCACCTGAATGCCGTCCTTGGCGACAGCCGAAACGGCCGGCGTCTCGATCACCTTCGGATTGACGGAAACCTGAACGGCTTCAAACACGTCGCGGCCGGCAAGATCGATACCCGTCGCCTGTTTAAACGATAGATCGATGTTGGCTTTGTCGGCCGAAATCAGCGCATTGACGACCTGTTGAACGCGGCCGCCGGCCAGATAGTGCGCCTCCAGCTCACCCGGATCGACAAAAATTCCGGCCTTGTGCGCGGTGATCAATGGTTTTACGATCGATGCCGGCGGCACCTTACGCAGCCGCATGCCCACCAGATCCCGAATCAGTTTCAGCCGGACCCCCGAGAAATACGCCGTGATCCACAGGTTCACGGGGATGTAGTAAAGAAACAGAATGAGGAAAAAAAGAATAAGCAAGATGAGGGCAATACCGCCCCCCGCCAACAGATCTACCATGAGTCTACCCTGTGAGAAAGCGTGGAGTCTAGCGTTCTTCCTTCCGATAATCCCCACTTTGCCCGCCGGTCTTGGCGAGCAAGTGGATGTCCGTAATGCGAATGTTCTTCGAGACGGATTTGCACATGTCGTACACCGTGAGCGCCGTCACGGACACGGCCGTCAGCGCCTCCATCTCGACCCCGGTTGGCCCGAGTGTCTTCGTCAACGCGCGAATATCGACCGAGTGATCTTCCTCCCGGAGCGACAACACGACATCCACGCCCTTGAGCGCCACATCGTGGCAGAGCGGGATCAGTTTACTCGTCTGCTTGGCGCCCAGGATGCCGGCAATCTGCGCGACCGTGAGAACATCCCCTTTCCGAATCTTATTCTCGGCGACCAGCCGGAAGGCTTCCTCGCCGAGAACCACTTTGCCGGCGGCAACCGCCGTTCGCGCGGTGACGGATTTCTCCGCAACGTCTACCATGCGTACGCCGCCCTGTGGGTCGACGTGCGTGAGCGATGGTGCGTCAGTCATACAATTCCTATCTGCGAAAGATGAAGGTGACCAGGGGGTCTGCCCAGGAAGATACTTCCCGGCCCATCCAACGACAAGGACACTTGCCCACAGAATAGATGCCGGCGGACAAATTTACACGGGGATGGGCCAAACGACGCTACACCCCGTCGGTGACGGCCTTTTTTTCGATCCAGAGTGTGACCGGACCGTCGTTAGTGAGTCGGACCTGCATCGAGGCGCCGAACACGCCCGTCGGCACGGGCCGGCCGAGCGCCCGGCTGAGGGCCTCGACAAAATGGCGGTACAGGCGTTCTCCGACATCGGGGGGCGCCGAGCGGGAGAACGAGGGTCGATTCCCGCGACCCGCATCGCCATAAAGGGTGAATTGCGATACGACGAGGGCTTCCCCCGAACAATCGAGCAACGACCGATTCATCTTACCGGCGTCATCCGCAAAAATACGTAGTTGAGCGCATTTAAGCGCCAGCGCCTCGGCTTCGCGCTCCGTGTCGGCCACGTGGACACCGATCAGGATGAGCATCCCCATGCCGATCGAGGCGACGGTTTCGCCCGCGATGTCGACCCGGGCGTCCGCTACGCGTTGTACAAGTACGATCATACGCCCCTCTCGCCCAGCCGCTCGATCAGGAACGACCGAAAGCGCTGCATGGCGCGCCCCCGATGGCTGATGGCGTTTTTTCTCACGGAAGGCAGTTCCGCAAACGTCTGAGTCTCTCCATCGGGCAAGAACAACGCGTCGTACCCGAAGCCGCCGGCGCCCCGCTCCACCGGCTCGATGCGGCCCTCGCAAACCCCTTCGAACAGGCGCATGTCCACGCCGTCGAAGTAGGCGAGCACCGTCGTGAAGCGCGCCGATCGATCCGCCTTCCCCAGCATCTCCGACAGCAGCAGGCGTCGGTTGGCCACCGGGTTCGCTTCTTCGCCGGCATACCGCGCCGAGTACACGCCCGGCCGGCCTCCCAGGGCCTGCACCTCGAGACCGGTATCGTCGGCCAGGGAAGGTAAACCGGTGAACGCAAACACCTCGCGCGCTTTTTTGGCGGCGTTGCCCGCGAGGGTCGGCGCATTTTCTTCCACCTCCCCCATCCCGGGAAAGGCTTCGGCGCCCAGTACATCCACCGGCAGGTCTTCCAGGAGCGACCTCATTTCGGCGACTTTGCCGGCGTTGCGTGTGGCCAGGACCATCTTCATGGACGTCATCGGTTCTGGTTAGTGTTAAAAAATGTGCACCTGCGTAACCCGCCCGGAAGCCCTTCCGTATCGCCCACCCAACCAACAACGACGATCCCTTGAGGGAGGGAGAATCATGAAACACATCGTCAACCGGCTGGGCTTGCTGGCATTCGCCATTGCCCTTGCTTTACCACTTCAGGCTTCCGCTCAAAACCCACTGGATAACAAATCCGCCGCATGGTGGGATGCGTTTGGCAAACAAACCGTCGCTTCGCTCGACTCGCCGATTCCCCGAATCCAGGAACAGGCGCTCAGCAACATCATCTTCTACGCCGCCCACTACCCTGGCAAGATGATGCTGGATCCAGCGATTCCCAAGATTCTTGATGTCTACCAGAAAGATGACAACGAGGCCAGGCGCACGCTGGCCCTGATGGCGCTGCATGCGATTGGTGACGAAGCCGGCATGCGCCGACTCAGCACTCTCGTCCGCTACGAAGCCTCGCCCCGCGTCGAACAACTGACAAAAACCGTTCTGGCCGAATACTTTGGCGGCTAGAGTACTAGTACGCGCATCACACGAGAAAGCCACGCTGACTGAACCACGGCGTGGCTTTCTTAGTTTACCTCGTAAAGACTCGGCCAAGTTACTTGACGAGCGGAACAAATCGCTGTATAATTCTTTGCTGTTCCTTCAACCCGAAATCAAAACCCAGCAAAAGGGAGAACGCACTTGGCAGTAGGAATTAAAGTTCGCGATAACGAATCAATCGACCGTGCGCTGCGCCGTTTCAAGCGCGCCGTGAACCGGAGCCGTGTACTCCGCATGTTCCGTGCGAATATGGCCTACACGAAACCGTCCGAAGAGCGCCGGCTGGCCCGCGAAAAAGCGGCCCGCAACTCGCGCAAGCGTTCGCGGACGTACTAAAGCCATCGTACTGATCAGTACCAACAGCTCCGTACCGAAGGCCATACGCCGGCGCTTCGGCTATTCGAGTCTGACGATTATCCAGGTGGGCCTTTGCGGCGTACTTCGCGGCTGCGTGTAGAGTCACGCCTTCCCGAAGTACGCCGCTCCTTATCCTGTGACCTTTCTACGCTTCGAGCCCGAGGGCCTCGTGCACCAGTGCATCTTGTTGCTGCTGGTGCACTTTTGCGCTGCCCGTAGCCGTACTCGCGCTCGCCGCCCGGCCTGCATAGGCGATACGCCGCCCGCAAGGTCCGTGCAACCGCTCCAGAGCCGCCTCGAGCCGGTGCCGCAGGAAGGACCAGGCGCCCATGTTGGCGGACTCCTCTTGCACCCATACGACGGTCGACGCATTCCTGTATCGCTCCAACTCGGCCGCGATCTCCTCTTCCGGGAAAGGATAAAACTGTTCGATCCGTGTGACGGCTACCTTCTCGGCCAGCCCTTCGTGTTTCCGAAACGTCTGCATGATGTCGAAATAGACCTTCCCGCTGCAGAAGAGATGCCGTTCAACCCGCGTGGGATCGGCGCCGTCCGCAGGAATCACCGGCTGGAAGGCGCCTTCGTAGAAGTCCTCCGACGGGGATATGGCCAGCGGATGTCGAATCAGGCTCTTCGGAGACATCACTACCAGCGGCCGCGCGATCGTATTCTTAACCTGCCGGCGCAACGCATGGAAGAAATTGGCCGGCGTGGTGAAGGTGCCCACGATCATGTTGTCTTCCGCGCACAACTGAAGGAATCGCTCGAGACGCGCCGAGGAGTGCTCGGGACCCTGGCCTTCGTACCCGTGTGGCAGCAACAACACGAGCCGGCTCTGCTGCCCCCATTTTGTCTCCGCCGCGCTGAGGAACTGATCGAAGATGATCTGGGCTCCGTTCGCAAAATCGCCAAACTGCGCCTCCCAGATGACCAGCGCCTGCGGATTTGCCACGGAGTAGCCGTACTCGAACCCGCATGCGGCGTATTCGGAGAGGAAGCTGTCATAAATCAACAACGACGCCTGCCCATCCCGGATGTTGTTCAGCGGGATGTACTCGGCGCCTGTTTGCTGATCGTAGAGCACCGCATGGCGATGGCTGAACGTCCCGCGGCGAGAATCCTGGCCGGCGAGACGCACATACGTGCCCTCCAGTAGCAAGGACCCCAGCGCGAGCGCTTCGGCAAAGGCCCAGTCGATTTTCTTCTCCTCGGCAAACTGCACGTCTCGCCGCTCGAACTGGCGAACGAGCTTATCATGCACCTGAAAGCCAGCGGGGAACTGCACGAGCGAGCGCACGGTCGCCGCCAGATCCTCCCGGTTGGCGGCCGTTACCACCGGAGGCTCGACACGGACTTCCCGCCGCCGCGGCAGCACCTTCAGTTCTTGCTTGTTCTCTTTCAGCGCCTTTACCCGATCAAACGCTTCCTGCAGCAGGCCGCGGTAATCGTCGAGCATCTTCTCGGCCTCGTCGAGGCCCATGTCGCCACGGCGCACCAACAACTCGGTATACAGCTTCCGGACGGAGCGCTTCCCCTCGATCTTCTTGTACAGCAACGGCTGCGTGTACGTCGGCTCGTCGCCCTCGTTGTGCCCGTGCACACGGTAGCAGAGCAGATCGATCACGACGTCCTTATTAAACACCTGGCGGAAGTCCAGCGCTAGCCGCATGATGCGCACACACGATTCCGGATCGTCACCGTTCACGTGGAAGATGGGTGCCTGGATCATGCGCGCCAGGTCAGTCGCGTAGGTCGAACTCCGGGCATCGCTGGCGTTCGTCGTAAAGCCGATCTGGTTGTTAATGACCAGATGGAGGGTGCCGCCCGTCGTATAGCCGCGGAGCTGGCTCAGGTTGAGCGTTTCCGCCACGACCCCCTGGCCGGCAAAGGCCGCGTCGCCATGAATGAGCAGCGGAATCACGGCATCCTTATAGTCGCCGCCAGGTGCTTCGGCATTCGCGAGACGCATCAGGTCTTGCTTCGCACGCACCATGCCCTCCACCACCGGGTTCACGGCTTCGAGATGGCTCGGGTTGGACGCCAGGGCGATCTTCACGGTTGCCCCGCTGGGCGCCTCGTGCACGCCGCGCGCGCCGAGGTGGTACTTCACATCGCCCGATCCCTGCGTGGTGTTGGGGTCGATGCTGCCCTCGAATTCCGAGAAGATGACTTCGTAGGGTTTGTTGAGAATGTTGGCGAGCACGTTGAGCCGCCCCCGGTGCGCCATTCCGATCACGACTTCCCTGACCTCCTGGTCAGCGGCGTCGGACAACATGGCATCGATCATCGGGATCATGGTCTCGGAGCCTTCCAGCGAAAACCGCTTGTGCCCGATGTACTTCGTGTGAAGGAAGCGCTCAAAGGCCTCGGCCGCGTTCAACCGATGAAGGACGCGGCGCTTTTCTTTGTCCGACAACGAGTCTACGCCACGGGACGGCTCGATCCGTTCTTGCAGCCATCGTTTTTCCGCCGGCTCGGAAATGTGCATATACTCGACGCCGATTTTGCGCGCATACGTCTGCCGCAAAATATCCGTGACCTCGCGGAGCGTGAGAATATCGTGGCCTCCGAGGCCACCCGTTATAAACCGCCGATCAAGATCCCAGATCGTCAACCCGTACGTCGCCGGATCCAGCTCGGGATGATACGCCCAGTCATACCCGAGCGGATTTACGTCCGCCTGGAGGTGGCCGCGACTGCGGCAGCTCCGGATGAACTGGAGTACACTGGCCTGTTTATGGATGAGATCCATCTCGGAATCCCGCCCGCCTTCTCGAACGAAGTACGGGGTGGAATCCGTGGCCATGGAATACGGCTGATACGGAATGCCCAGATCCGTGAAGATCTCCCTGTAAAAATCGTGTTTGCCCTGAAGCAGTTCGGAGATGTACGCCAGAAAGGCGCCGCTTTCCGCGCCCTGGATCACCCGATGGTCGTACGTGGACGTGATGGTCATCACCTCCGAGATCCCCATTTTTTTAATGATCTCCTGTGGGACGGCCTCGTATTCGGGGGGATAGCCGATGGCGCCGACCCCGACGATCACGCCCTGCCCCGGCATCAGCCGTGGCACGCTGAGGACCGTCCCGATCATGCCAGGATTGGTCAGCGTGGCCGTTGTGCCTTCAAAATCCGCCGGCGTCAGCTTTCCGTCCCTCGTCCGCTTCACGATGTCATTGTAGACGCCCAGGAGTTGGAGGAAATTGATCTGATCCGCTCCCTTGATATTGGGGACAAAGAGGACACGTTTCCCGCGCCGCTCCATGTCGATCGCGAGGCCGAGATTCGTCCCACGCGGCACAACCTGTTGGGGCGTGCCGTTTACCGTGCGGATGCTGGTATTGAGACTGGAAAAGCGCTTCAGGCCTTTTATGACCGCCCAGGCCACCAGGTGCGTGAACGATACCTTCTCGCCGCCGACGTACCGCTGGTAGTCGTTGATCAACGCGCGATTTTCGGACATGAGGCGAACGGGGATCGTCCGCACCGACGTAGCCGTCGGCACGCCGAGGCTCGCTTCCATGTTCTCGACGATCTTGGCGCTGGCGCCTCGAAGCGGCACCAGCTCGACATCGTCGCCCAACGGAGGAGGCGCCGACGTATCGGCCGGTGCGCCGTCGCCTTCCGCCGGCGCCACCGAGGGCGCCGTGGCGTGTTCAACCGCACCAACGGGCTGTTGCGGCGCCGCCTGGAGTGACCGAGCCGTCTGAACGGCCACGAAGGACTCGGACGGCTGGTAATCGGCGAAGAATTCCTGCCAGCTCTCGCTGACACTCTGGGGATCGATGAGATACTGGCTATAGAGTTCTTCGATATAACCGGTATTAAAACCTAGAGCACTCACTATAGGACGCGTTTTTAATGTACGAGGGGACAGGATGCGGAATAGTCGTAACGAAGCGTGGTGGGTAAGGATTCCAGACCATGCGATTCAGTCGTTACGCTCCAGACCGATTACGTTTTCGATGTGATGTGTATGCGGGAAGAGATCGACCGGTTGCACGTCGGTTATGCGGTAGGTGTTTCCCAGGAGGGCGAGGTCGCGCGCCTGGGTCTGCGGATTGCAGCTCACATACACGATGCGCCGGGCGCCAAGGGCGGCTAATTGGGGCACAAGGTCCGGATGCAAACCGGCGCGCGGCGGGTCGAGGATGACGACATCGGGATTGCCGTGCTTGGCAACGACGTGTTCCAGACGGAATTTTTCCAGGTTCGCGAGCACAAACGAACAGTTTTCGACTCCGTTTGCCGCCGCATTGGCGCGCGCATTGGTGATAGACTCGGGGACGACCTCGATGCCGACTACCTGCCGGGCGTCTCGGGCGACAAAGATGGAGATGGTGCCGGCACCGCAGAACAGATCATACACCAGATCGTCCGGCCGCAACGCCGCGCTCTGCCGTGCGACTTCGTACAACCGCTCGGCCTGGCGCGTATTCGTCTGGAAAAACGCATTCGGGGCAATCTCAAATCGAAAGTCTCCGATGACATCGTGGATGACGCCCGGCCCGAAGACCACATGCATCGCCTCGCTCAATGCCGCTTGCGCCAGCCCGGTATGAATGCTGTTGACAAACGTGGTCACTGCCGGCACCTGCGCTTTTAATTCCGCGGCAAGCTGCTCCATGCGATCCGGCATGTAGCCATTGGTGTAGAGATGAACCATGAGATCTCCCGTCCGCTGGCCGTTCCGAATCACCAGGTGGCGCAGATACCCGTGGTGGTTTCGAATGTCCCAGGGCTCCCACTCGTTCGCCCGGGCCACCTCGCGAATGAGGTTGACGAGTGTGACACTCTCTTCGGACTGCAGGTGGCACGAACGGAGATCGATCACTTTACTAAAATTGCCCGGCGCGTGTAAACCGAGCGCAAATCGGGTATCGAAGGCTTCTCCGGAGGCGATCTCATCCGCCGTCAACCAGCGCGCCGCGCTGAAGGAGAATTCCATCTTATTGCGGTAGTAATAGATGGGATCCGCGGCGATCGTGGGGGGGACGAGCACATCCCGAAATCCCCCCAGGTGCGCCAGCGCATCGGCCACGCTCTGGCGTTTTGCCTCGAGCTGGGCGGTATACTCAACGTGTTGCCACTTGCAGCCCCCGCATGCCCCGAAATAGGCGCACCGGGGCGTCGTCCGGAGCGGACTCGGCTCGAGCAGTTCGAGCATCACGCCCTCGGCGTGTTTTCGTTTTTTGCGGATTACCAGCGCGCGAATGCGATCCCCAGGCACGACGCCGGCGACAAAAAACACGACCCCATTCACCCGGGCGAGCGACTTCCCTCGGTCGGCGAACTTCTCGATAACCAGCTCGATCTCTTCTTGCTTCTTCACGGCATCTGCAGGGTAATCGGAATAAAGGACGCTCAGCCTCCCAGAGTCGTCAAGCGAGCTTCGCTTCGCTGAATGGCCAGATCCTGTACCTTCATGGCCTGCACGCGGCCCTCCTTCTCGGCGACGGCCCGGTTGTATGCGATGTGTTGCGCAGCGACGTATCCCCCGAGCGCATGCAATAGGAGCGCGGCGACACGGGGCTCTTGTTTCATCATGTATTTCAGCTCGGGGCGAAAGAAGCCGAGCACGCGGGTATCATGGACCGCCTGGGCGGTTTCCAGCCGGCGGAAGTCACCCAGTACGGCCAATTCGCCGAACAGGCCAAACTCCCGGATTGTCCGAAGTTCCTGCAGCGCACCGTTTGCATCCTCCACGTAAAACCGGACTCGCCCGTGCTCAACAAAATAGAGCCCGAGGCTTGGATCACGCTCGCGATAGATAAACTCGTCCGGCTTGTATTCTCGGCTGTGCAGCGCTTCAGACAGGACTTTTAACTCCGTGCGACCGAAGCCCTGGAGCAGAGGCACCTGGCGGAGCGTCTTCAGGGTAGCCTGAGGCCGCGGATCCTCCGACGGCTGGACGGCGCGCTGGTAGGCCGTACGAATCGTGTTCGTGAAGCGATCCACACGGGAGCGTATGGTTTCGATTTCCTGCATAGACGAGAGCGTTCAGAAGGCGTGCCCGATCCCGAAATGGAGCCTGGATTCGTTGAACGCGTGGTCGAAAAACTTCCCGCCACGCGCGGGGTCGTGCACTTTATAGGCAAGGTCCAGCCGTACGATAAGATATTCCCAGGCCAAACGCAGCCCAAAACCAGTCCCCACGCCCAATTCTCGATAAAACGAGTCAAATCTAAACCTACCTACCGGCCCACCTGGATTTCGCGGACCGATCCACACATTGCCCGTATCACCAAAAAAAGCGAGTATCCAATCGGCGGCGAGTACGTCGTACATAATCGTGTTACGCAGTTCGACGCTCGCCTCGAGTTTAATTTCGCCGCCCAGGATCGGGCTGGTGGAGTCGAGTTGATTTCGGCCGGGGCCCAGTTCACGCAGCCCCCAACCGCGGACGCTGGCCGCGCCGCCGCTATAAAATCGGCGATCGAACGGTATGACATCGGCATCGCCGGTAGGATGAGCAAATCCCGAAACCAACTTCCAGGCGACGACCGAGCGGGCATTCATCGGGTTGTATCGCCGGAAATCCGCCCCCATTCGGATGTACTGGCGGTAGATGAGGCTGTTGTCGGTGGAGCTGCTCTTGAAGATGCCGAGCCCTGGCAGCCGGCCCTCGATGGAATCGGGCGTGGCAATATAACGGTCGATCAGGTAGGGAAGATTACCGCCGATCTCCAGGGATCCTTCGTAGCTGTACCCTTGATCCCGGCGAAGCGGGTTGGCGTTGGCGGATCGGAACGAGTACCGGAGCGCGTTATTGATCTGGGGTTTGGTGTAGTCTTCCTCGATTTGCGCGCGTTGGACCGGGTCGTCGATGGCGTCGACGATTTGATCGAGGAAGTCGCGCTTAAATCCGACCAGGGTATCGGGGTTGCTCAGGGTGAGATCGAATGCGTCCAGAAACGTATAAAACGTCGGGTTGTGTTGCATTTCGACCCGGAATCGTGCCGATCCGCGACCGCGGATCACGAGGTGGAGTTGCTCACGGCGGGCGGTAAGGAATGAGAGCGAGAGCTGGCTACGCGCGTCGTAGAGGTCAAAAAGGTCCTCCAGCCGGCTAAACGGGCGAATCAGGTACGGGATGGTAAGCGAGGCAGACACCTCGACCTGCGCCGAGGTAAAGAGCGTCGAGTCGACATCGCCGGCGATCGATCCGGTAGTATTGAGCCGGAGGAGTTCGCCGCGACCGAGGACGTTGGCATTTTCGTACGTCACGCCCAATCCGGTGCCCAGCTCGCTATCGGATGTAGACAGCACGCCATTTCGCTGGAGCATGAACGTCTCGAAGCGCATCTGATGGCGCTCGCGTGTCCGCAGTTCGATACGATGTGGGAGCCTGGTGCCCTCCACGCCCGGCGTGTGGGTGGTGTCGTTCATCAGGGCTTCTATGCGTGTGTACGCAAAGACACCGGTGCCTTCGAGCCGGCGCTTCGTAGCCAGCACGAGCGACTGGTTATACCACTCGCCGGGTGTGAACTGCAGTGATCGTCGGAGCAAGCCGCTTCGAAGCCGTCGATCACCCTCGATCCGTGCGGCCACTACGCCGGCGGTGTCCGACGGGTTGACGCGCAGGGTATCGATACGGAGCTCGGCTGATTGTTCGGGCCCACTGACGGTAAAGAGCACATCTTCAAACAAAAAACGCTCCCCGGGGCGGATTACGAACGTCACGTCGAGCGTGTCGTCGGTCCTGGGAAAGACGATCGCGCGGATCGAATCCCGGGTCGCCGACGCATATCCTTGATCGCGGAGGAACGTCAGGATGCGTCGCCGCTCCTCGTGGAGGGCGGGCACCGTGAAGAGCTGGCCTTCGGGTAAAAAAAACAGTGTGTCGCCATTAAACTGGAGATCGGCAGGCTTGAGAAGCGACTGTCTGGCCAGTTCTTCCTTTTGTGCCAGGGCCAGGGTTCCGGCGTCATAGGCAACGGTGCCAATGGATGTTGGGCGGCCCTGGTCGACGACAAAGAGCACCTCGAGGCGCCGGTTGGCCAGGGTGTCTATGCTCGCCTGCACATCGGCCTGGCGATAGCCCTCCTGGCGATAGGAATTGATTAACCGTTCGACATCCTGCTGGAGGACTGTGGTGTCTAGATAGGCCGGCGGCTCGCCGGTGGCTACCAGGGCGCGCCCGATTCGGCGGCCAAGGGTATTTGATTCACCGAGTTGATGGAGCCATAGCCACCATGTAAACCCCGGAATGCGAAGGAACCGGCGGTTAGCCCGCGTGCGCACGCGGGCCTCAAGCTGGTCGGCCGTGAAGACGGTATTGCCTCGAAAACGAACGCGGGAAACAATGCGGCGCTCAGACGTCCGGACTGAGTCGGGAAGCGGCTGGGCATTCGCGGGCAGAAAGCCCGGGCCGGCGACGGTTACCCACAGCAGGGCAAAGCGAAGGAGATACGCGGTGCCCTTGAAACGCGGAGCGGAAAAAGCGCCGAAGACGAGCGAGAGAGCGAGTGAGCGTTTAATGGTGCGAACGACGGCTATCTGGATAACGTTCAGCCACAAGCGCCGCTATTCCTCCTCGAAATAGAAGTCGTCGTCAGCCGTCGGAAAATCGGGCCAGATCTCTTCGATGCTCTCGTAAGGCTCGCCGTCATCCTCCATCTCGCGCAGGTTTTCGATAACCTCGATGGGGGCGCCAGTCCGTTCGGCATAATCGATGAGTTCGTCCTTCGTAGCCGGCCACGGCGCATCTTCCAGGTAGGAGGCAAATTCCAGGGTCCAATACATGGTCGGCAATTCAGCTAGTGGTGCACGTGGGATTGAGAGACAGCACCGGCAGCGAATTGAACGGTTCGCTCCGGGGAAGCACGATAGGACGTAGACGGTAGAAATGCAACACGGCGTAGCGCTATTGCGAGACCAACCAGCCCGAGTGTGCTCAGGCGAGGCACGCGCAAGCGGAGCGTGTGTTCCACGGCATCCGGTGAACGGCGAGGGCGTAAGAGGGAATCAGTCCAGCGAGCTTTCGGTCGCCTCGACTTCGGCGAACATTTCGCGGTACTGTTCCGGCGTCATGTTGGGCAGGAAGAAGTAGATCGGATTGACCGATCGCCCGTCGGCGCCGCGCACTTCGTAGTGCAGGTGCGGCGCGGCGGAAAGGCCGGTATTGCCGCTATAGCCAATCTTCTCGCCACGCTTGATTTGCCGGCCTTGTACGATTTCGGCCGGGATATCAGAGAGGTGCGCATAGACTGTCGTGTAACCGGTCACGGGATGTTTGATCTTGACAAACTTCCCAAAACCCGAATTCCGCCCCGCTTCCAGGATCACGCCATCGCCAGAGGAATGAACGGGCGTTCCGCGAGGGACCAGGATATCGATACCATGGTGCATCCGGTTGATGCGCAGAATCGGGTGGAAGCGCTGGCCATGGCCTGAGACAACCGGGCCTTCGGCCGGCAGGATGGCCGGCATCTGCGCAAGCCACTCGCTCCGTTTCTCGGCGAGATTCGCAAGATCCCGGTAACTCTCGTTCTGGAGATTCATTTGGCGCTCCAGCTGATCGAGCTGAGAGGCGGTTTCGCGGAGCAACTCGCTGGTGCTCGGGCTGAAGCCGTTAAACTGGTCGTAGGCATCGGTGCCACCCACACCTACCTGGCGGACATCTTCGGGGATGGGGTCGGCCTGGAGGATGGTGCGGTAGAGCTCCTGATCGGACTGGGACAGTGCGTCGAGCTGGGCCGAAAAGTCAGACATCTTCTGACGCACAGTGTTCAACTGGTCCTGCAGAACAGCATTCTCGTGGATGAGCGCGAGTTCCTCCGGCGTACCGACGACCCGGTCCATGCCATAGGTCAAGAAGCCGGCCATGACGAGCGCGATCATAAAAAGGACACCGCCTTGTTTGATCAGCTTCGACCGCTTTGGCTTCAACTCGACAAACGAGAAAGACTGTTCGTCGTAGTAGTAATATCTATTTTTTGCCATAGGAGCAACGCTTATCCCGCCATTGACTTCGAATCCAGTGCATGCTCACAGCAGGAAGAGGTATCACGGAAGCTCGCTTGACGAATCCGGGGAGCAAACGCCTCTTCGAGAACTTTACGATCAGTACGGCCTGACCGGGCTATTGTAGTCGTGGTGTACATCGAGTTACAATGGCAATCGGCCGGCTATCTGTTCACTTAAGCTTACTATGAGATACCAGACTACCTGTGGGGGATAGTCCACTATCGAACAAGGAGTAGCAAGAACGAGAATGCGAATACACCCTGCGCACCTAACTAAGCTTATTTTCTGGCCCAGGAAATATAGGAGCGAGGATATCCCTTGTCAACAGCGAGACCCTTCGAGCGACACGAAACGGAAAGATGGCGCTGGAATCGTGTCAAATCCGTCACCACCATGTGTTTTTTTTGCCAAACTTCTGTGTCGAAGTTACGTTCCGCCGGCCCCGTTTCCGGGCCCATCATTCGTAATCGTGCTCGAAATATTCGATTCCCCTGAGCGGCATCGCGGACTCGTTCTTCCGGATCCGGTCGGCGAGGCGTTTGGCGAACACCTCGGCCGGGTCGTATCCGTAATGGCGAAGCAGGTGATTCATCGCGATCACTTCACAGATGACGGTGATGTTCTTCCCGGGGGTGATGGGGACCTTGACGAGCGGTAACTCGACACCGAGGATGGGGAACGTGTCGTCGACCATGCTGATGCGGGTGTAGTCCTCTTCAGGATCCCATAACTGCATATTGACAACTACTTCGATGCGTTTCTGGAAGCGTATCGCCCGGATACCGAACATCGCGCGGATGTCGACAAGCCCGAGGCCACGCACTTCCATAAAGTGCTGCACAAGGTCCGTTCCAGAACCCATCACGATCTGTTCACCCTGCTTGGTAGCGATTACCACGTCGTCCGCCACCAGTCGGTGGCCGCGCTCGACGAGGTCCAGCGCCACCTCGCTCTTCCCGATGCCGGATTTACCGGTAATGAGCAGGCCGATGCCATACACGGCCACGAGGGAACCATGCACGGGCTGCTGGAGGGCAAACTGATCGTTCAAGAACTCGCCAAGGAGGGACATGAAGCGAGTAGTGGGGGTAGCCGTCACAAAGACGGGCACGTCTACCTTCGTCGCCATTTCCACCAGCTCCGGATCGAGCTGGTTATTTTCCGTGAGAAAGATACACGGAATGGGAAACTGGATCAGGTTATCGAAGGCCTCACGCCGGCGCGCTTCCTTGAGATGTCCGAGGTATTGGGTCTCGGTATTGCCGAGGATCTGGACGCGTTGATAGGTGAACAGGTCGACATAGCCGGCCAGGGCGAGGCCGGGACGATGCAGGTTACTCTCCAGAACCTTTCGCTTCGAGGCATCCACCGAATTGACCGCGGTGATCTCAAGCCCCATGCGTGTAGTCAGCTGCTCGACGACAAAATCGACGGTCAGACTCTCCTTCTTGAACACCTGCGGGGTATGTGGCATAGGGTAGCCTCGGGTCAGGGCACTTCCACCTTATCGAGAATTCGCTGTACGATATCCTCGCTCGTCACCTCTTCCGCCTCGGCTTCATAGGTCGGCGCGATGCGATGCCGGAGCACATCCATCGCGATCGATCGCACATCCTCGGGCATGACATAAGCGCGATGCTGCAAGAAGGCGTGGGCGCGCGCGGCGAGATTCAGGTTGATCGTGGCGCGCGGTGAAGCGCCGTATTCGATGAGTGGGGTCAGCGACTCCAATTTATACTGCCCGGGCTGGCGCGATGCCATCACCAGATCCACGATATACTTCTCCACGCGCTCGTCGATGTAGAGGTCGTTCAGCACGAGCCGTGCGGAGAGAATCTGTTGGGGCTTGATGACCGGGCGAACCGTCGCGCGATCGCCTGTTCGGGCCATGCGGCGCATGATCTCCAGCTCCTCGTCACGCGTGGGGTAACCTACCTTGATCTTCAGCATGAACCGATCCACCTGGGCTTCCGGCAACGGGTAGGTCCCTTCCTGTTCGATCGGGTTCTGGGTGGCGAGCACCAGAAACGGCTCTTCAAGCTTAAACGTGGTCTCCCCGATGGTGACCTGCCGCTCCTGCATGCTTTCGAGCAGGGCGCTCTGGACCTTCGCCGGCGACCGGTTGATCTCGTCCGCCAGAATGATGTTGGAGAAGATCGGCCCCTTCTTGATGCTGAAGACGTTCTCGTGCTGGTTGTAGATCAGCGTGCCGAGTAAGTCCGCCGGCAAGAGGTCCGGCGTGAACTGGATCCGCTGAAACTGCGTGCTGATGGCCCGTGCGAGGGAACTCACCGTCAACGTCTTCGCCAATCCGGGGACGCCCTCGAGCAGTACGTGACCGTCCCCGAGCAGGCCGATCAGCAGGCGTTCCACCATGTAACGTTGCCCGACGACTACCCGGCCGATCTCGTTGAGCAATTCATCCACGAATACACTTTCCTGGGCGATGCGTTCGTTCACAACGGCCAGATCGAATGAGGCCATACGGCGTTTCGTTTTGGGTGAGTCGAAGCAAGAACTACGGGCGACCGGGCATCGGCCGGGTCGCCGCGATAACGTAGGTCACAGGGCGACAAAAATCACCCCCTAGAATCCTTCGATGCAATCGATGTTTCCCTACAGCCTGCCTTAAAGCAGCATGGCCCGCGGCTCGCGTCCGAAACGTTCCAGGAATCCTTCCTTTATGCGTTCCACGCAGCCGGGTACGGCGTAGCGCTGTCCGACCACGAGCACACAGCCTCCGCGACCGGTGAGACAAGCGCCGTACATCCCCTCTCCGCCACGCGACTCGACGGCTTCGACGACGAAATCGATCTCGGCGTTGGTGCCGGCCCACTCCTCGCGCAACGAGGCATGGGAGAAAAACAGCAGCCCTCCCACCACCTGCCAGTCCGAACGACGAAGCGCGGTGTCCAGGTGGTGGGCGCGATGGGATTCCCCGACCAGAAACCGGACGACGGGACGGAGCCGTTTCGGCAAGCCCGCCAACGCCCGGTTGAGCGCCCTGAAGTCCAGCAACGCCAACGAACGCAGATCGCGATAGGGCCCAACTTTGAGCACGGCCAGCGATTCTTGCGCCAGCGCCGCCACGTTTCGATACGCCTCTTCTCCCAACGGCGCGTCCGAGCCGACATCGACGATCCCCCAGCAGATGGCATCCCCTCCGGGAATTGCCACGTTTCGGCGTTCGCCCGTGAGCGTATTCACCAACACGATCGTGTCGACCGAACCGGCATCGGCCGCCATGAGATAGGCAACGCTGTACGGCCCCTCGATCAATTCTGCAATAACAGCACTCAGTGCGGCATACGGGATGGGTGTAGTCGCTGGTAGCCCCTGGATATCGTGTACGGCCCGCATCGTCGCCACGGCCAGTGAGGCCAGGTAGGGTTCGACGCAGGTTGGAAATACCGTCGTCACCACCGCCGCCTGGATGCCGCCCGCCTGGCCGGCAACTCGGCGCCAGATCGCGGCGATGAGTCGCACCCAGATCGGTGCCGACTCCATATCACCCGCGCCCGGCAGGGCAAAACGCTGGCCGGGGTCTTCGCCGACGACCTCGGTAGCATCGTCGCCGACGCGTCTAAGCGCCACAGCTGTCCCTTGAGACAGGGAGAGCAAGGCCGCGCCGCCATCGACAAAACAGGTATGCTGCGCGAAGAGCCCGAACCCTACATGCGCAAAGCCGGCGTGGAGCGTGCCCGGTTGCACGCCCAACCGATCTTCGAGCAGGTGGCGCGCGCGATCAGACAGCTGGTCGGCCCGCAAACGCTCCCGCTTCGGCATGCGTTGAAACGCGCTTTCGTACGACGCAAAAAGGGCGGCCGGGCGCGTCGGCATGGGATGAAGAAGACCTGAGGACATCACGTTACCCGCGAACAGGCGATAAAACGAACGAGCGATGAATGCACAGGGGGGAGGAATGTACGTTGGACCAGGGCAAGAAACTCATGTCTCGAAGACATCCTCCCGGGAAATGGCGTAGCCATTCAGGAAGACCTCGGCCGACAGCCGCCGTTTTCCCTCCTGCTGCACCTCGAGGAGTTCCACGGCGCCCTCGCCGCAGGCCACTACAAGCCGGCGTCCGGACTCGAGGACGGTGCCCGGTGGGCCATGGCCGGTAACGATTCGGGACCGATACACTTTTAGTAATGTTTCGCCATGTTTCGTCCAGGCACCGGGGTGGGGCGACAGTCCGCGAATGTGGTTATGCACCTCGCCGGCCGGCCGGCTCCAGTCGATGGCGCCGTCCTCGGTGAAAATCTTGGGCGCCGCGGTCGCCTCTTCGTTTCGTTGAGGAATAACGAAGGCGGTACCCGCCGCGATCCGACGAACGGTATCGAGCACGACGTCGGCACCGAGCTCCATCATCCGGTCGTGCACGTCTCCGGTGGTTTCATCCGGCCCGATGGGCATCGAGCGCTGGAGGATCATGCCGCCGGTGTCCACCTTCTCCTCGAGAAAAAAGGTCGTTACGCCCGTTTCCGTATCGCCGGCCATGACCGCGCGATGGATGGGCGCCGCGCCGCGGTACCGCGGCAGCAGCGACCCGTGCAGGTTAAACGCACCGAGGCATGCCGTGGTATATACGGCCGGGGGTAGGATACGGAAGGCGACCACAACGATGATATCCGGTTGGAGCGCCGCGACAGCCTCGGCGAACGCGGGGTCGCTCACGTGTTCCGGCTGCAGGAGGGTCTCGATACCCAGGCGGAGGGCCGCCTCCTTGACCGGAGTAAAGGAGAGGTGCTGGCCTCTCCCGCGTGGTTTATCGGGGCCGGTCGCTACGGCGATGGGGCGATACCCCGCGGCGCAGAGGCGTTCAAGGGCGGGGACCGCAAAGGCGGCCGTGCCCATATACACAATGCGAAGTGCAGGCTCCCTCGACGTTTCACTCATGCGTTCTGTCCCACGCCCGGCAGGGTGCATGGCTACCGGATGGATGAACGCTCGTCCCAAGGTGGGCTTACAAGCCGGAAATCACCGCGACCTGCCTCATCGATAAAGACGAACCGCCGGCCGATTCGACGGTAGTGCCATACCTCATACGGGTGCTTCACATCGGCATTGGCCTGGCCCTGTTCCACTTCATCCGGCTCCCCAAACAGCACCAAAGCGTGGCCCCGATCACCCTGCCAGCCTCCAGCCTGCCCCGCGTAATGGCGATTGGCGAAATCGATCCGGTGATAATACTCGTCCATGCGCTCGTTGACATCCGGGGTTGTCGGCGTAGGGTCCCGTTTCTTCCAGAATTCGACGAAGCGCTCGTAGCGTTCCTGCTTGGTAGCACCTTCCCGGATGTATCGCAGGTCACGGGACTTTGCAACATACGCGAGCTGATCGATCGCTTCATCAATGTCGCGGCCGTTGTGCCGTGCTTCCGATTCAATCAGGGAAACGGCACGTTCGGCAAGGTCCACGACGCGTCCATCCGCATCGCGTAGTGCGACCCGCAGGATATATTCGCCGACCTCGTAGTCCTGCAGCGGCACGGTGACAACCACCGGGTTGCGCCCTTTCTTCAGGCTCACGACGGCATCGTAATGATAGGCCACATCGCCGAACGGTTCATCATCACGCCAGCGCCGCAGGAACCACCCCAGGAAGGGAAGGCTTTTGCTTTTCTGAGTCCGAATGACGACTCGCTCGAGGTGTACGTCAGCAGGCGTATCCGCATACACCTCGTAGAAAAATTTGAACGACTCATCCCGTACGGTCAATCGATCGGACACACGGGGGACGATGCTCTGGGTGCTGGTGCTGAAATCCGTAACCAGGATCAGGTCACTCACGGTGAAGGCCGGCGAGAAGTCCCGCACCTCGACCATGAGGTCTTTGTGCATCTGCAACTCGCTGGCTCGATCCTGGACCTGGAGATGAACCCTGTAACGCCCCGGCTCGAGGTAGATGGCGCGAGAGGTCAGTGCCGCATTGAGCGGAGACTGTGTAGCGGCGAAGTGCTCCGCCAGCGCGGTTGCTTCCCAGGCAGCATTTTCAATGAGCGCCTGGATTTCGTTTCTGTCGTCAACGCGGTGCACTTCAGCGTACACATCGAAGCTGGCGGAAAAGCCCGTCGCCGCCTTCAGAAACTGGAGGGTATGGTAGGGGATGGACGCGTAAAGGTCTAGCCGGGCACGTCCGGGGTATTCCGGCGCCTTGGTGCTCACAACGTCCACCGCAAAACCAGACGCACGTGTCGACTGGGCGCAGGCTACTCGGGTGCTGCCGTCGAAGGGCAGCCCGAGGAATACGAGCATGGTCGAAACGAGAAGAAAACGCATTGTGGCGAATACGTTTAAAAGCGTGGCCGAATACGCTTGAGAGCAGCAAAGAGCAGACCATACTGACAACGTCTCGCTCGGCGGTTTCGTATGCGCATTCATTCAGTGACGCCGTCCAGCGAGGCCATAATCATTTCTCAGGCTCGCGCACAATATGGGGCCCTCGAACGGCGAGGCCGCCCTTCGGACCGTCGGACCGTCTATTTCCGCAACTGAACAGTCGGAACGATTCACCCAATGGGGCAAGAGAGGCACGAGGAACTGCCCTACCCTCTCCGTCCTTACGAGAAGAGTGCGCTGACGAAACGCCGGCGGTCGAAGACTTGTAAATCATCGATGCCTTCGCCAACGCCGATGTATTTCACAGGGATCTGAAACTCGTTCGAGATGCCGATGACGATGCCGCCCTTCGCGGTGCCATCGAGTTTCGTGAGCGCGAGCCCGGTTACTTCCACGCTGCGCGTGAACTCCTCGGCCTGACGGATGGCGTTCTGCCCGGTCGATGCATCCAGCACGAGGAGCACCTCATGGGGCGCATCGGGAATCTGCCGGCTCATGACGCGCTTGATCTTCGTCAACTCGTCCATCAGCCCCCCTTTGGTGTGGAGGCGGCCGGCGGTGTCGATGATCACCACGTCGATATTTCGAGTAACCGCAGAGGCGATGGTGTCGAACGCCACGGCGGCCGGGTCGGCGCCATGACCTTGACGAACGATCGGGACGTCGGCACGTTCAGCCCAGATGCCCAGCTGTTCGGTGGCGGCGGCGCGAAACGTATCGGCGGCGCCGAGCAACACGCTGCGGCCGGCCTTTTTATACTGATAGGCCATCTTTCCGATCGTCGTCGTTTTCCCAACGCCGTTGACACCGACGACCATGATCACATGCGGATTTCGCGGTAGCGGGGCACTGAAGTCTGCCGGCCGGCCCGGCGCATCGCCAATGACTAATCGGGCGATCTCGTCCTGGATCAGCGCGTTTAGCTCCGCCGCGTTGAGGTACTTGTCCCGCGCCACACGCTCCTGCACCTTGCGGATGACCTCGAGGGTCGTCTTCACCCCGACATCGCTGGTGACGAGGGCCTCTTCAAGGTTATCCAGCACTTCGTCATCGACCTGGTCCTTCCCGCGGAAGGCCCGGCCGATCTTACCCAGGAAGCTGGACCTTGTCTTTTCGAGACCCTGTTCGAGGCGTTCCTGTTCGCTGTCCCGCGTTTTGAATCGATCAAAAAGTCCCATCAGGCCGCCGGGTCGGCATCGCGCTGGTGAATGAATCGGAGCGCCGGCGGTTGGGCATCTGTTCGATCGCCCCCGCCGGAAAAGAAATGCCGATACGACGAAACCAGGCAGCCGTTCCTGCGAGCAGAGCGATCAGCCCAGGGATTCGGCTTTCTGTTCCACGGACTTCACGGAGAAGGGTACGTCGCGCGCTCCGTCGCCGGCTGGCGCGGCCGTGCGGAAGATGGATATGTACCGCACGGCATACAGCAGGAAAGAATAGATAAACAGGACCGACGTAATCCAGATCGAGATCTGCATGACCGGCGGGTCTGCCTTCAGGAGCGCCGCGAGCACGGTCAGAGAAAGTGCGAATACGGCTACTTTCCCTACCCAGATGCTCATCAACACCCGATTGAGACGATGCGCGGCGATAGCGCTTCCGAGGACAATGAGGATATCTCGCCCCAGGACGAGCGCAAGAAACCACGCCGGGAGGCTTCCCTTTATAACGAGGGACAGCACCACGGCCGACGCAGCGATCTTGTCGGCGATTGGATCCAGCACCTTGCCCCATTCGGACACCGTATGCGACCACCGCGCGAGCGTACCGTCAAACCAATCGGTGCCAATGGCAACGAAGATCAGGCTGAGCGTCCAACGAATCGGTGCATCTTCGACGATCATGTACGAGATAGGCAATACGAGGACGATGCGGAGTATGCTGAGCATATTCGCCAACGTCCAGAACGTGCCAAGCGTCCGGATGCTTAACTTATTTCCCTCGGAGATGGCAGACATGAGTAAAACGGACAGGTACATACACGGCCTGGAAAACGTACGCGCGAGCATGGAAATGGTTTGTCGAGGGGTCGTTCTGAATCGCCAGCGTACACTCCGCGAGAACAACCGAGGCACTACCTTCGTGTCGTCACGCCGGCACGCGCAGGCGAATGATTGAATTGAAATAATCGCGAGAAAAGCGAGGGTCAGCCTTTGACAGCGCCGAGAGTGAGCCCGGAGATCAGATAACGGCTCAAGATCAGGAAGAGCGCCACAACAGGAATCGAGACAAGCAACGAGCCGGCGGCGTAGAGACCCCACTTTGTAGTCAGCGTGCTCTGAAAGAGTTTCAACCCGAGGGGCAGGGTGAACATATCCGTATCCTGCAGCACGACATTGGCCACTACATACTCATTCCAGGCGGTCATAAACGAGAACAGGGCAGTGATGACAAGAGCTGGCGCCGCGAGGGGGAACACGACGTGATAAAAGACCTGCCAGGGCGTGCAGCCATCGATGCGGGCGGCCTCTTCCAGCGCCGGCGGAATGGTATCGTAATACCCCTTCATCTGCCAGACACAAAACGGCAGCGCGGTGGCAGTGTAGATAATGATGATGCCGATAAACGAGTTCAACAGCTGCAACTGAATGAGCATGACGTACAGGGGCAGCAGGAGCATCGTCGCGGGAAACATCTGGGTGACCAGCAAGCCGCTCAGCAGCGCCCCCCGACCCATGAATCGAAAGCGGGACAACGCATACCCCGCCGTGGAAGCGAGCGCGACCCCGGTGATCGTCACGACGAGTGCGATGAGGAAGGAATTCATGAGCCAGGTGAGGAACGGCGTATCGCGGATGAGTTCGCGATAGTTGTCGAGCGTAGCTCCATCAGGGATAAAGGCCAGCGAGGTGGACAGGAGCTGGTCCGCCGGCCGGAGCGAAATCGTGATGATCTGCGTAACTGGATACACCGAGACGACCACGAACAGCGAGAGCGCGGCATAGGTGACCACCCTGGCAACGAGAGAGTTGGAGTGCATGACTCGATCGGCTAGATGGTGTGTGTGCGATGCAGAAACACCTGGGTGAAGGTAAGCAGGATCACGAAGATGATCATCGATAACGCCGCGGCCCACCCGAACCGGTACATCGAAAAGGCGGCCTCATAGACGAACGAGACCAGGATATGCGTCTGATCGTTGGGTTCGCCGCCGTTCGACACGAGCCAGACGACGTTGATGTTATTAAATGTCCACACGATCCCCAGGGTGATGGCCGGGATCATCGCCGGCTTGATCATGGGCACCGTCACATGCCAGAACTGCCGCCACGCCGACGCGCCGTCGACCTCAGCGGCCTCGTACAACTCGGCCGGGATGGACTGCAACGCACCCAGCGCCACGACCATCATGAAGGGGAAACCAAGCCAGATGTTGGTCAGCACCACCGCCGCGAAAGCCTCGAACGGAGAGGTGAGCCACTCGACCGCCGGCAGGTTGAGGTATCGGGTGAGGATGAGGTTGACCGCGCCGTATTCGTAGTTGAACATCCCCCGCCACGTCAGCGCCGTGATGTATTGCGGAAGCGCCCATGGCAAGATGAGCAGGACACGCCAGGCCGCTCGGCCGGCGACGAACTTCTGGTGGAGCAACACAGCCAGAAACACGCCCAGCGCTACATGAAACACGATGTTCGCGAGTGTCCAGGCGATTGTTTTCCCAAGGATCTCCCAGAAACGAGGCTCGGCCATCACCGCCGCGTACTGCTGAAACCCGATAACGCGCCAGTCCCGGATGTGGTAGATGTTCATGTTCGAGAGCGAGATGCGGACGTTCTCGAAGAACGGATACGCCACCACCACCAGCACCACTAGAACAGTGGGACCGATCAATGCCAGCAGGAACAGCCGGTGACGCAGGCGATCGCTCATGGGCGGGATGGATTGGGCATCGGGGTGACAGCCTGGAGATTACAGAAAGGTGTCCGCGATGCGTTTCTCGACTTCCGCCTGCATCTGACGCGCGCCTTCCTCGGCGGAGATCGCGCCGTTCATCACCAGCTGGTATGGGCCCCGCATGCCATCCCATACCTGGCGCAGCTGTGGGGCCAGCGGCATCGGCAGGCCCACTTCCACCTGGCGTAACGAGGCCCGCAGGATCGGGTTGGCCATGACGACCGAGTCCGCCCGAACGGACGATAGAGTCGGGATGGCCGCCAGCCGTTCGGCCATCTGGCGCTGCATGGAGGCATCGGTGAGATAGACGAGGAGGTCGCGCACGTACGGCTTGAGGTCCTCTTCGAGGTTGGCGTTGACCGAATAGCCTTTCGAGGAGATCACCGGCGCGGACCAGCGTCCGGTTGCGGACATCAGGGGGATCCGTGCCAGGCCGTAGTCGATGCCGGCATCGCCATACCCCGCCCACGCCCACGGTCCGTTGATGATCGCGGCGGCTCGCCCCTCCTTGAAGAGCGTCTCGGCGATATTGTAGTCGCTCTCGCGCGGGATGACCTGGTAGCGGTCGCGGAGGTCGAGCACGAACTGGATGGCCTTCACCGTAGCCTCGGTGTCGAGCGTCGGCCGGCCATCATCATCCATCATCCATCCCCCGAACCCGGTGAGAAAGGGGATAAAGAAAAAGGGTTCGGTATAATTCCACGTCAACCCGTACCGATCCATCCGCCCATCGCCGTCGTCATCTTTCGTGAGCGTCTGCAGCATGGCGATCATCTCGTCGGTTGTCTCCGGCGGCCGGGGCATGAGCGCTTTGTTGTACACAAACGTCAGATGATTGCCCACCTGATCCCCGACAAGCCACGTTTCCCCGTTCCACTGGATGACGCCCGAGGCATCGAACCGGGCGAGATAGGCCGAGTCGAGGACGGTGGTTATGGGGGCGATGGCGCCGGTGAGGGCGAACACCGACAGGTTGTCCGAAGGCCCGTAGACGAGTTCAGGGCCCTGGCCGCCGACGGACGCGACGATAAACAGATTCCGCAGCTCTTCGGTCTCCTTGTACAATACTTCGACGACGCGATCCGGGTGGGACGCGTTGTACGCCACGATCGCGTCTTCGAAGAACGAGCGCTCGGCATCGTTTTTCTGGTGCCAGATGCGGATGTGCACACGGTCGTCCGGTGGCGCGCACGAGGCGAGGGTCAACACGGCCGCTGCCAGGAGCGCAAGCGCTTTCCCCACCCGATGGGCGGTACTGATTCCGGTAGGCCGAGGTCCTCGCGAGCGCATGGGATCGGGATTAGTGAACGGCGACGACGGCGCCCGTGAGCGCCGGCAGGCCGATGATGAGCTGGCCTTCCTCGACACCCAGTTCGATGGCCGCGGCTTCACCGGACGTGACAAAGACGACACGGCCGGCCCGGGTGAATCCATCGAGGGGGATGGACAATCGTTGGGTCGCCTCGCTTCGGTTGAGCGCCACGACCAGATGGTCGTCGCCGGCTCGGCGCGCGAAGGCCATGCTGTTTTTGTCGTCATCCGCCACGAGTGGACTAAAGGTGCCGTGGCGGAGGGCCGGCTGGTCGTTGCGTAGGGCGATGACCTGCTTGTAGAACGCAAACACATCGTCGTCAAAATCCATCCCATCCTCGGGCCTCGGCCGGCCGCGTGGATCTGCGCGTTGCGGTTCGTAGGCGAGGTCCCGCCAGACCATCGGCATCCGGTCGTCGGGGTCGTCGGCGCCCCACATGCCGGCTTCCGTTCCGTAGTAGATCATGGGCGCCCCGATGCCGGCCATCTGCATGAGTGCTACGAGCTGCTGAATGGACCGCTCGCGCGCGTCGGGCTTGCGCACCTGGTACGGCTCGTAGTGGCGGGGGCTGACGTTGACGTCGTAGTCGTTTTTCTCGGGCTGATCGTAGGTCGTTCGCGCATTGACGATCATCGACGCCAGCCGGTCGGTGTCGTGCGAGTCGATCAGGTTTTGCATGGCGTACTGCATCGACACGGGGTACTCGGCGCGGCGCGTCTCGTGTTGCTGGAGGAAGTCGCTCGCGGAGAGGGCGTTATCCACCAGAAACCCTTTTACAAGGAACGCAAACCCGTGGTAATTCATCGTCGCTGAAAAGCCCCCATCCTGCAGGAAGCGACTGGCGTCGAACCAGACCTCCGAAACCGTATAGGCCTGCGAATTGATGGACCGGACGTGCGCGTTCCAGTCCGCCCAGAACTTCGTGGGCACATCCGGGGCGACATCCAGCCGCCAGCCGTCGACGCCGTCGGACGGGTCGCCGTCGCCGTCGGGGTCCATCCAGCGTCGCGTGGCGTCGAAGATGTAGGCTTTGGGCCCCGGGTGGAGATCGGTCCCGTCCGGCGTATCCGCGAACAACGGCAGGGTCTCGACACCCCACCAGCCTTCGTACGCAAATTCGTTCTCGCGTGTGGCCGGGTCGTCGAAGCTGTTTATGATGTACCAGTCTTTGTAAGGCGACTCCTGCTGGCGCTCGCGGATGTCGGCGAAGGCGAAGAAGTCGCGCCCCGTATGGTTCCACACCCCGTCGATGACGATGCGGATCGAGCGGAGGTGCGCCTGTTCGACCAGGGCAAAAAAGAGGCTGTCCGCGGCCGTCAGGTGCCAGGAGGAGGGCTCGCTGGTTTCCTGCGCCATGAGGGTGAGGTCGCCCTCGGGGTCTGGTCCAAAATAGGGATCGATGTGATGGAAGGTGTTGCCGTCGTATTTATGGAGAGACCGGGCATAAAACAGCGGATTGAAGTACAGCGCGTTGACGCCCAGGTCGTTGAGGTAATCCAGCCGATCGATCACGCCCTGGAGGTCGCCCCCGTACCGGCGGTGGAACACCCCGTTTTCGTAAAAATCATCCCCCATTTCCTGTTCCCAGCCGGAGCGGCTGTACCAGTCGGCCGTCCAGGGGGCAATCAGCCAGCTTTCGGGGACAACCTCTACGTATTCGAGCGACGCGCGGGTGGGGTCGTTGGTGGAGTCGCCGTTGGCGAAGCGCTCGGGGAATATCTGATAAAAGATCGCGTCGGTAACCCACGCCGGCTCGGCGACGGCCGGCTGCGGCGGAGGTGGGGGTGGTGGCGCGGCCGGTTCAGATCCGCAGCCGGCGGACAGCGCGAGGAAGCCCAGCCCGAGCAGGACCAGACAGCGAGAGGAGCAGCGAGAAGCAGTCATAGGGGATCAGTCGGGCAGCGTGAGGCGCATCATGGGCCTTGTTTCAGAACGGCGATCACATTCGGTGAAGCCTGCGGCGAGGAATGTAGAGGCAAAGCCGGTCCAGGCAAATGCCGGCGGCATGAGGGCATGGCGTGCCTCGACCGGATATCCTTCCACGATCCGCCCGCCCTGCGCATGCGCAAAGGCGACGGCCGCCTGAAGGAGGGCCAGGGCCACCTTCTCCTTGCGACGACTCGCCGTAACAAAAAAACAGGACACCGACCAGACCGGCGCGTCGTCTAGCGGGCGGAGGATATGCGATTGCGTGAGGCGCATTAACGTCTCGCGCGGGGCGACGGCGCACCAGCCGATTGGCATCCCCTGGCTGTACGCGAGAACGCCCGGCGGGGGTCCTTCGCGGACGAGTTGTTCGAAGGCGGCGCGGTTGGCGGCGCCTTTGCCGGCTTCGTACACGGCGCGCAGGTTGCGCCAGTACATGCACCAGCAGCCGCCGCAGGCGCCATGGTCGCCAAAAAGTGCAACGAGGTCCGCCCAGCGCTCGCTGGTGAGCGGATAAAAGGCGAGGGATGTGTCCTCCAGTACCGTCTCGGAATCAGCCATAGTCGAAACACGCACACGTTTTGCCGTCAGGACAGCGGAATATACGACGGATGCATCAACCTGCCACGCTCAGGGAGCCGGTGTGTCGATGGGGAGATTGTCCAGGAAAAAGCGGACGGCGTTGCCGCCCATGAGTAGTTCGACCTCTTGCGCGGAGAAGCCGGCCTGCAGCAGACCGGCGGTGAGCCGCGGGAGCCCGGTCACGTCGAACGGAACCGACGTCGCGCCATCAAAATCGGACCCGAGGGCGACATGTTCGATCCCGATGCGATCCACGGCATACCGGATCGCCCGGACGATCGCATCAACGGTCGGTTCGCAGACGGCGCCATCCCAGAAACCAATACCGATGAGGCCGCCATTCGCCGCCACGCTTCCGAGCGCGGCATCGGACAGGTTGCGCGGGCCCGGGCACGTCCCCTGGACGCCGGTGTGCG
>JBGSPJ010000197.1:0-4127 GCA_041738655.1 Rhodothermales bacterium | reverse complement strand
GTGGGGGATTAGGGGGGTAGGCAGTATACACAGGGTGCCGGCGGAGAAGCAAGGCGGGAGAGGCTGCGGCGGTCTTGTCGGCAAGGAACAGGGGAAAACACGCAAAAAGCGCCTTCTCAACACCCCGGGGGCATTAAAAAGGCGCTTTTGATCCTGTGCGCTTGAAGGGATTCGAACCCCTGGCCTTTGGAACCGGAATCCAACGCTCTATCCAGCTGAGCTACAAGCGCATCCTTGAAAAGATAGTCCCATCAATGACTTCCGGTCTCTGAGGTTCCGGCGCTTCCGTGAAACGACCAAAAACTTCGCTCTTCCTGGCGGGTAGAAGGGCGATCTGAAAAAACCAGGGGCCGCCCGGCGGCTTCGTGTGACCGAGAAGCATGGAAGAACCACAACCATTCACCGCCGGCCTGCCAGCGGCCGCCACGTTGCCCGACCTCTGGGAGCCGGCACCGCCTATCCTGCTGGACGGCTACCTGGAACGCGAACGCTACCGCCCGGGGCTGATGGCGTTCCTGACGCTCATCCTGGTCATCATCCTCTTTCATGTGGTCGTCGGCCCCATCGCCATGGTGTCGCTCCTGATGCTGAACGGGGTCTCGCTGGCCGACCTCCAGGGGTCGCTCGCGACGATCATCGCGGATAATGCGCGCATCCTCCTCATCGCAAACACCATCGGGCAGTTTTTGGCGCTCGCGCTGCCGACCTATCTCCTCCTGCGCCTGCACACCAGCCGGCCCGCGGCGTTCGTCCGCCTACGGCCTCCCTCCTCCGCGATGATGGCGCTCGGCGTCGCCGGCCTCGTCGGGCTCACGCCGGTCGTCTGGTGGCTCGGGACGGTGAACGAGATGATCCCCCTGCCGGATTGGATCGAGCAGCTCGAGCAGTCGCAGGTCGACCTCATCGAGCAGGTGCTCGTGCAGGACCTCGGGGTGGTCTTCAGCCTCTTTGTCATGGCGCTCACGCCGGCCTTCTGCGAGGAACTGCTCTTTCGGGGCTACGTCCAGCGCCAGCTCGAACGCCAGTTCGGCGTCTCCTCGGCGATCGTCGTCGTCGGCCTCCTCTTTGGTCTCTTCCATTTTCGGTTCTCGCAGCTCATCCCGCTGGCGGTGATCGGCATGTACCTGGCCTACCTTACCTGGCGGACGGGTTCGCTGTGGCCGGCCATCCTCGTTCATTTTATCAATAACGCCTTCGCCCTCATGCTGGGCATGTACGTGAGCCGGCAGCCGGATATGGATCTCGAATCGATCGAGACGATGGAGGTGCCGGTATACGTCACCCTGCTCGGGGCAGCGTTTTTTGCCGGCATCCTGTATCTTGTCCATCAGCGAACGGTTCGTTTCACTCCCGATCAACCCTCGAGGTCAGCATGAACGAGACGCCTTCCAGCGACACCGCTCCCATAGACTGGGTGCCTGTTTTCCGCACGAGCACCGACTATGAGGCCGAGATCGTGCGCGACCGGCTCAGCGATGCGGGCATTCCGGCCGTCATCGAAAACAAGCGCGACCATGCGTTTAATCTCACCATCGGGGACATGGCGCGCATCCGGGTGCTTGTGCAGGCCGACTATGAGGAGGAGGCACTGTCGGTGTTGCGGACGGTCCGGGTGAGCGACGACGAGTTGACCCGCCTGGCGCTCGAGGCTTCGCCGCTCGACCCCGACGATCCGACGCTGCTCGAACTTGATGCGCCCAACGACGACGAAGCCGGCGACGGCCCGGATACGCCCGCGGATCGGTCGTAACTCGCCGGCGGCCCGCGGGTCTGTCGTATCTCCCCACCCAGTGTTTGTCTTCCTTTGTCGAACCTTTCTCAGCGGATTCTGACGGCCCTGGTGGGCCTGCCCTTTGTCGTCGGGGCCGTCTATGCGGGCGGCTGGTTGTACCTCGCCCTCATCGTGGCGCTGGCGGCGGCGGCGCAGATCGAGTTTTATAAGATGCGGGGGGCCGACGAACGCCACGCGTTGCGGCTTGTCGGGCTCGTGATGGGGGTGCTGGTGGTCGCGCAAGTCGTCTTGCCCTGGGCGTGGCCGCTGGCCGTGCTTACGGGCATCGGCATCCTCGTGTACGCCAGCTTTTTCACGGGGCGCCGTGAGGTGTGGGAGCCGCTGGCGTGGGTGCTGGCCGGCGTGGTCTACCCGGCCTTTTTTGTAGCGCAACTGGGGGTGCTCCGGCTGCGGGAAGGGGGGATTGTGGATGGACGTGTCGCGATGTGGTTGACGGTGGCGCTGGTCGCGGCCATCTGGTGCAACGACACCCTCGCCTACATAACGGGCCGGCTGTTCGGCCGGCGGCCGCTGGCCCCCTCGATCTCCCCCAAAAAAACCTGGGAGGGTGCGGTCGGCGGCATCGTGGGTGCCCTGGCGGCGGTGCTCGTCGTTAAATCCTATTGGATTCCGTTATTGGAATGGAAGCATGCCGTGGCACTCGGGCTGCTGGCCGGGGTGGGGGGCGAAGTGGGGGACCTGATCGAGAGCCGGCTGAAGCGGGAGTGGGGGGTGAAGGATTCAGGCAACCTTCTGCCGGGGCACGGAGGGATTCTGGATCGGATCGATGCGCTGCTCTTCGTGGCGCCGCTGTTTGTGCTCTACCTGGAATACGTCGTGCGCCTCTACGGTTAAGGGGCACAGCGGCATGCGGGATACCATTCGGCGCGGAACGATGTGGATGGAGGCCCTGTATAAAAACCCGACTGTTTTGCGTCCCGAAACTGCACAAGGCGAGGTGCGCCCATGGGCCTTCTAGTACCTGGCAGACGCCAACAAAATCGGAAATTCGACTATCAGCCCCGGTTTTATAACCCGGAGCGGGAACGGAAAATCCGCGAGCGCATCCGCATCGAGCGGCGCGCAACGAGCCGCCGGCGGAGCCCGGCGGGGCTCATCTATGCGGCCATCTTGCTGATGATCGCCGTCTTCCTCTATACGAGCCTGTCCTGATGCCGCGGGGCGCGCGGGCAGGGTTTCCACACACGTTTCGAGCGGGGATAGGTGACGAACGCACACGACATGGAAACGGCCGAGTCGCCGGACAGCATCATCCGGACGATGCCGGCCGCGCTGGCCAATAAAATCGCGGCCGGCGAGGTCGTGCAGCGCCCCGCATCCGTGGCGAAAGAGCTGATCGAAAACGCGCTGGATGCCGGCGCCGGGGACATTTCGCTCATCGTAAAAGCGGCCGGCAGCGAACTCGTCCAGGTGATCGACGACGGGTGTGGGATGAGCGCCCTGGACGCGCGGCTGTGTTTCGACCGCCACGCCACGAGCAAGCTGGCCCGGATCGAGGATCTTGACACGCTTCGTACGCTCGGGTTTCGGGGCGAGGCGCTGGCCTCGATCGCGGCCGTGGCGCAGGTGACCCTGGTTACCCGCCGGCACGAAGACGCCGCCGGCTACCGCGTCCAGGTGGAAGACACCGCGCTCGTGACGAGTGAGCCCTGCGCGGCCCAAGCGGGGACCTCCATCGCCGTACGCAACCTTTTTTACAACGTCCCGGCCCGGCGCAGCTTCCTCAAGACGCCGGCGACCGAGTTCAAGCACCTCGTCGAGACCTTCCAGTTTCTTGCCCTGTCTCATCCCGGCGTCTCCTTCTCGTTGTACCACGACAATAACGAGGTCTACCGCCTGCCGACCGAAAAAGGCGGGGACGCCACGGCCAACCTCCGCGCCCGTGTGCAAAGCCTGCTCGGGGCGCACCTCGGCGATCAGCTCATCGGGTTCGAGGAAACGACCAGTTATCTGTCCGCCCGCGGCCTGGTGAGCAAGCCCGACTACTACCGACGCAGCCGGGGCGAGCAGTTTTTGTTTGTGAACGACCGGTTCGTGAAGGACCGCTACCTGGAGCATGCCGTCCGCTCCGCCTATGAGGAGCTGATCCCGGACGGCGCGTTTCCCTTCTTTGTCGTGTTTCTGAGCATGGATCCCCGCCATGTCGATGTGAACGTGCATCCGACAAAAGCCGAGGTAAAATTTGACGACGAGCGGGGGATTTATGGCTTTCTGCGATCGGTGGTTCGGAAGGGACTGGGCTCGGCTACGCTCGCCCCGCAGTTCGATTTTGAGCCAGCCCCGGCCGGCTCACTGGGGGACTTCACCGGCGGCAGCGCCATCGCCGGCTCGTGGC
>JBGSPJ010000176.1:0-5981 GCA_041738655.1 Rhodothermales bacterium | reverse complement strand
CGGGGATCAGCCCCACGCCCAGCTCGACAAGCCCCATGTACGTCTCGGACGCCGCGACCGGGTTTGGCGAGGCCATCGCCAGCTCGCACCCGCCCCCCAGCACCTGCTGGTGGGTGGCGACGACAACGGGCTTCCGGGCGTAACGGACCCGGAGGACGGCCTGCTGGAAGCGGTCGATGGCCTGATCGACGACATCGAACTGCTTGCCGGCCACGGCCGTAGCCAGCTCGGCGAGGTTGGCGCCCACGGCGAAGTTCTTGCCGGCGTTCGCGATCACCATCCCGCGGAGGTCGGGGTTGTTCTCGACATAGTCGATCGCATCCATCACCCCCTGGATGACCTGGAAGCCGAGTGCATTGGCCTTCGAGCGAAACTCGAACAGGGCGACGCCGTCGCCGAGATCGACCAGGGCGGACTCTGAATTATTCCACAGGATCGCCCCCGGACGCGCGGCGAGGGTGCCGAGGTCGAGTTCGTCGCGCGGCGGGACGTCGCTCTGGTAGCCATCGCCAGGGGTGTAGACTTCCCGGGAAGCGCCGGCGCCGCGGTAGAAGCGGTCGTGCCCGGCGGCCTTCATGGCATGAACCCAGTCGGGGAGCTTTGTGCCGGCGGCGGCCATGCCGGCGAGCACGGTGTCGAACCCCAGCGCGTCCCACGTCGCGAACGGCCCCATCTCCCATCCAAAGCCCCACTCCATGGCCCGGTCGATGTCCGCCGGACTGTCGGCGATTTCGGGGATTCGGCGGGCGCTGTAGGCGCAGAGTTCGTGGATGGATTCTCGGAAAAACGCGCCGGCGCGGCCGGAATCGGCATACAAGGCCCGAAGACGGGCCGGCAGCTTACCGGCTTTTTCGAGGGCAGATACATCCCCCAGATCGAGCGGCCTCGCCGCGGCGTAGCCGCCTGTCGCGGGGTCGATCGACTTGATCTCCTTTCCCTCTTTTTTGTAGAAGCCGGCGCCGGTTTTGGCCCCCAGCGCCCCACCTTCGATCAGGCGCGTCAGGATGGCCGGCACCGCGAATCGCTCGCGGCTTTCGTCGTCCGGCACGCCGTCGTACAGGTTCACCGTCACATGGCGCAGCGTATCGAGCCCGACGACATCCGCCGTGCGGAAGGTGGCCGAGCGGGGCCGGCCGGCAAGTTCGCCGGTGAGGGTGTCGATCTCCTCGATCGTGTACCGCCCCTCGGCGAACGCGTGGATCGCGTGCATCAGCCCGAAAATGCCGATCCGGTTGCCGATGAAGTTCGGGGTGTCCTTGGCGACAACGATGCCTTTGCCGAGGTGCACACGCCCGAACTCGGATACCCGGTGGACGATTGCCGGGTCGGTATCCGGCGTGGGGATGATCTCCAGCAGGTGGAGGTAGCGCGGCGGGTTGAAGAAGTGGGTGCCGAGGAAGCGGCGTTTAAAGCCGGCGGAGCGCCCCTCGGCGATCGCGTGGATGGGCAGGCCGCTTGTGTTGGTCGATATGACGGCATCCGGATGGGCCGTCGCCTCGATGCGTTCGTGGACCGAGCGCTTGATGTCCATCCGTTCGACGACCACCTCGATCACCCAGTCGGCGCCGGCGATGCGGTCGAAGTGCTCGTCGAAATTCCCGAGGCGGACGCGCCGGGCGACGGCGTCGGTGAACAGGGGCGACGGGCTCAGTCTGGTAGCCTGCGCGAAGAGTTTTTCGACGACCGAATTTTTGTTATCGCCCTCCTTTGGGGCGATATCGAGCAGGTCGACTTCCAGGCCGGCGTTGGCGAGGTGCAGCGCGATCTGCGCCCCCATCGTGCCGGCCCCGAGCACGGCCACGCGCCGAAACGGCAGCAACACCCCGGCAAGGGCGGTCGGGGTTGATGTATGAAGCATCGTTTCCATAAAATCCGGGATTCTTTTTTGGTCTTTTTTTGTCATCCCGCACTTGATGCGGAAACGAGGCCCCGCTTGCGGGGCTGACTTACGAAGTAATCCAGCCGAATTGCAAAACGGCTGGTCCCCGGATCAAGTCCGGGGTGACATTGCTCTGACTCGAATCGAAAGCTGTCACCCCGGCCTCCGAGCCGGGGTCCCGTCGGATGGCTCATTCTGTTGGTCCCCGGATCAAGTCCGGGGTGACATTCTGGGGATTGCCATCACCCCTCCCCCTCTTCGAGCGGGTACAGCGCTTTGATCCGGTCGGCGTAGCGTTCCCGCACCTTCGCGCGTTTGACCTTCATGGTCGGCGTCAACATCCCGTTTTCGATGGTCAGATGGTCCGCCACGAGCGTGAATCGCTTGATGGTGGACCAGGGGTCCATCCCCTCGTTCGCCAGGTCAACCAGTTGTTTGAAGCGTTCCTTGATGGCCGCGTGTTCTAGCATGTCCTGAACGGCAACGCCGCCGTCGACGCCGCGTGTTTCGGCGAAGCGCTTCAGCGTCTCCTGGTTGACGAAGATGAGCGCGCCGCAATACTTCTTGTCGGCCCCGACGACCACGGCCTGCTCGACGAGCGGGTGGGCCATCAGCCGGTTTTCGAGCGGCTGCGGCATCACGTACTTGCCGGTCGAGAGCTTAAACAGGTCCTTCTTCCGATCCGTGATCCGCAGAAACCCGTCCGGCGTGAACTCGGCGATGTCGCCCGTGTGCAGCCAGCCGGCTTCGTCGATCACCTCCTTCGTTTTCTCCGGCGCGTTGTAGTACCCCAGCATGACGTGTGGGCCGCGCGTGATCAATTCGCCGTCCTCGGCGAGGACCGCCTCCACACCCGGCAGCAGTTCGCCGACCGTGCCGGCGCGGTTACGCGTGGGCCGGTTGAAGGCGATGACCGGACTCGTCTCGGTGAGGCCGTAGCCCTGCAGCACCTTGATGCCGGCCGCGGCGAACAGGTTGGCGAGGTCCGGATTCAGCGCGGCCCCGCCCGAAATGATGTACTTGACGCGCCCACCGAGGGCAGCGCGCCATTTTTTAAAGACAAGCGCGTCGGCCAGTTTGAGCTGGAGACGGTATCCGCCCGATGGCGCGGCATCGAGGCTGTAGGCGCCGGCAAGGCCGAGCGACCAGTGCATCAGCTTCTTCTTGACCCCCTTGAGCGTCGTCGCCTTTTCGAGGATCCGGCTGTGGATCTTCTCGAGGAGGCGTGGGACCGTGGCGAACAAGGTGGGGCGGACCTCCGCCAGGTCCTGCGTGAGCCGTTCGGGCGTCGAGAAATAGGTGGTGATGCCCGAGGCCAACACGCCGTAATACAGCGTGCGAGCGAAAATATGCGACAGCGGCAGGAAGGAGATGCTCACCTCGCCCTCGGCACCGGGCCGGAAGTCCCCCAGCTCCTGGACCGACGTGACGCCGTTGTACGAGATGTTCTGATGGGAGAGCATGGCGCCTTTGGGCTCGCCGGTCGTGCCGCTGGTATAAACAATCGTCGCGAGATCGTCGGGTGCCAGCCGGGCGCGGAGGCCGGCGACGACAGCCGGCTCCGTCTTGATGCGTTCCCGCCCCCTGGCGCGCAGCCGATCCATCGTGATCCACTGCACCCCTTCGGGCATCAGCGTCATCGTCTTCGGCTCGGGCGGCTCCGCCACAATAATCGTCTTGAGGCAATCCGTCTCCGCCAGCAGGGCGTTCAACTCCTCGAGCAGCGGCATGCTGGTGACAAACAGGGCGACGGCGCCGGAGTGCTTGAGGATATACGCGTTGGTGGCGGCCGATTGGGAAAGGTAGATCGGGACATCGACCATCCCCGCGATGAGGCAGCCCATGTCCGCCACGCAAAACAGCGAGTCACTCTCCATGTAGAGGGCGACACGGTCTCCACGGCCGAGACCGTAGTCGATGAGCCCGAGGGCTACCTCCTCCGCCTGGATGCGGTACTCGTCGATCGAGAGGTACGTCCAGCCGGCGGGTGTGTGACGGGCGTAGAGGCGCGGATTCGGGTACCGCGCGCAGGCGTCGTATAGCAGATCCGGCAGCGTTTTGCCCAGGACAGGTGCGCTGGTGGCCGCGCCGTGGCGGACGGGCGTCCGCGACGCGGTGGGTGCTGGCGTGAGGTGTTCGATGGTCTGGTTCATGATCGCCTCTCGGGTTGGTCACAACGCGTTGGTGCTTCAGCGCTCGGAAGCGCTACCGACTATCATGCGAAATCAGGTGGACACAGCCGGCATCGCGGCGGTAATCGATTGCACCTGCTGCTGGATCACCGCGGCGATGAAGGAATCCCGGCTGATCCCCACATCGATCCGCTGGGCCAGCAGGAGCGATACGGCGCCATGCAGCGCCGCCCAGATCCCGCTGGCCGAGACCCGGATATCTTCCACCACAAACAACCCCTGTTGCCGGCCCTCGCGGAGCACCTGGACCATATAATCCAGATTCCTCCGGGCCCGGCGGTACATGTCCTCCGGAAAACGCGCGCTGCGCTCGGGGTGGAGCAGAAACATGATCTCGTAATACTCGGGCCGGCGCAGCCCAAATTCCATATACCGCTCGCACAACGCCCGAAACCGATCCAACACCTGCCCCCCCGACGCGCCCACAGCGTCCAGATCCTCGTGCAACAGCCCCATCCCCTCGTCGATCAGCGCGTTAAATAGCGCCTCTTTGTTCTCAAAATGAAGGTAGATGCTGGTCGCGCTGTAGCCGATCGCGCCGGCGATGTTGCGCATCGACAGGCCGGCGTACCCGTCCTGATGCAGCAGCGTGCGGGCCGCGTCCAGGATGGAGCGGCGTAGATCGGGGCGGGATGTCCGGTTCGCAGGCATGCCTCAGATTAACAGTGTTAAGCGAGAAAAGCAAGCCCTGGATAAAACGCGTAGAGACGCTCCCGTGGAGCGTCTCTGAAACGCGCATTCCAAAAATAATATGGCTTACCGCCGGCGGAGCGACACGTTGCCGACGCCGGCGCGCATGAAGAGATCGGGGCCGCCGCCGTTGATTTCGCCTTCGAACGACTTCGTCATCCACTTGCCCTTCACCTCGAGGTCGAAGTCGCAACTCGCGGCGCCCATGCTGGCGACGGCGTCGACGTACACGCCGGCGCGGTTATCGAGAAATACGGTGACGTTGCCGGCGCCCGTTTCGAGGCGGGAGTCTTCTTCGGGCTGGCGCACGATGTAGGCGGTGATATTCCCCGCGCCCGTGTTGGCGCGCACCGAGCCTTCCACATCGCGGAGGTCCACATTGCCGGCGCCCGTGTTGACATCGACATGGTTGCTGCCGCCTTCGATGGCGATGTTGCCGGCGCCCGTCGTGATATCGATCTCGCCCATCACCCGCTCGAGCGTGATATTGCCGGCGCCTGTCTTGCCCGATACCGCGCCTTCGAGGCGGCCCACATCCACATTGCCGGCGCCCGATTCAAATTCGACGTTGTAGTCGAACGGCACCTCCACTTTCACGCGGATCTTGAGGTTATTGCGATTATTGCCCCCCCAACGGGAGCCGCCGCCCTGGTACCGGGACTCGACGGTCACATCGTCCCCATCCTGCTCGATGGCGTATTCGTGGTAGCGCTCGAGGATGGACCGCGCCTCGTCCTCGTCCCGCACGCGGACGGTCCGTTCGAGTTCGACCACCACGCGGTCCCCGGAGCTGGTGACGACGTCGATATTGCCGTAGTCGAGCTCGAGGTGCAGGGTGCCACCGGGCCGCACTTTAAACGTTTCCTTGACGGTATCGGTGATGTCCTGCCCGACGCAGGTGTGCGCGGCGGCGGGGCGTTCGGCTGAAACGAGGGTGAGCAGCAGGCCGGCAGCAAGGTATCCGAGAAGTCGCATGGCGGTAACTCGTTAAAAATGGACAGTTTCCCGGGCGATACGGCAGGTCGACGGGCTAGTTGCGCCAGAAGACGCCCTGGCCGGCAGAATTCACAGCGCGGATGGCCCGGATACGCGACTTTAGGTCATCCCCTCCGCAAAAGCGAGCCCTTTCCCATGAAAACCGCATCCTATCTTCAGGCAGCCCTCCTGGTGGCGCTCCTCGGCGCCGCGCCGGTTCACGCGCAACAGCACGACCCCGCCGG
>JBGSPJ010000157.1:0-3644 GCA_041738655.1 Rhodothermales bacterium | reverse complement strand
CGGCATGGGCCTGATGCAGGGCATGGAACTCGTGGCGGACCGGGAAACCAAGCAGCCCGACCCCGAGCGCGCCCAGGCCTTGCTCCACGCCGCAAAGGACGAAGGCCTGCTGATCGGACTCGGTGGCCTCAACGGACACGTCATCCGCATCGGCCCCTCGCTGCTGATCACCGAGGCCGAAATCGACGAGGGCCTGGCCCGGCTCGGACGCGCCTGTGGCCGGCTGGATTAAGGAGATCCCCCATGGCCCTGCGCCAGTCAGCGCCCTACATTACGCCGCATGATGCGTGTGATGAGTAATCCATGGACGAGCTTAATGTCCAAACCTGCTTGACGCTATCCCGTTTTTGGAATATCATAGGCTGGGATTTTGGCCTATGTTCGACCCACCTCACGCAGTTTATACCGGCGAAGACCGACCCGAGATCGGATCGCCCTATACCCGGGACGCTACCTATTCGTCTTCAGGGTTCATCTTGAGGATTTCGCCGTTTGTGCCTCATGGATTATAGCGACTCACATGCGGATGGAAAGATACCGGTGGTGACCAGGCCGGCGGAGCGTTCCGGGGCATCGTATGCTCGCCAGAACGCATGGGCCAACCTGCCCGTCGACGAGTCCATCGCCGAAGCCGCCGTGGAAGCGGTAGACGAGTCCGGCTATCAATCCATCCACCTGTCGCAGATCGACCAGCAGCGCGCGCCACAACGCGCGGAGCGGTACAGCCTCGGCGATCGGATCGGGGATCGGTACACGGTGCTGGACATCCACCGCGGTTCGATGGGCGTGATCTACGCGACGTTCGACGAGGTGGAGAAAATGCCCCGCGCGCTGAAAACGCTCCAGCAGCGGTTTGCGCATATCCACGAGATGCAACGCATGTTCGTGGAGGAGGCCTCCGTGTGGGTACGGATCGAGAAGCACCCGTTCATCGTGCGCGCCTTCCTGGTGGACATCTACGACGGCCAGCCGTTTGTGATCACCGAGTACATCCGCGGCCAGGAAGGCATGGGGAACGACCTCCGGGCGTGGCTCGGACATCCCCAACTCTCCCTGGATGTCGCGATCGACCTGGCGCTGCAGATCTCGCAGGCGCTCCAGCACGCCACACGCAAGGTGAGTGGGCTCGTACACCGGGACCTCAAACCGGGTAACGTGCTCATCGACGAGCAGCGGCGGGCGCTCGTGGCGGATTTTGGCCTGGTCTACGCCAACGATGCCCGCAGCGGTACGCCGGCCTATATGGCCCCCGAGCAATGGCTCCGGCTCGACGTGACGGCCCAGACCGATATCTACGCGTTCGGGTGCATTTTTTATGAGATGATCACAGGCCACCGCCTCTTTCCGGCCAAGACAATCGACGACTGGCAGGAGGTGCACCTCTACCAGCGCCCGGTGCCGCCGCGGGTGTTGAACCCCGCGATTCCGCCGGAACTCGAGACCTTTGTCCTGCGATGCCTCTCGAAGTCGGCCCACGAACGGCCCCGCGGCTGGGACGAGGTCGTGCGCCAGTGTGCCGTCTGGTACGAGCGGATCGCCGGCAAACAGGCACCGCTGGATTTCAGCACGTACGACCTCAAGGCCGGCGAGCTCATCAACGCCAGTTATTCGCTCACCCAGCTTGGCAAGTACGAAGAGGTACTCGAGGTATGCGACCGCGCCCTCGCCATCAACGCCAGCAACACGACAGCCCTCTACAACAAAGGCATCGCGCTTGGCAAGATCGGGCGTTACGAGCAGGCCGTCGCCGCGTACGAGCGGGTGCTGGCGATCGACCCCGGCGATGCCGGCGCGCAGTACCACAAGGGCAACGCCCTCATGGCGATCGGCCGCTACGAACAGGCGGTCGCAGCCTACGATGAAACCCTGACGCTCAGTAAACAGGACGTGGCCGCCTGGTACAACAAGGCCATCGCCCTCAACCACCTCGGTCGGTATGAAGAGGCGCTCGACGCCTGCGACCAGGCGCTCGCCATCGAACAGAATAGCGTCGCCTGGCAGAATCGTGGACACGCCCTCATCGCCCTCGAGCGATTCCAGGAGGCCGTGGACGCCTATCAGAGCGCTGTCGACCTCGACATCGCGGATCTCGACTCGTGGTACAACCTCGGCAACGCGTTCATGACGATCAACCAGTACGACGAGGCGGTGGACGCCTACGACCGCGTGCTGGCCCTCGCCCCGAACGACCCCGGCGCCTGGAATAACAAGGGCATCGCCCTCAAACACCTCGGGCAGTACGACGAGGCCGTGGTGGCGTATAACAGGGCGCTCGAGTTGGACCCCAACGACGCCGGCGCCTGGAATAACAAGGGCAACGCCCTGCTCCAGCTAGGGCAGATGGACAAAGCCATGGCCGCCTTCGTGCGCGCCCTGGTGCTCAACCCCGAAGATCCCAGCTCCTGGTACAACAAAGGCATCGCCCTGGCCCAGGTGGGCCGCTTCGTCCAGGCCATCGAGGCCTACGACCGCGCCCTGGCCCTTAGCCCCGCCTCCCCCCAGATCTGGTACCACAAGGGCATCGCCCTGATCAAAACAGGTCGGTACCAGGAGGCCATGAAAGCCAACGACCGCGCCCTCGCCCTGGACCCGCTGTCCGTGGATGTCTGGTACAATAACGGCATCGCCCTCAACCACCTCGGCCGCTACCGCGACGCCGTCGCCGCGTACGACCGCGCGCTCGCCCTCGACCCCTCCTACGGCGATGCCTCCTACAACAAAGGCAACGCGCTCACTAACATGGGGCTCTTCAACGAGGCCGTCGACGCCTACGACCTCGCGCTCCGCCTCAACCCGGACGACGTGGAAGCGGCGTACAACAAGGGCATCGCGCTCACCAAACTCAACCGCTACGACGAGGCGATCGCGACGTACGACAACGTCCTCCTCCAGAACGGCGAGGATGTCGACGCCTGGTTCAATAAGGGCATCGCGCTGGAACTGCTCAAGCGGTACCCGGAAGCGTATGTCGCCTACGACCGCGTGAACGAACTCAACCCCGGTCATGCCGGCGCGTGGACCAAAAAGAGCAACATCCTCATGCGCCTCCGCCGCTACCGCGAAGCCGTCCAGGCCTGCGACAATGCGCTCCGCATCAACCCGGAAGACCCCGAGGCGCTGCGGAATAAAGGCCTGGCGATCAATTACCTGAAGAACGATCGGGGGTGAGGGGGAGCGTGGCCCTACGGCGCAAACGCCCCATCCGCCACCCATCCTATCCTTCCCACCCGCGCCTCCACCCCCGCGCTTCCGCCCCATCGCACCGTCGCCGACCACACCTCGTCCTCCACCGGCGCCAGCGAATACCGCCCCAACTCCACCCCGTCCCGAAACACATGCACCAACCCGGACGACGCCACAGCCACGCGGTAGACGTGTGACCCGGAGGCATTGTCCAACCCTTCGGCAAGGGGTTCGAGGGCGTAGCTGTCGTGACTGTATACCCCCGTCGGGGTGACCGCGAGATGGTACTGCATCCCCGGATGGCCAGGGGGGCGCAGAAAGAACTCGACGCCACGGCCGCGTTCGCCGGCCGCCTCCACCTGGACCTCCGCTTCAACGGTCGACCCCGTCCATCCCGCCTCCCACCAGGCCTCGGCGCCCGGTGGAACCGCCAGAGGCGTTTCCGCCCCGGGCACGGCCAC
>JBGSPJ010000142.1:0-2919 GCA_041738655.1 Rhodothermales bacterium | reverse complement strand
CCACGGATATCGCGCCATGGCCGACAAACCGCCACGGCGCGTTCGTTGCCGAAGCCAGGGAGGCGCGCTCTGCCAGCGCCGGCGTCGCCGGCGGCTCGGCCGGTGCTTCGAGCCAGGCCTGGTTAAAGGCGTAGTGGTATACGGTGCTGATCAGGTGGATGACGCCGTCCTTCGCCTGGGTGCCAGCCATGTACCCCCGCGGCTCGGCCGTGTGGGCGCTCATGACAAACGGCCGGCTCCGGGCCGTCTCCATCCAGGTGGGTTCCGATGAAGCCGTGACCAGCTTGCGCACGGGCCACGTCTCGCCCTCGTCGTACGAGAGCGCCCCAAAGATCCCCGAGCCATAGAAGGACCGGCCCGCAGCATCCGTGAAGGTCATGTTGTCCCCGAACGACGCCAGAAACAGCGGCCCCTCCTCGATGCCCTCTGTTAGACGGAGCAACACCAGCCGCTGGGTGCTGGAGAGCGGGTCGAAGTCGCTGGCGGTCGACGTCCAGGTGGTCCCATCATCACGCGACAGGCTCTTCGGCATCCGCCCGTCGATGGCGTCGCCGCGGCCGAAGGCGAGCATCCGGCCATCCTTCAGGGCCACCGCCGAGGCGTGGATGCCGGCAATGGTCCCGCCGGCGTCCCGCCAGGTTTGTCCGCCGTCGGAGCTGAGATGCAACGAAGTGCCGCCGTTGCCGGTCGACACGGCGTCGGCCGTGACGAAGATATCGCCATTCCCCGTCCGCCCCATCGAGGCGATCACCTGGTTGCGGAGGCCATGCTCGGGGTGCACGATGCGTGCCCTCGACCAGGTCGCCCCGTTGTCGGTCGACGTCCGTACGAGCATCGCGAGGTTGCCCCAGGTGGCGGCGACGGAGAGCCCGGAGACGTGGAAGAGGGTCTCCTCACCGTCCCACCAGATCGCGTTGCCGTGGTCGTTCCGATCCGGTGCATCCCAGAAGATGGACGCCGGCTCCCACGCGTCCTGCCCGAACCGCAGCCGGCTCGCAGCCTGCGCGAGGTACCGGCCGGTTTCCGACTTCGTTGTGTACCAGATGGCCATCAGGTCGCCGTTGGGCATCTCGGTGATGGCGGCCTGGTGGTTGTGGTAATAAAACGGCCCTTTCTCGGTGGGATCGAGGATCACGTAGCGCCGCGGCTCCGCGAAGTACGGACCGGCGGGGCCCGCCACGGTGCCGGCGCGGCGTTCCTGGTTTACATCTCGCTGATGTTGCGCTGTGATGGGCGGCGCCGGCAGTGGCGAGGTAGACGGCATCGGCGCCTGGACCACCCGGAATCCGATCAGCCAGTGCCGATTCTCGGGCAGCGTCCCCATCCGATTCGCCGAGCGGAGGTAGTAGGGTTCGGACGAGTGGCTGCCGCCGCGGGTGACTTTAAAATCGCCCTCCGCCCGGCCGACGGGGTCGATCTGGCCATCCGACTCGTAGGGACCGTACCAGTCGAGCGTCCACTCCTCGACATTGCCGTGGACATCAAACAGCCCCCAGGCGTTAGGGGGGCCCTGAGCCACCCGGAGCGAAACGAGGTCGCCGGCATGCGGCCGATCCTTATCCGGATACCAGCTTTCCCGGGGATTTTTGAGCATCGACGCCGGCAGCGCGTCGCCCGTGTGGAAGGGTGTCGATGTGCCGGCGCGGGTCGCGTACTCCCACTCGGCTTCTGTCGGCAGGCGATACGGCCGGCCTTCTTTTTCGGAGAGCCACTGCGTGAAAGCGACCGCCTGGTGCCAGTCGACATACACCACGGCCTCGTCATCCTCCCGTGAAAACCCGAGTTTGCCACGAAGGACTCGGTGGGCAGGGTCGAATTGCTCGTATTGGGCGTTCGTGACCTCGTACGCGCTCATAAAAAAGGGTTGGGAGATGGCCACGTGGTGGACGGGCGCCTCGTCCCGATCCCCGTCGCCGCTCCCCATCCGGAAGGAGCCGGCCTCGATGGGTGTCATCGGCATCCCGATCGAGTTCACGAATGGGCGCAGCGGCTGGCCGAGGGCGGACGCCGGCCCCAACAGGACCAGCAGGGCGAGCAGGTAGGGCTTCGGGGGGATCATAGTGGATCGTTTGAATGAATGCGGCTATATTCGATTATGAGTCATAAAACGAAGTATACTGAAATCATCCCGCCGATTAAACCAGCACCCACCCGGCCCTCACACATGGTTCGACTCCTTTCTCTGGCGGCACTCCTCGCGACCCTCGCCGGCTGCCAGCCGGGCAGCTCGACCCCGGATGCTTATCCGAGCCGGCCGATCACCTACCTGGTCCCCTGGAACCCCGGCGGCGGCACCGACACGGTTTCACGAGCCCTCGCCGCCGTGATGCAAGACGCCCTCGGCACCCCTGTCAACGTCGTGAACCGGACAGGCGGCGGCGGGGTGGTGGGCCACCTCGCGATATCCCAGGCCCGGCCGGATGGTTACACCGCCGGGGCCGTCACGGTCGAGATCACGATGATGCACTGGGCCGGCCTCACCGAACTTACCTACCGGGATTTTACCCCGATCGCCCTTTTGATGGACAATCCGGCCGCCCTCACCGTCCGCGCCGATGCACCGTGGAATACCCTGGAGGAACTGCTCGGGGCTATCCGGTCGAATCCCGGCAGCCTGGTGGCTTCCGGCACCTCGAAAGGCGGCATCTGGGATCTGGCCCGGATGGGGTTCTTGAAGGCCGCCGGCCTGCCCGAATCCTCCCTCCCCTGGGTGCCCAGCCAGGGCGCCGCGCCGGCGCTGCAGGAATTGCTGGCCGGCGGCGTCCATGTCGTCACCATTGCGCTGGCCGAGGCGGAAGCGCTGTACCGCGCCGGCCAGGTCAAGGTGCTGGCCGTCATGGCCGACGAATGCCTCGCGGCCTTCCCGGATGTGCCGACACTGAAGGAGCGCGGCATCGACTGGAGCCTCGGCGGCTGGGT
>JBGSPJ010000121.1:0-6791 GCA_041738655.1 Rhodothermales bacterium | reverse complement strand
CCGTGCTTCGCGCCCCGCGGCGCTGGGCATCGGCCGTGCCGGCGGTAGCGATTACTAGAAGCCCCACCAGGGCCAACCACAGGCAGCGGCGAACGAACGTTTTCATGCGAGACCAGACGAAGGGACCGGGAGGCATCCCCGGGCGTTAAGAAGGGGCGATGGGCTGTGAAATTTGCCGCAGAATCGGTATTCTCTTTCGCAACTGCAAGTCGCCCACTCCACGTCCCCCATGAAACCTCCTCCCGTCAAACCGCGCCGGCCCGCGCCGATGCTTCTGCTCAACGTCTTCAAGCCCTTTCTGCGCCGCAGCATCGGCAAGGCGCGGGGGCTTGTCGGACGGCGCGTTCGGCTGTGGGAGCTGCTGCGCAAGGTGGTCGACAAGATGGGGCGGACGCCGGCGCTTTTCCCGCGATTCCGCACCGAACTGAGTGCATTCTCCCGGCTCCTTTACCGGTGGCTACGCCAGGAGTACACGGACTTCTCGAAGACGCCGATCGTACTCATCACCGCCGGCCTGCTGTATTTCATCAACCCGATGGACCTGATCGTCGACTTCCTCCCCGGAATCGGGTATCTGGACGACGCCGCGCTCATCGCCCTTCTCTACCAGTCCCTCCGCCCGGAGATCAAGAAGTTCGAGGAATGGGAGAAGAGTAGGTAGGTGTGGGGGTCAGGGGAGGTTATCCGCCTCCTGCTCCGTCTCCACCATCCTCCCGGACGTGAGCTCCAGCACGATGCGGTCGGCGTCGTACATCTCATCCAGCGCTTCCAGAATCCCGCGGGCATCTACCGAAATCGCGCGCGCCGCCTTGTCGGTGTAGACGTACTCATTCGGCAACGACTCGATGTTGCCGTCGAATATCAACCCCACCACCTCGAGGTTTTTGTTGAGAAGCGGCGAGCCGGAGTTGCCGCCGGTGATGTCGTTGGTAGACACCAGGTTAAGCGGCGTGGATAGATCGATGCTCAACGGGCGGCGCTTCCAGGCCTCAGGGAGGTCCCATTCGGAATTCGGACCGTAGGTGACGTAGTGGTCGTAGACGCCATAAAACGTCGTCATGTACGGGGCCACCGTGCCATTGTAGGCATACCCTTTCACCACGCCATCGGCGAGGCGAAGCGAGAACGTGGCGTCCGGCGGACTCGAGAACCCGTCGACGGCGAACCGCGCGCGAGACAACTCGGCGTTGAGGTTGGCCTCGCGGTCGCCGAAGCTGCCGATCTGCTGGCCGAGGGTGAAGTACAACGGGGCGAGTGCATTGATGACCGGCACCGAAGGGTCCTTGCTCGAAAGGTAGGTCCCATCCAGGAGCGCGACGAACCGGGCAGAATCGACCAGGGCGGAGTTGGCGACGAGGGTATCCGCGAGTGCCTCGGGGGTCAAGCCCTGGAGGATGCCCCGGAGGGTGGGATCCGTGCGGCCAAGGTATTTCTCCATCTGGCGGATACGGGCGACGATGAGTTGCCGTTCAACATCCGGCGGGTAGTCTTTTAACTCGTTGGAGTCCTTAACGAGGTCGTCGAGCGTGGTCTGTGAAGCGCCGCGCTGTTTGAGGAGGGTATAGGCATACCCGTACAACGCGCGGGTGAGGATGCGGGAGCCGAGGGCCGAGCCATAAAAGGTCAGCGCGCCGGCCTGACGCGCCGTCGCCTTCTTGGAAGCCTGGACGGCCGCGAGATCATCCAGCACGCTCCCATAGTCGGCTTTCAGCTCCGGATCGGCGTCTATGGCGTTGCGCAGATTCCGCTCGGCCGCGCGTTTCCGCGCCATGAGTTCGGGATCCCGCAGGCCGGCGAGCTGCCCCTCCATCGCCTTGATCGAGTTGGAAAGTGAGTAGTAATCGTTCCGCATGTCGCCGTTGGCCGCGCCCGGCGCCTGGGCGTCGAGGTAGGTTTTCATGATGCCGGCGAAGGCCGTCAGCACCTCGAGTTGCTGCGGCAGATCATAATCCCGCTCGTATTCCAGCTGGCTCATCGTATTGAGCCGGCTGGTGGAGCCGGGGTTGCCGACGACAAATACCGGGTCGCCCTCGTTGACGCCTGCGGTGCTCCACGGGAAGAAGTAGCTGGTCTCGATGGGCGCGCCGTCGGGCCCGTACACCCGGAAGAAGGTCATGTCCAGCGAATACCGCGGGTACGTGAAGTTGTCCGGGTCGCCGCCGAACTTACCCATCAGCAGCTCGGGCGCTACCACAAGGCGGACGTCTGAATACCGCTTAAACGTGTAGGCGGAGTATTTCCCGCCGTTGTACAAGGGGACGATCTGCACGATGTAGGTCGTATCCTGGCCCCGCGCGTCGCGGGTCATTCGTTCTTCGAGGCCCTCGATGGCGCGTTCCAGGGCGTCGGCCTCTTCTTCGTCGTTCTGGTAATCCGGCAGGTCTTTCGTGATCTTGTCCGTCACGTCCGCGATAAACAGCAGCTGATCGACATACAGGTCTTCGACCTTCCGTTCGGCACTGAGGGAAGTCGCGTAGAACCCATCGTCCAGCAAGGCCTCGCCGGCAGCGCTGACCTTGGTGATGCTTTCGCGGGCGCAATGGTGGTTCGTCATCACGAGTCCGCGCCGAGAGACGAACGAGGCGGAGCAACTTTCGCCAAACCGGAGGGCGCTGCGGCTGGCCACTTCGAACCACTGATCGGTGAGCTCAAGACCGTACGCCTCGCGGAAGTAGTCGAGCGGCGGATTGTCGAACGTCCACATCTTGCCCCCATCGAAGCGTCCGGGCTGGACGCCGTCATCGGCAGGCTCGGGCGCGGCGACAGGCGTCGCCGGCGGGGGTGCCGGGTTGACAACGGGTTTGGGGCGTTCGGTGATGACCGCCATCTCGCTGCCTGTCGTAGCGCAGCCGGCCAAAAGGAATACCGCGAGCACGACAAGGGCAGAGCGGGTGATAACGTTCATTCTACGCATGCGTTCGAATCATTCTGGGGCATCAAAGGGCCATCAAGTCCGCTCAGCGGCTGCCGCGGCGGCGGTCGGCATCGTCCTCGGTGGGGACGAGTTCATCTTCCGTGAGTTCGAGCACGATGCGGTCGGCATCGTAGATCTCATCGAGCGCCTCCAGGATGCCGCGCGCATCGACGGAGACCGACCGGTTTTTTTCGGGGAGATAGATGAATTCGCCGGCGAGGCTTTCGATGTTGCCGTCGAAGATGAGTCCAACCAGTTCCAGGTCTTGATTCAGGACCGGAGACCCGCTGTTGCCCCCGATGATGTCGTTGGTGGAGGCGAAGTTCATGGGTACGCCCATATCGAAGGTCGCCGGCGGGTTGAGCCAGCGCGCGGGCAGGTCCCAGGCGGAGCCGGCCCCGTAGGAGTAGTAGTGATCGTACAACCCGTAGAAGCTGGTGAAGGGCGAGGCGAAGGTGCCGTTGTAGGGATACCCGGCGACGACTCCATCCGCGATGCGGAGCGAGAAGGTCGCGTCCGGCGGCACATCGGTGCCATACACGGCAAAGCGGGCGCGGCCCAACTGGCTAGCGAGTTCTTCCTGGCGGGCGCCGAGGCCGGCGATGGCGCTCTGGAAATCGCGGTAGCGTTCGACGAAGGCGCCCACCATGGCCAGCGCGGGATCATCCAGGGAAAGGGTCCCATCGGTGATCGCCTGCCGTGTTTTTGCGGCGGTCGCCAGCGCGGACGATGCCAGGAGCGTCGCGGCGCGCTCTTCGGGCGTTGCGCCGGCGAGCACGGCCTGGACCATCGGGTCGTCGGCCCCGAGGTACGTCACAAAATCGTTCAGACGCGTCGCGAGCAGTTCGCGACCAAGGCCATCGGGCTGGTCGGCGATGCCGTTGATCTGGGTTTCGAGCGCGGCGAGGGCCTCCCCTTCCTGGCCGGCCGTTCGCCGTTCCAGGAGGGCGTGGGCCGCGATGGCCCGACGCGTCAGCGCCGAGGAATACGCACTGCTTGTGAGGGCGAAGAAAGCGCCGTACTCGGCGCCGAGTTCGCGCAATTCGGTCTGCGTCTCGGCCATGCCAGCGATCACGCCCCCGTACCGTGCGTTCAGGTCGGCATCCTTGCGGATCGCCTCCACAAAGGCGCGTTCCGAATCCTTCTTCCGGGAAACGACCACGGGGTCGACGAGCGCCGACTGCTGGCCGGTGTAGGCCTTCTGGGCATTACGCAGCGAGAAGATCTGGTTGCGTGTCGCGTCCGTACGCTGCGCCGGGGGGAGCGACTCCTGGTACCGTTCGAGTGCGGCGAGGCGACTCGAGACAAACGCGAGGAGGCTTTTGTCCGTCACATCCCGGCGAAGTTCGAGCTGGGAGACGGTTTCGAGGCGGCTGGTGCTGCCCGGGTTGCCGATCACAAACACCGGGTGACCGGGCTGGACGCCTTCGAGACTCCAGGTGAAATAATGCTCGGTTTCGAGCGGCTCGCCCGCAGCGTCGTAGACCCGGAAGAACGTCATGTCGAGCGCGTACCGGGGAAACGTGAAGTTGTCGTCGTCGCCCCCAAAAAAGCCCATCTGCAGCTCCGGCGCCATGACGAGGCGGACGTCCGGATACCGACGGAAGGTGTAGGCCGAGTAGCGGCCGCCGTGATACAGAGGGGTCACTTCGACGACCACGCCGGCTTCGGCGCCGCCGGCCTCCGCCATCAGGCGGTCCTGGATCTGTTGGATGGCCTCATCCCGCGCCGCGACTCGCTCGGCGTCGGTTTCCATGCCTTCCTGGGCCGCATGAACCTCATCGGTCACATCGGCGATCGCGACCATCTGATCCGCGTAAAACCCGGGTACCGGCCGCTCTTCCGCCAGCGAAGGGGCGTAGAAGCCTTCATCGAGCAGGTTTTCGCCGGCCCGGGTCACCTGGGCGACCGGGCCGCGACCGCAGTGGTGATTGGTGAGCACCAACCCGGTCGAGCTCACAAAAGAGGCCGTGCACCCCGGAATACGCAGCGCCCCGAGTCGCGCCCGGTCGAACCAGTCTTCGTCGGGCGCAAACCCATAGGCTTCCTCGAAGTAGTCGGCCGGCGGATACTCGAACGTCCACATCTTCCCGTTATCGAACCGCCCCGCCTTCATCGGGTCACTCTGTTCCGTCTGCGCCGTTTGCGCCCCGGCGGTAAACAACGCACCGTGCAACACCAGCAAGCCCAACAAGGTCAGCCCGCGGGCAGCGATTCCACTAATCATAACGTCGTAGTCTGGGTGGGATGTCATGTCAACAACACCGGACGCCCGTAAAACCGCTACCGCGGACAACGGAACCTCCAGGGGTAGACCGCCATATCATTTTCGCTCAAGCGAGAGTGGCGGAATTGGTAGACGCGCTAGACTTAGGATCTAGTTCCTCAGGGAGTGGGGGTTCGAGTCCCCCCTTTCGCACTAGAAGGGGTTTAAGGGCTAAGGTTCGAAGTTTAAGGGTTGGTCACAACTACCTTAAACCTCGAACCTTAATTCTTAAACCCTTCAATTCACCAGCTTGTCGTATTTCGACAGGTTCGCGGGGTCGACACGGCGGAGCAGATCATAGGCCTGCGAACTCAGCGGCGAGTCGTCGAAGACAGCGGCAATCTCCTCGGCTTTACTCGAGAAGAAGAGGTCGAACACATACGAACGCGACATCTCATCGTAGAGGTCATCGAGGCTTTCGATCGCCTGAAGGATACTGGTTCGGGCCGTCTCATTTTCCGATACGAAGGCATCGAGGCCGGCGTAGTGGTAATCGAAATACACTTTCCGGAGCGCCTTGAAGCGGGGGTCGAGGATCTGCTCGATGAGGTCCTTTCGCCCCCGATTATTCCCCAAATCCACCCATCCGATGGCGCTCTGTGATTCCGCCAAGGCCGCGATGCGCCGCGCTCGTTCGAAGTGTGGAGAGCCGCCATATTCGGAGAAGGTGTCGTAGTCGTAGCCGAGCATGATGTAGGCGTAGAAGTCGAGCACAGACGTCAGCGCGTCGAACTTCTCGAGGTCGAACACCAGCGGCGAGCCCTGGGCGTAGTTAAACTGCCAGCCAGCATCGCTTATCTGGAGGACGTTCGAGACCTGGGGTACGCCGTAGATGGGCCGCCGGCTGGATAACACGATCCGGGCTTGAAAGCTGGTCAGGGTAATCGCCTCTTCGAAGATCACCTGCATGATGCAGTCGATCCGTTCGACATCCAGGTACCGATCCTGGGTGAAGGACCGCTCGTTCATGTAAAGCTCGATCTGATTGCCAAGCTCCTGGAGGAAGGTGAACTCGGAGCCGGTTAGCTGGGCAATGGAGACCGTCACTTCGCAGTTGAATTCCTGGGCCTGTGCCGTGGGCGCGATGGCCGGCGCCGCAACCAGCACGCCGAGCCACAGAAGCAGGCCGCGGACGAGGCGTAAGGCGAGTCGAGAAAGGCGTCGGGTTGGGTTCGGCATGCGATTGAGATGGACAGACGATTCCGAATCGAGGCTGTTACGAGCGAATGCGGGTGCTGTTTCCAGTAAGTAAGGGCGGCCGATGTGTTGGACGGTACGCCGGAGCCGGCACACACGTCTAGTAGGAGAAACGGCCCATCCACCTCCTATCGTATCCGATGCCCGCTATACTGTCTCTCCGCCTGGCTTTTTATGGAGCCCTCGCCCTGCTGCTGATTTCAGTTCCAGTCACCTCACGTACCGCCACGGCCCAGCCCGCCCGCGAGGGAACGGCCTCCATCGCCCTTGGCGGGGCGATACCGGCTCTCGGCGGCGATCTATGGGGCATCGCCAACCCGGCTTCCTGGGCCACGATTCGATCGGTGACAGCCGGCTTTTACGCCGCCGAGGGGTTCGGCCTGCCCGAAATGCGCGAGGGCGCCGCGCGCCTGG
>JBGSPJ010000069.1:0-12726 GCA_041738655.1 Rhodothermales bacterium | reverse complement strand
CGGCGTGTTGTCCGGCGCGGCCTCGGCGGTGGGGTCTACGATCGGCATTCTGGTCGACCTCGACGTCGGCCTCGGTCGTACGGGCGTGCAGACGCCGGCCGAAGCCCTCGCCCTGGCGCAGGAAATCGACGGCATGCCCGGGCTCCGGCTCGACGGCATCATGTTTTACCCGGGCCACATCAAAACTCCATCCGATACCCAGCCGGCGATCCTGTCCGGAATCGACGCCTTGCTCGGCGAGGCGATCGGTCTGTGGGCGAAACACGGGCTAGAGGCATCCATCGTGTCGGGCGGGTCCACCCCGACGGCCTACCAGTCCCACTACATCCACCACGCCACCGAAATCCGCCCCGGCACCTATATCTTCAACGATATGAATACCGTGCGCGGCGGGTATGTATCGCTCGACGAATGTGCGGCGCATATCGTGTGCACCGTGGTCAGCGACGCCGTGCCGGGGCAGGTGGTGATCGACGCCGGCAGCAAGACGCTCACGAGCGATCTCTGCGGGCCGGCGCCCGACAGCGGCTACGGCTACGTCATCGAATACCCCGAGGCCCGCATCGGCAAACTCACCGAGGAGCACGGCCAGATCGACCTCTCCCGCTACTCCTCTCGCCCGAAGGTGGGCGATCGGCTCACCATCATCCCCAACCATATTTGCCCTTGCATCAACCTTCAGGACCGCGTCTTCTGGGCCCGCGCCGGCGAACCGGTCGAGGCGCTCGATGTGGATGCGAGGGGGAGGGTGTTTTAGTCGGTCTGTTGTATATTCCCCTCCGCGCGCTGACAACAGGCGCACCATTGTCGCCCCCGTCCAGCAGGTAACCTACTCGTATGCAGCATCTATTCAAAAACAACAGCGCCCTGGTGATTGGCGGAGGCGCTGGATTGGGGCGGGCGTTGTGCCTCGAACTGGCTCACCATAAGGCGAACGTCGTCGTAGCGGACATCGATGAGGCCGCGGCGGCGGAGACCGTGCGGCAGATCGAGGAAAAAAAGGGGTACGCGAAGGCGGTGAAGCTGGATGTGACGGACAAGCGGGCCGTGGAGGAGCTGGTCGAGCGCGTGGCAAGTGAGTATGGCCGGCTCGACTACCTCTTCAACAACGCCGGCATCACGATCTGCGGCGAGGTGGACGACCTGGATATCACCGACTGGCACCGGGTGTTTGATGTCAACTTCTGGGGCGCGGTTCACGCGGCCACGGCGGCGTTTAAGGTGATGCAGCGGCAGAAGTCGGGCTACATCGTCAACACCGCTTCGGTGGCCGGCCTGACGGGCGCGCCGTTTCTGGCGCCCTTCGCCTCCTCCAAAAGCGCGATGATCGGCTTCTCCCTGTCCCTCCGCGAGGAGGCGGCCACCTATGGCATCCAGGTGAGCGCCGTGTGCCCGGGGTACTTGCAGAAGGAGCTGTACGAGCACGCGGAATACCGGGGCGTCCGGCCGGAGGACGTCATCAAGAAGATCCCATTCGGGGCGATGAAGCCCAAAAAAGCGGCCGAGGCGGTGATCGACGGACTCACCAAAAACCTCCCCATGATCGTTTTCCCGCTGCACGCCCGCATCCTGTCCTGGCTGAGCCGTGTGAACCCCAGCCTCGTTACGCCGCTCAAACGAAAGACCGTACACGATTTCCGGAAGGCGAAGCTGCAGCCGGCCGAGCGGGAGGCGTAAATTTTTTCATGGCTTGATGAGCCGTTTCACGGCGGTAGTACGCCTGAGTAGTCTCGTTTCATCATCGAGCATGTGTTCATGGCTTGCAGGCTTATTTCGTCGGTAGTACTTGTCCTTTTGATGGCGTCCCTGGCTCACGGCCGGCTCTACGCCCAGTCCTTCGACATCCTGCCACGCATCCCGAGCGGGACGTTTGGTGTGACCGCCACCGACGTCTCGGACGACGGAACGGTTGTCGTCGGCGTCTCCCACGATGGGTCGCGTAACCAGGCCGTACGGTGGGATGGGACGACCATCCAGGGGTTCGGATACGTCCAGCAGCAAAACCCAGGCACGTCCGGCGCCGGCGTTTCGGGCGATGGCAAGGTGGTGGTGGGCATCTCCACCTATTTCCTCCCGAATAGCCAGGCCGTCGAAGAGGCCGCCCGGTGGATCGGCACCACGCGCGAAGACCTGGGGTACCTGGGGAGTGTGACGCTCAGCCGGGCCAGCGCCGCGTCGCGGGATGGGTCCGTGGTGGTGGGGAGATCCCACACGGGCACCGAGATCCAGGCCTTTCGGTGGGAAAATGGCGTGATGACGGGGCTCGGTACCCTCGGAGGGCAGGTGAGCGAGGCGTTTGATGTGACTCCGGACGGGCGCGTGGTGGTTGGCCGCTCCCAGACGCCCACCTCGGGCAGCCAGTACGAGGCGTTCCGATGGGAAGCCGGCCAGATGACCTCGCTCGGGTTCCCGGGTGGCACCCCCACCTGGTGGAATGCCAGCGCACAATCCGTTTCAGCCGATGGGCGGGTCATCGTCGGGACCGTGTCGGCGTTATCCGGCGAGGTCGTTCCGTTCCGCTGGGAAAACGGGCAGATGGACGTGCTGGAGTTGTTGCCGGGCTGCTTCCGGGGCGAAGCCTTCGGGGTCTCAGAGGATGGTGGGGTGATCGTTGGCGCCCTGCGCTGCACTGAAGGGGCGAGCTCGGTGAATCGCGCATTTATCTGGATGGAAGCCGGCGGGATGCGCGACCTCGAGGAAGAACTCGTCAGCCGCTACGGCCTCAACCTGGCGGGGTGGAGGATCCTCTCGGCCGCCTCCATCTCCCCCGATGGCCTGGCTGTGATCGGCGCTGCGTTTAATGCGGCCGAAGATCCCATCTATCCCCGGCCGTTTAAAGCCATTCTGGGCGAATCGTCGGCGATTGTCGTCAATTCGACCGACAACGAGGAGGACGGGTCTCCGACCGACGCCGCGTGTGACACGGGAGATCGGGTCACCATCGACGGGGCCTCCGTGCCCGAGTGTACCCTTCGCGCGGCTATCGCTACGGCCAATAGACGGGGCGGGGCACGCATCACGTTCGACATCCCGGGTGAAGGAGTCCCGTCGATCCCGGTGCTCGATACCGCCTTGCCCATCTTCGAAGCCGAGATCGACCTCGATGCGACGACCCAGCCGGGCGGTTGGGTTGAGCTTGTGGGGGACGATGCATTGCCTTCCACGGCAAGTGGGATCGAGGTGGGTCCCCTGGGCGATCGATCGCGCATTCGCGGTCTCGTCATCCACGGATTTCCCTGGAGCGGCCTCTTTATCGACGACGGCGCGGACGGCTGCACCATCGAATCAAACAGGATCGGGACAGATCCAACCGGTATTCAGATGCGGGGCAATGGGACGTACGACGCCGAAAAACCCTGGGCCGGCGTGTGGGTGGATGCCCATGAAACCCGCATCGTCCGGAACGTAATTGCCGGCAATCTTTCGGGAGGACCCTCCGGCGACCTGGCCGGCACCGACGTATTGATCCGCGGCGATCGGAACGTCCTGGAAGGTAACCAGATCGGCGTGGGGGCGGATGGGAAGCCCCTGTCGCTGCCGTCCATCGTGTCGTTTTACGTCGGCATCTGGATTGGCGCCCCCACCATCGACGTGGAAGGGGCCGCGGACAATGTGATCGGGGGACCGGGCGACATCGGTGGACCCGGGGGCAACGGAAATGAGGCCGTATGTAGCTCCCCGACGTGCAATACGATCCAGGGTCACACGGTCGAAATCCTCCTGGGTACCGCGCAGAGCAGCCAGCCGACCCTGGCCGGCCTGGGGAATATCATCGGCGGCAATGTCATCGGATCCACCGGCAACCCGCTCAACGAGTTTCTGATTCGGACCGATGTCGGCATCTTTGGCTTCGGTAGCGGTGGCGGGAGCCGGATCGCCTACAACCATGTCGAGGCCCGGGACAACGGAATCGACGTGCGGACCCCGAAAAACGAAATCCTGGGTAACCGGGTCATCGCCGCGCGCCAGACGGATCTCGTGGGCGAAGGCGTACAGCGCAACTCCTGGGGCGGCATTCTATCCGGCGAGGAGGCCTCGGTTACCCTCAATACCGTGTCGGCCCAATGGAGCAGCGTCATCGTGGGCGCGGGATCCTCCGTTACCAACAATACCCTGACCGGCGGACTCGAGTCCATCCTGGTCGATAGCGACAGCCCCAGTGTCTTTGCGGCCGACAATGAGTTCGGCTGCGGGTCATCCGGCGGCCTCTCCCGGATTATCTACCTGGGAGGTTATGGCCGCAATCCGACCTTCAACGGCGACCGTGCCGCCCGTCGGAACGACTGGGGTGACCTCGATGGGTATCAGAATTCGCCCATCATCGTGCGTGCGGTGCAGCGAACCGACGGCGTGTACGTGTTGGGGTACGTCCGTGGCAACGCACTGGCTTCGATGTTTGCCTTCGAGGCGAACTGCGGCCTGGCCGAAGGCGCCGATGCCCGGGTCGAAGTCGACGCATCGAATCTTGGGCGGACGGATTTTGAGATGGTGATTGAACAGGTGGCGGCTCAGTTTGTCTTTACGGCAACGCGGGATGGCGTTTCGACCAGTGAGGGCACCTACGCGGCCGTGACGTCCGAGGCGCAGCTCTCGACGATCGACGTCCCCGAGATCGGACCCGGGGCGTCGGCATCGGGGCAGGGGGCGTATGTGACGGTGACGGATGGCGGCGGCAAACGCGCCGGCGTGGCCAGCGGCCAGCTCTTTATCTCCCGGTATGATGTCCGGGCGGACTCGGCGTTCTTCGCCGATACGACGGCAACTTCGGCCGGCGGGATGGTGGTACTGCCCGAGTCCATCGCGTTTCGCACCTGGATGCTGCGCGATCTCGGGTTGACCGGCGATTCCATCGACCCCGCGCTGGGCGCCACGGTGGATGTGTGCTTCGAGGTGGCCGATGTTGTGAAGGCCGAGGCAGTGGACAACGTGGTGGTCGTGCAACGCGCCGGCGTGGGACTCCCGTGGTTTCCGCTGGACACCACCCGCGAGGAGCGAGACGCGGGAACCGTCCTGTGTAGTCGGGGGCTCAAGACCCTCGGCGAGTTCGGGATCGGAGGCACCCCGGAGGCCTTTCCGGTGGCGGTAGAGCGGGACGAGGTGGTGGTCGGCGTGCCGGCTCAGCAGGTGTCGATTGACATCTACCCCAACCCCGTGCGCGACGCGGCGACCATCCGCCTCACGCTGCCAAGCGGTCAACGTGTACGTGTCGAGGCATTCGATACACTCGGCCGGCGCGTCGCGGTGCTTCAGGAGGGTATCCTGTCTTCAGGGGTACATCCGATCCACTGGAACGCCGAAGGGCTGCCAGGAGGGGTGTATTTCATACGTGTCGGGCTCGATGGCGTACCCGTGGCGACGCGGCGCGTGGTGCTGATGCCCTGATGGGCCGTGGAAAAAAACAAACCCGCTGAGCCAGTTTGTGTCTGTTTTACGCCTGAGTGATGTCCGTGTCACTCTCGCCGTACGACCATGACCCGTTCCTCATCGCTATTCCGCGTTTTCCTCGTCATTATCGCCGCTCTTCTCGTCCAGGCAGCCCCGGTCTTCGCTCAGACGACGTTCCAGGATACCCTGGAGGTCACGATCAATCAATACGTCGATATCCGAGCGCTCCCGGGTGGTTGCGGCGTGTACATCTGGACGATTGGCACCCACCCGGACCCCAAGGGTAATGGCCGCGACAGTGACTACCGCTACATCGGAACGCTTCGGGGCAGTCCCCGAACGTATTATTATGACGCGTCGGTGCCCGAATGGACAGGCGTCCCGAACGACTCCTCAGGTAACTTCATCTCCTACACAGTATCCGCCGCATGGGGTGTAGGATTCAGGTGTGTTACCGAACTCATAGGTAACGTCACCACGTTATTTCAATCCTTGCGGCAGTATGCGATTTATGAGACAACCGGGGGGCCAGTGGCTGGTTTTACCTGGCAGCAGATCGGGGGCCATGAGGTCGCGTTTGACGGTTCGGACTCGTACGTGGCCACGCCGGCTGGCCACGTTCCGGTCTCCAGTTATGCCTGGGATTTTGGGAATGGTGAGGTAGGAACCGCTCCCCTGGAAACCGTCGAGTACGCTGAACCCGGTGCATATACGGTCCGACTCACGGTGACGGATGGCGATGGGAATGAGGATGTGTATGAAGAGACCATACAGGTTGAGGCAACGCTGCTGGAAGCCCTCGTCACGATCGAAGAACCTGAAGCGTTTCGCAACGACACCCTGACCTTTGTGGGCACCATCCGCAACGTGGGTGACGAAGACGTGTTGAACCTGGAGGTCCACGCCGACTTCGCGGCGACCTTCGAGCATCCGGATTCCCTGTCCCTGGCAACGATGCGGAATCCGGTGCTGACGGCCATCCCGTCCACCGACCCCGCGCCGACGCTCCGAACCCGGCTCGAACCTGGCGACACGCTCCAGGTACGCCGGCAGTACCTGGTCACCGGCCTTGGCGGCTATCGCTGGGCACCCGGGGCCTATACAGATGTCGATATTTCGATGTTCTCACGTGTTGCTATCGTCACCGGTGAGGACGCATCCGGGGAGCCGGTTCAGGTCATCCATGGATGTGAAACGGACGGACCGGATTGCGACACCGCGCTCATCAGGACGCGTACGGCCCTTATCGACATCCTCGCCACCACGGTCGACGGTGAGGTCGCCGAGGTCCAGACAGGCCTCCGGCGGTACACCAATGCCCTGTTTCCTGCCGGCATCTTCAAACATCTTGTCCTCAAAGACGGGGTCTCGCAATGCAACTCGGGATGTGTCGATCTGGAAATCACGGTCACCGATGAGGCCGGAACTCCGCTTGACGGCGCGACCGTCACGCTCTCCCGCGAAATCATCGTGCCGGCCGATGCGCCGCTCAAGACCTCGGACGAGAAGGTCCTCCTCAATAGCGATGAAAGCCACGGGTTTTTCTGCGACCTCGAGACGTGCGGCCAGACGCTCACGCTGACCGAAAAGACCGATGCCGAGGGGAAGGTGAAGGGACGTTACTGGCTCCCCCCTGTCATCTCCCCCGTCGAAGCCCGCGTGACGGCCGAGGCCACGTTGACTGATGGATCCGTAGCCTCGAAGCAGACCGAACTCGGCGTGTTGCCCACCCCGGTGGAACTGGGGCTCCTGACCTATCAGCCCGATACCTTTGACATCGCTGCGATGCGCCTCATGGCCGGCCTGACCTCCATCACCGAATGGTCCGACCTCCCCGGCTGGTGCAAATGGGGCCAGGAGAAACTGCTTGGCGCCAACCCGGTGGCGAAGATCGAGGGGGAATACCTGTCGGCCGCCAAAACGGGGATCGCTTTTGTGTGTGATAAGCTCGCCGGCGCGTTGTTGGACCCCATCGTTCGGGGCGCGGATGAAGGGGCGCTCGATCCCACCGATAAGTTCACTCTGCTCGATGCGTTTAATAAGACCATGCAGTCCGTGGCGCTGCTGTGGTTTCAGCAGACGTTTGGGATTTCGATGGTCGGTACATCCATCCCCAAAATCATTCCGACCCCACCCTACCTGGATGCCGATTCCGACTTTGCGGATGCGGTCAAAAAAGCGGTGCGTGCGGTGGGGCTCAATCTCAGTGTCAACGCGCCCCCGCCACTGATCACCTTCCGCCTCATCGAGGCCTCCTACTTCGAAGAGCATCCGTTGGTGGACCTGGCTCCGCAGACGAAGCTGTTTTTTGTGTTCCAGTCCGGCGACGCCAATACGAGTGTAGATGTGCGCGAGGTCGTCGAATTGGGATACGACCCGCGGTTGTTCCTCGGGCAGACCCTCAACTCGGGCACTACGGCCGGGCCGGCGTCTGAAGGGGATGAATCCGTTACCCTCGCCGCCGGCGCCAACAAGTCTGCCACCCTCGTCCCGGACGACACCACCTTCGCGGCCGGCCACGTGGTGTTGGTGGATGAAGGCGCTCTGGCCGAACGGGTGCAGGTGATCGGCATCGAAGGCGCCACGCTTCACCTGGGCACACCGCTGAAATACACCCACGCGGCCGGCGCCCGCCTGCAGTACGTCGATTCCCTCGCCGTCGGCCTCCCCGATGCGCCGCGGGTGTCTTCGGGGCCGCTTTCGTCGATGCCGGGCTACACGACAACCCCGATGCTCCGCTGGTGGAGCCGCACGCCGGCCTTAAGGTATGCGGTAGAGGTGGCCACGGATACGAGCTTCACTACCCCGATCCAGCAACTCACCGACATCGCCGGCGACAGCCTGCAGCTGGAAGAACTGGCTGACCGGACGTTGTATTACGCCCGCGTCGCCGGCATCAATAGCTTCGGACAGGGCGCCTGGTCGATTCCCTTCAGCCTCTATACGGGCCGACCTTCAGGGGATGACTTCGCCGATGTGCTGACGCTGCCAACGGGTTTTTATGAAGGGTTTCCCGCCTGGCAGATCGCGACGACGATGGAGCCGGACGAGGCGCCGGGCGCCTGTGGCCTGGCAGAGGGCACGATCTGGTTCACGTTTACGCCAGACCGCTCCGGCACGTACGCCATCGCCTCCTTTGGCTCGAATCACGACACCATCCTGAGCCTGTGGACAGGCACGAGCCATCCGCTCACCGAAATCACCTGCAACGACAACTACGAGAACCAGGGATCACCCGTACAGACCTCGTACATCACGTTCGAGGCAACGGCCGGCACGCCGTATTACCTCCGCGCCACAGCCGTTGGGGAGCCGGACGAACCCCTGCTGATGCTGACCATCCGGGAGCCGACGGGGGTCGCGAACGAATCGCCGACGCCGGCCGAAGCGACACATGTTGCGGTGGACGTGTGGCCCAATCCGACCGTACAGCTGGCCACCGTGTCGCTTCACCTTCCGGACGCGGGATATGCTCGTCTGGAGGTGTTCGACGCCCTCGGCCGGCGCGTGGCGATGCTGCATGATGGCGTTTTGCCAGCGGGTATCCACCCGATCACGATGGGTGCCGAAGGACTTTCAGGAGGGGTGTATTTCGTACGTGCGTTTGTCGAGGGGCAGCCGGTGATGTCGCGCCAGGTCGTCATCCTTCGTTAGCGGAGGACGGACTCGTAGGCGCGCGTCAGCGAATCGGCGAAAACAGAAGCCTGCCGTGCCAGGTCGCGATAGGCATCGGCTTCGCGCTCGCGTCCGTGCGCGTCCAGGAGCGCAACGAGCAGGACGGCGGCCCGATATCGAAATCGAATGTTTTGGTCGGCTCCCAGGCAGGCGCGCAGCATGGCTTCCGCTGTTGGCCAATCGGCCTGCCGACTCGCGATCATGCCTTCCACGCAGACCTGACTGTCGTACAACCGGGCCGATTCTGTCGCGGCAAGGCGTAGCAGCGAGTCCGCCCGGGCCAGGGCGCTTCTTACCCCCTCCCAGTCGCCCAGCGCAAGCCGGGCCTCGACGCGGTGGATGGCCAGGATGTGCAGGATCGGGACGCGGTACCGTTCGGTTTGCGAACCGGGTAGAAAATGCTGTTCGGCGTAGATCTCGGCCTCGTGGAGAAGCGAATCGGCTTCTGCGAATCGGCCGGCCCAGGCCGTGTGCCCGGCGAGTGATTGGAGCAAGAATGGGAAATTGTTGCCCCCGGGCCGTTCCCGTAACATGGCGGCTGCTCGGCGGTACTGGATAAGGATGTCCGTCGCATTGTCCGCGAACATGCCAGCGTAATAAATCGCCTCCGCCAGTCGCGGATCCGGGGGAGCGTAGAGCGCCTCGCGTAGACGCAACGTTTCGTAGTGATGGTGCCTGGATGACTCCGCCAGGCCCAGCCCCGCGTAGGTGTCCCCCAGGATGTGATGGAGATCCGCCCGGATATCAGGGCGATCAGCGAATTCCGCGTCGACACGCGCGGCGGCCTCGTCCAACACGACCCGTATTGGCGTATCCGGCCCTTTTGCCTTGTTTTCAACATGCCAGCGGGTGTTGGGGGCACGCAGGATCTGTTCAAGGAAGCGGGCGACGGCCTCGGCGCGGACGGTTTCCGAACGGGCTTCGGCGGCGGCGTGTTGGGCCTGGTCCCGGGCGTCGCGGAGCTGAACCGTGTAGTTCAGGATGAGGAGCGCGAGGAGGATAAACACGCCCGAGGCCGTGATCACCCCGGTGCGATGTCGTCGGAGGAAGGCGTTCATCCGATAACCCACGGTCGCGGGGCGCGCTTCGATCGGAAACCCATCCAGGTGCCGGCGAATATCGGCGGCCAACTCGTCCGCGCTGGGATAGCGGCGGTTCGGGTCTTTTGCGAGGGCCTTCAGGATGATCGTATCCAGATCCCCTTTGAGGATGCCGGCACGGGGCGTGGGTGCGATCAGGGACGGGCGCTGAGGCTCCGCGTCGCAGACCGTGCGTTCGATCTGAGCGGCCGTCTTGCCGGTCAGATCATAGGGTCGGCGCTCCGTGAGCAGTTCGTACAACAGCATGCCGAGCGCGTACACATCCGTCGCCGTCGTGATCAATCCGCCGGTGAGTTGTTCGGGGGCTGCGTAAGCCAGCGTGAGCGCGGCATCGTGGGTCAGGGTGTGCAGGCCGTCGTCCACGAGCAATTTGGCGATCCCAAAATCGACCAGGCGCACCGTGGGCGTGTCGCCGGTGCTGGTAACCAGCACATTAGACGGCTTGAGATCGCGGTGGACGACGAGGTGGCGATGCGCGTACGACACGGCGTCGCAGACTTGAAGGAAGAGGGCAAGCCGGTCCAGAAGGTTCAGCCCGCCGGCCGACGCATGCCCGGTGATCGATACGCCGTCGACAAATTCGAGGGCCAGGTAAGGGAGTCCCTCGTCGCTCAGGCCGCTGTCGTACAGCCGGGCAATGTGTGGATGTTCGAGGGCGGCCACGATCTGGCATTCGGCCCGGAGCCGGCGAGCGAGCGCGGTCAGGTTTGGCCCGGGGCGAAGCAGCTTGACGGCGACGGTACGTTCGTACTGCCCGTCGGCGCGATCCGCCCGAAACACCGTGCCCATGCCGCCTTCGCCCACCCGTTCGACGAGCCTCCACGGCCCGATGCGTCGCCCTACGAACGGATCGATGGGCAGGGCGATCGGGTGCTCCAGATGTCCCAGGCGTTCGGCGGCTTCATGGGCCAGGACCAGTTCGGTTACCTGCGCGCGGAGTGCCGAATCTTCGATCGTCGCCAGCCACGCGGTGCGTTCGCCGGTCGGGAGGTCGAGCGCATCGAGCAACAGGTCGGAGACGAGGCGGTGGTCGATCGGCGGCGTCATGGCTTAATCGATTCCGCGAACTTTACCGCTTGATAGAGCCAGGCCCTGGCGACGGTCCACTCGCGCTTGACGGTTGCCGGCGAGACATTCAGCACATCCGCCGTTTCCTCGATGGTCAGGCCGACAAAATACCGCAACTCGACAATTTCAGCCTGGCGGTTGTCCAGCGCGCCGAGCCGATCCAGGGCTTCGTCAAGCGCCTCGATTTCCGCTGCCTGCGTGTCGGGCAACATCCAGGAGTCGTCGAGCACCAGGACCGTGCTATTGCCGCCGCGTTTGGCGGCGCGCCGGCGCCGGATATCGTCCATCAGCACCTGCCGCATGACCCGAGCCGCCATCCGGAAGAAGTGGCGTCGGTCCGCCCAATCGGTCGTGTAGGCCACCAGTTTTTCGTAGGCCTCGTGCACCAGGGCGGTGGTATTGAGGGTGTCGCCGGCGCCCACCCTGAATCGCTGGATGCGCGCCAGTTCTCGCAATTCCTCATACAGGTGGCGCATCAGAGAGTCGCGCGCACCGCCATCGCCCAGGCGGACCCTGGACAGCAAGTGGGTAACGTCGAACGAGGTAGACATGCGTATACGACGCTTGGAAACGCGTTTCAGGGCATGCAGGTCGTGGTTTTATCGACCCACGCGTCTTACGAGAAAACAGAAGCAGCGATCCCGCTCTCCGGCATGAGAACGTATCGGCGCCAGGTGCCAGGCCCTGTATATCCATCGGTTGCGCCGTTCCATATACCTATCGTATCCTGCGAGGACGTGTCGCGTAAACGCCGCGGTTTCTTGCTACCCATCCATTTCCGATGAGTGCCTCTCCGGGTTCCCCCACGTCAATCCCGATGTTCACGATAGAATCCCCATCCCTTATGATCCGTCCCTGGCACGAGCCCACGGACCGGCCGGCGTTCTGTGCCATGACGGCGGATCCGATCATGATGCGTTATATGTCGGACGGTATCCCCTGGACCGACGCCATGAACGATGATTTTTTTGCCCGGCAACAACGCCACCTGGATGCCGCCGGCGTCTGCATGGGCGCACTGGTGCACAAGACAACAGACGCGGTGATCGGCGTCGCCGGTCTCCAGCCGCTGGGCTCGACGGGCTATCTGGAAGTGGGATGGTGGGTGATGCGCGCGTTTCAGGGGCAGGGGCTAGCCACGGAGGCGGGGAGGGCTCTTGTCGCCTATGCGTTTGACGAGCTGGATCAGTCGGAGGTGAAGGCGATCACCCTGCCAGGTAACCTGGCCTCCCGAAGAGTGATGGAAAAGGTGGGGATGACGTACGAAGGGATCGTCACCGGCCGGCAACTCGGCCACCGATTGCCGGAACTGGAGGTGGTGTTGTATGGCGTGACATGTACGTAGGGGCGCACGGTCTGTCAGGCGCTGTAGAGTTTTAACTATGTTTTGCGCTGTAGACTTCTAGCAGTTGCTCTTTGACTTAGTGATAACGCCCACAGATCGTGCTCGTTGATGAAGGAGGCACTGAATCGTTTGATTTCCTTGCCCACTTCGTCC
>JBGSPJ010000045.1:0-1618 GCA_041738655.1 Rhodothermales bacterium | reverse complement strand
GCCCAGCGCCCGCATGCCGCCGACCAGCACGGTCATCTCGGGCGCGGTGAGGGTGAGCAGCTGGGCCTTATCGACCAGCAGCGCCTCGGCCGGGACGGTGTAATCGCCCTTCATGTAGTTCCGGAAGCCATCCGCGATGGGTTCGAGCGCGGCGAAGGATTCCGCGTCGGTTTGCTCCGCCGTGGCGTCCATGCGGCCCGGGGTGAACGGAACGGTCACACTGACGCCGGCGTTTTTCGCGGCCTGTTCGACGCCGGCACACCCGCCGAGCACGATCAAATCCGCCAGCGAAACCTTCTTCCCGCCGGCCGCCGAGGCGTTAAACGTGCTCTGGATGCCCTCCAACGTCGTGAGCACCCGCGACAACTGCTTCGGGTTGTTGACGGCCCAGTCTTTCTGCGGAGCCAACCGGATCCGTGCGCCGTTGGCGCCGCCCCGTTTGTCAGAGCCGCGGAAGGTGGAGGCCGATGCCCAGGCCGTCGACACCAGCTCGGCCACCGAAAGGCCGCTCGTGAGCAACTGGCTCTTCAACGCGGCGATGTCCTTTGCGTCGATCAAGGGGTGATTGACCGCCGGGATCGGATCCTGCCAGATGAGTTCCTCCGCCGGCACTTCCGGACCCAGGTACCGCGCCCGCGGCCCCATGTCACGGTGCGTCAGCTTGAACCAGGCGCGGGCGAAGGCGTCGGCGAAGGCGTCCGGCTGCTCCATAAAACGGCGCGAGATCTTTTCGTAGATCGGGTCGAACCGCAGGGCAAGGTCGGTGGTGAGCATCGCCGGCGCGATCCGTTTGGACGGATCGTGCGCGTGGGGCACCGTGCCGGCGCCCATACCATATTTCGGCGTCCACTGGTGCGCGCCGGCGGGGCTCTTCGTCAGCTCCCACTCGAAGCTGAAGAGGTTCCAGAAGAAGTTGTTGCTCCACTTCGTGGGCGTGGTGGTCCAGGTGACCTCCAGGCCGCTCGTGATCGAGTCGCCGCCGATGCCGGAGCCGAAGCTGCTCCGCCATCCCAGCCCCTGCTCCTCGAGGCCGGCCGACTCGGGGTCTGCCCCGACATGCGTCGCCGGGGCGGCGCCGTGGGTTTTGCCAAACTTGTGGCCGCCGGCAATCAGCGCAACGGTTTCTTCGTCGTTCATGGCCATGCGCGCGAAGGTCTCGCGGATGTCCCGCGCGGCGGCGATGGGGTCCGGTTTCCCGTTGGGGCCTTCGGGGTTGACGTAGATGAGGCCCATCTGGACGGCCGCGAGCGGGTTTTCGAGGTCGCGATCGCCCGAGTAGCGCTTGTCGTCCAGCCAGGTCTTTTCAGCGCCCCAGTACACATCTTGATCGGGCTCCCACACATCCTCGCGACCGCCGGCGAAACCGAAGGTCTTGAAGCCCATCGTTTCGAGGGCGACGTTGCCGGCGAGGATCATCAGATCCGCCCAGGAGATCTTCTTCCCGTATTTCTGTTTGATCGGCCAGAGCAGGCGGCGGGCTTTGTCGAGGCTGACGTTATCCGGCCAGCTGTTGAGGGGCGCGAAGCGCTGCTGCCCGGTGCCGCCGCCGCCACGGCCGTCGGCGGTGCGGTAGGTTCCGGCCGAATGCCAGGCCATGCGGATGAACAGGCCGCCATAG
>JBGSPJ010000229.1:0-2714 GCA_041738655.1 Rhodothermales bacterium | reverse complement strand
AACTACCACTGTATTGTCATCCCCGACCCCGATCGGGGATCCAGCCGTATTGCAATTCTGCTGGATCCCGCATCAAGTGCGGGATGACAAACTGCCTTTTTGGTCGTTTCGGAATTTTGTTAACACTTCTGATCGACCATTGACCATTATTCACCGTCGCAGCTTCTTCTTAATCGTATGGAGGATGATGTCGAGATCCAGGGTGGCGCACTGGTGGCGGACGTAGAACCAGTAGGCGCGGTTGATCTCGTGGTCGTCGGGGTCGTCGGTGGCGAGCGTTTCGGTGATGGTGAAGACCCCGGGCTTGAGGTTCCACTCAGTGGGGATGGCGATGGGTTCGTTGACGCGGTAGCCAACGAGCGATCGGCTGCCGTTGAGGACGGCAGGGAACTGCCGGGTGCGCCGGCGGAGGCCACGGAACCAGCGGGACTGCTGCCAGGTGTCCGAGCAGAACACGATGAGGGGGTGGAGGACGATGCCGATCAGGGCTACGGGCACTTCGAAGAGTCTCCTTCCGATAGGGCTTCGGCGCCGGCCAAGGGTGTAATCGGCCGTGATCCGAGTGGGGAACGACAGGTCGTCGACGGTAGACTGGCCGATGATGTGCTTGCCGCTTTCGCTGAGGATCTTGAACTCGATGTCGAGGTCCTGCAGCTGCTGGATCTGGGCGAAGACGACTCGGTTCGACACGCCGTTCGACGCAAAGACGACGGCGTCGATCTGTTGCAGTCGAATGAAATCCCGCACGTGTCGCAGCGCCCCGAGGTAAGGCACCATGCGTTCCGCGGGGCGCGGGGGTTCATCTTCCACCGATACATACCCGACCAGTTTGCAGGGCGGATTGGGGTGGCTGATGAGGGTCCGCTCGAGCCGGTTTGCTTCCGACGCGCCCCCCACCAGGATCGCCCGGTGGAAGCCGTCGCGCATCAAGTGCCGGCGCACGCGCAGCACGATACGCATCAGGAACCCGAACGCCAGGCTCGATGAAAATCCAATCAGCACCACAAGCCGCGAGAACGCGATGCTCGGTAAAAACACGGCGGCGGTGGCCAGGGTCATGACACCGAGCACATTGCCCACCACAATCGGCCGGATGCGTGTATGGCCCGACCCCCGGTACCCGCCGGCCATGGCGGTGCCCGCCACGGTGCTGAGTACGTAGATCGGGGTGACGACAGTCAGAAACAACGGCGGCATGGGGATGCCGAGCGAGGCAAACCGCAGGATGCCGGCCAACAGCATGAGCAGGTAAATGACCGCCGAATCGACGATTGGCCAGCGATACCGCCTGAATCCGTTGATGAGCACCTGCGCCGCCGCCCGAATAAAAATGCCCACATGGAGCAGCGGCCGGATCAACCACGAATACCCGCTCCGGAAGTGCTTCTCCGTAAAGAGCATCATCGCCCCGTAGAATAGCTGCACGTAGCGCAATTCGCCCTTTTTCGTGCTTTCTCCCTTGTAGTGGATGATCTGGGTGTCTGGTGTATAGTAGATCTTCCAGCCGGCTTTCTGGATCCGGTAGCACCAGTCCAGATCCTCGCCATACATGAAGAAGTCTTCGTCCAGCAGCCCCGCGCCGGCCGACCCGTTCAGGTGGTCGAGTTCGTCGAACGAACAGCCGGGTTGCTCCTTGCTGAGCCGCTCGGCGTGTTCGCGCGAAAACAGCAGCGCCGCGCGGCGAACCATCATGCACGACCCGCTCAGGGCGTCGACCTCCGATGTTTCGGTGTCCGGGATATAACTCAGGTTGTACCGCCCGAAGACCGGACTTTTAGGGAATAGCTTGCTCAGGCCGATCAGGCGGTAAAATGCGACACTCGGGGTTGGGAAGGCCCGCCGGCTCTCCGGCGCGAAGGTGCCGTCAGGGTTCAGGATCTTGCAGCCCAGTGCGCCGGCGTCGGGGTGACGCTCCATAAAGCGAACCATCGTCGACAACGTGTCTTCCTGGACGATCGTGTCGGGGTTCAGGATGAGGAGAAACCGGCCCCGCGCGAGCCGGATAGCCTGGTTATTGGCCTTGCTGAAGCCGGCGTTGGTCGTGTTGGCGATCAGGTGCACCCGCGGAAATCGGGAACGCACCATCGAGGTGGAACTGTCAGCGGAGTTGTTGTCGACGACGAAAATTTCAACAGACAGGTTCGCGCAGGCGCGCTCCACCGAGCGAAGTGCCTGTTCGAGGAATTCGCGGACGTTGTAGTTGACGATGATGACGGAGAGGTCAATCAGGTCGGCGTCGGCGTCAAGGGTCGGGCCGCTCCCGATCGGACGCGGGGGGGACGCAGTGTACATAGGCTGCGATTCGTGCTTGCAGTGATGGATCGGCAGGGTGAGCCGGCAGGTTCAACCGGTGGAGGCACTATCCGACGCAAGCTGCAATGCCTCGGAAAACGACGCAGCCTGAAACGCGGCCCGAGTCCAGAGGCGGTCGTTTGCGCGTGCGAGGAGTATACTGCGTCGAGTGGAGAGTGTCTACATCAAAGTTCGGGCCACGCCGGCATGATCATCGTTTTTTTACTTCCGCCCATTCAGGGCCTTCCCACCGGTGGAAACCGCTACAATGACGAGGTGATCCGCCGGCTGACGCCAGCACGATGCCGGCCAGAAGTGGGGTTGGGAGAGGACGTTTCCGCCTCGTGGCCGGCGGCGGCCGTCGTCCTGATCGATAGCCTTCTGGCGGCCGACCCATCCACGCTGGCGGCCATCCGCGCTGC
>JBGSPJ010000029.1:0-10198 GCA_041738655.1 Rhodothermales bacterium | reverse complement strand
CCGGCCGCCTTCGGCCTCGACCAGAATTACCCGAATCCGTTCCGGGATCAGACCCAGATCCGATTCGCCCTTCCGGAAGCCGCCCGGGTGACCCTGCGGGTGATCGACCTGCTCGGCCGCGAGGTGCTCCGCGTCGTCGATGCCGAGCGGCCGGCCGGGTGGCATCAGGTGGACCTTTCCGCCGAATCCCTTTCCAGTGGGATGTATCTCTACGAACTCACCGCCGGCGACCACCGCGCCGTTCGCCCGTTGATGGTGGTGCGCTGATGATGCGACCGTGATCCGTCATCACGACCTCACCGATACCGACGTACGCCGGTTGATCCGCTCGGGCGCCATCGCCTGGGCGGGCAACCGGCGTTTGCGCATCTATGGGACGCTGCGCTGCTGGAGTGGGCGGCGCATGAAACGCGAGAATCGCGTCTTTTTTGCCACCGAGGACGAGGCGCGCGCGGCCGGTTATCGGCCCTGCGGCCACTGCATGAAGGAGTGCCGGCACGCAAGCCAGGGTTAAACGACCAATCGGACCCGCATCGCCGCCGTGTCTATTTTGATATTTCGGAGCAAAGCGTAAGTTAGTCCGAACGGGCAACCCTACCACCCTACGGCCGCGCCGCGCCTCACCGCCGCGACGCGCGGGATTGCGCCACCACCTTCTCCCACTCTCCTTCTCCTACTCTCCGAGGTATCGCATGCGTGTCCAATTCTTTATGCTCACCATCTTTCTGGGTGTCATCCTCTCCGTCCACCTCGCCATGAACGGCCAGGTGGGGGCGATTCTCAAGAATCCGCGGGTGGCGAATGCGTTGTTCTGGTGTATCGGCGCGGTGACGGCGCTTGCGATCGGGTTTTCCGGCTGGCAGACCGGGGCGCTGGCCCCGCTCAAGGATATAAACAAGCTGTTGCTGATCGCCGGCGCGATGGGCGCTGCGCTCGTCTTCGCGATCGCCTGGATCCTACAGCCCGGCCGGATGGACGCCGGCTCGTTCTTCGTGACCCTGCTGGCCGGCCAGATCATTACCGGGCTCGTGCTTTCCCATTTCGGCTGGCTCGGACAGGAGATCAACCCGATCACGATGGTCAAGGTCGTCGGAGTTGTCCTCATGATGGCCGGCGCCGCGCTTGTCACGTTTTATAAATAGCGCCAAAAGCGCTTTCCCTCCAACCGCTATCTCCTTCGTGCCGATGGAAAAAGTAACCCTGGGACGCACCGACGTCTCCGTCTCCGCCCTGTGTTTCGGGACCGACCTTATCGGTAGCAAGATCAACGAGGCCGACTCGTTTGCCCTGTTCGACCTCTTCCGCGCCAACGGCGGCGCCTTTATCGACACCGGCAACTTCTACTCCTCCTGGGTGGAAGGCTGCGTCGGCGGCGAAAGCGAAGCCACGATCGGGAAGTGGATGAAGACGCGCGGCTGCCGAAACGAGGTCGCCATTTCGACGAAACTCGGCTTCGACTACCCCGGTTCGCCGGGCGGCCTGACCGCTGCAGAGATCGAGCGTGAGTGCGAAAAGAGCCTGAAGCGGCTCCAGACCGACCGCATCGACGTCTATTACGCCCACCGAGACGACTTCGACACGCCGGTCGAGGAAACGATGACGGCGTTCGACCGGCTGGTGCGCGCCGGCAAGGTACGCGCCATCGGCGCGAGCAATCTGTGGATCTGGCGGATCGCCGAGGCGAACATGCTGTGCGAGCTGAAAGGCCTCGCTCCGTATTCCGTCGTTGAGCAGCGGTACACCTACCTCCGACCGCGTCATGGGGCGGATTTCGGACCGCAGATCTTCATCAGCGAAGACATGAAGCGGTTCGCAAGCGCGCATCACATGACGCTCATCGGGTATTCGATCCTCCTCCAGGGCGCCTATACCCGAAAAGATAAGATGCTGCCCGCCCAGTTCGCCGGCCCCGATGCCGACGACCGCCTGGCGATGCTCCACGCCGTCGCCAGAGAAGTAAACGCCACCCCCAACCAGGTCATCATCGCCTGGATGCGCCAGAGCGACCCGCCCATCCTCCCGATCATCGCCGGCAGCAAACTCGATCAGCTGCGCGAGAACCTCGACGCCCTCAAGGTGCGGCTCTCGGCGGATCAGATGGAGCGGTTGTCGACCGCCGGCAATCCGGACATCAAGCAAGCCTGGTTGCGCTAGGTACGCCGCAACGCGTTCCGCCTACCCCTGATCGAACTGATATCGTCGAGGACACCCCTATGCTCAGTAACCGAATTGTCGCCGCCGCGGTCATGGCCATCGCCCTGACCATGGCCCTGTCGGCCTCGGCCGACGCCCAGTACCGCGAAGTCATCTTCCTCCCCAACAAGATCGATGGCCCCGTCCACGACCCCGTCAACAACAGCTACTGGTACGGACCGTTCTCCGAAACCGCTTCCGTGCTGGATGTTGACAACGATGGCGACCTGGACATCGCCGCCGGCCGGAACTGGTACGAGGCCCCGCTATGGATCAAACACAGCGACTTTCGCCCCGGCGCCGAAATCAACGGCCCCGAGACCGAGAGCAACAGCGAGTTCGCGATGGACGTCAACAAAGACGGCTGGACGGATATCGTGAGCTCCGGCTGGATGTTCATGAAGGGGGCATACTGGTATGAAAATCCAGGCCCCAATGCCGAGCCCGGGAAGAAGTGGACCTCCTACAAGATCCACCAGGCCTTTAACATGGAAGGCGTCATCCACGGGGATATCGACGATGATGGCGACGAAGATGTGCTCGTCAACCACTGGGCCCTCATCGATGGGCAGGGCATGACGTGGCTCGAAAACATCGACCAGGCGCCGTGGTTCGTCGAGCATGTCGTGGGCACCCAGGGCGACACCCACGGCAACGGCCTGGGCGACGTAAACATGGATGGCCGGATGGACATCATCACCGGCCAGGGCTGGTACGAGCAGCCGGCGAAGGCGACGGATACCCCATGGGCGTTTCATGGGGACTGGGACTTCGAGTCCGCCCAGGCCGAACGCGCCTCAGCGACGGCCCACCCGAACCTGGTGTTCGACGTCAACGAGGACGGCCTCAACGATGTCATCATCGGCTCGGCGCACGCCTACGGCATCGCATGGTACGAACAGAAGCTCGAAGCCGGCCGGCGCACCTTCACGCACCACTGGATCGAGACCGAATACAGCCAGTTCCACACGCTGGCGCTGGGCGACCTGAACGGTGACGGCAAGGACGACCTCATCGCCGGCAAACGCCTCTTCGCCCACTACGGCGGTGATGTCGGCGTCGGCGAGCCCTCGTTTGTGTTCTGGTACGACATGAAGGGCGGCGACTTCGAGCGCCACATCCTCTCCTTCAACCACACCCCCTATTACCCGGACGAAGGCGGCCTCAATCCCCCGCCGAACAACGTCGTCGGCGTGGGCATGAAGATCAATGTAAAGGATATGGATGCCGATGGCCGCAACGAGGTCGTACTCGCCGGCAAAACCGGGCTCTACATCTTCTACAACAAGGGGAATCCTCCGACCCCCAACTACGCCAACGAGTTCGCGCCGTATAACTCGTACCCGACGTGGCGCGAGTGGCCCGAATACCAGACCCTCTTCAACGGGAAGGATTTCAGCGGGTGGAAGGTCCCGAAAGGCGACGGCGGGCACTGGAAAGTGGCCGAGTACACCATCGACTACGACGCGCTGTCGAAGGCGAAGGACAAAGACCTCTGGACCGAGAAGGAGTACTGCGACTACAGCCTGCACGTCGACTGGCGATTCAAGGGTCCCTCCGGGATGTTTGATATGCCGACCGTCCTCCCCGATGGCTCGTACCAGACCGACGCGCAGGGCAACATCCCCACCACCCCGATGCCGAACTCGGATTCCGGCATCTATCTCCGCGGACCCGAGCACCAGGTAAACCTGTGGAACTGGCCGGTGGGATCGGGCGAGTTGTGGACCGTCCGCAACAACGAAACCGCCACCCCGGAAGAGCGCGCCGCCGCCGTTCCGAAGTTGCGCGCTGACAACCCGATCGGCGAGTGGAACTCGATGGACATCCACATGATCGGCGACCGCGTCTCCGTGATGCTCAACGGCCACTGGGTGATCGAAAAAGCGCGGGTCACCGGCGGCATGGCCGCGTCGACCAGCATGGATAACAACGGCAACATGGTGATCACGCGCACGCCGATCCCGCCATTGCCGGCCTGTGGCCCGATCGGCCTCCAGCACCACGGCGGCATGGATCCGAAGACGAAGCAGATGATCCCCACGTCCAGCAACATCCAGTTCCGCAATCTGTGGATCCGGCCGCTGGAACCAGGTGAAGCCTTGATGCCGGATCAGAATCCCGCGGACGACCCGGAGGGCTGGGTGACGCTGTTTAACGGCCGCGACCTGTCGGGCTGGGTTACGGGCGAAAACAATAAGTTCACTGTCACGAACGGCGAACTGACCGTGAGCCGCGAAAACCCGGATGGCCAGGAGCACAACCTGGACTACCTGTGGACCGAGGATGTGTACGGCGACTTCATCCTCGACCTCGACTTCAATGTTGTCGAGGGCACCAACAGCGGGGTCTTTTTCCGGACGTCGGACATCCTGGACCCCGTCTGGACCGGACTCGAGATCCAGGTCGCCAACTCCTACGGTCAGAATGCCCTTTCGCGCACGGGCACAGCCGGCGCGTTGTACGACATGAAGGCCCCTGCGAAACACGCCCTCAACCCGCCCGGCGAGTGGAACACCTACCGCCTCATCGCCACCGGCAGCCGGATCCGCGTCGAGCTCAACCACGAGCGCGTCCTGGATGTCGACCTCGCCCACTGGCGGGAGGCGTTTAAGAACCCGGATGGGACGGTGAACAAATTCCCCACCCCCGGCGCCGCCTTCGCCCGTGAAGGCCATATCGGGTTGCAGGACCACGGGAAGCCGGTGTGGTACCGGAATATCCGAGTCAAGCGGTTGTGAAAGCCTGTGGTCATCCCGGACCTGATCCGGGATCCAGCCGGATTGCTATACGACTGGATCCCGGCTCGGGGGCCGGGATGACATGTTTTGCCAACCCTTGAACCTTAAACCCCGAACATTAAACCCCTTTCCCCGTTCTGCAAGCGATCTTTCCGGAGACGATAGAACGGTATGGTTCAACAGATCCTCTTCCTCCTCATCACCGCCGGCGTATTCGGGTGGGCGTTTCGGCGTTTTGGCCGCATCCGACAGAACATCGCCCTGGGCAAACCCGAAGTGATCGCCGGCGACGCCGCGGCGCGCTGGAAAAACGTCGCGCTCGTTGCGTTCGGGCAGAAGAAGATGTTCAAGGAGTGGATGCCGGCGGTATTCCACTTCTTTATCTACGCCGCCTTCCTCCTCACCCAGGTCGAACTCGTCGAGATCCTGATCGACGGCGCGACGGGCCGGCACCGGGTGTTCGCCGGACCGCTGGGCGGGTTCTATACGTTCGTCATCGGGTTCATCGAAGTCCTCTCGCTGCTGGCGTTTGTCGCCACCGTCGTCTTCCTCGCCCGCCGCAATCTGCTCAAGATCCCGCGCTTCGTGAAGAGCGAGTTGGATGGTTGGCCCCGGCTGGACGCTAATCTCATCTTGATCGGCGAAATCATCCTCCTGGTGGGCATTTTCAGCATGAACGGGGCCGATGTGTTGCTGCAGCGTATCGACCCGGCGCACTACCCGGACACGGGCACGTTGCCGGTCAGCAGCTGGCTCGGGCCCATGGTGTTTGGCGGGCTCGAGGTCTCTACCCTCGCCGGCGTCGAGCGATTCGGCTGGTGGCTGCACATCCTCACCGTCTATTCCTTCCTGTTGTATCTGCCGCTATCGAAGCACCTCCACATCGTCCTCGCCTTCCCGAACGTCTATTTCAGCCGGCTGACGCCGCGCGGCGAGATGGCGAACATGCCTGAGATCATGAACGAGGTCAAGAGCATGATGGGGCTGATAGAGGAGACGCCGGCGAGCGGCGACCTGCCCGAGTTCGGGGCAAAGGATGTCTTCGGACTCAGCTGGAAGAACCTGCTCGACGCCTACGCCTGCACCGAGTGCGGCCGCTGCACGGCCCAATGCCCCGCCAACCTGACCGGCAAGAAGCTGTCGCCGCGCAAGGTGATGATGGACATCCGGGACCGCGTCGAGGAGGTCTCCGTCCACCTGGCCACGGGCGATGCGAAGTTCATCGACCCGGCTTCCGGGGCGACGAAGCTGGAGCCGGCGAACTACACCGATGGCAAAACGCTCTTCGACCGCATCACCCCGGAAGAACTGCACGCCTGCACGACATGCCAGGCCTGCGTGGAGGCCTGCCCCGTCATGATCAACCCGCTCGAACCCATCCTGGCCCTGCGCCGGTATGAAATCCTCACCGCCTCCAGCGGCCCCTCCGAGTGGATCCCGATGTTCAACAGTATCGAGAACAACGGCGCCGTGTGGCAGGTGGGCGAGGCGCGGACGGGGTGGATGCGGGAGGGCTGAGCGTATTTGTCATCCCGCACTCGATACGGAAACGAGCGATGCGACTTACGAAGTAATCCGCGGGACGGCAATTCGGTATGTCATCCCGCACTCGATGCGGGATCCAGCCGCCAGCAATCCGACGGGATCCCGGCTCAGAGGCCGGGATGACATTGTAAAGAGGCGGACCTTCAACATGCATCGGTTTCCCAACAGTAACCACATAAAACGATAGCACTTCCCGCATGACTGTCCCTTTGATCGCAGAACTCATCGCCCGGGGAAAATCCCCCGAGATCCTCTTCTGGGTAGGGTGCGCCGGCAGTTTCGATGCCCGGGCGCAGAAGGTGACGCGGGCGTTGTGCCAGATCCTGGCGCATGTCGGGCTGGACTATGCGATCCTCGGCGAAGAGGAGCGCTGCACGGGCGACCCGGCGCGGCGGGCCGGCAACGAGTTTGTCTTCCAGATGTCGGCCCTCCAGAATATCGAGACGCTGAACGGGTACGGGGTAAAGAAGATCGTCACCGCTTGCCCGCACTGCTTCAACAGCCTCAAAAACGACTACCCGGCGCTGGGCGGGACGTACGACGTCATCCATCACACCCAGCTCCTGCAGGAGCTCATCGACGCCGGCCGGCTCACGCTCCAGGGCGGCGGCAGCTTTAAAGGCAAAAAGATCACCTACCACGACTCGTGTTACCTCGGCCGGGTGAACGGGGTGTACGAGGCGCCGCGCGCGTTGCTGGAGGCGCTGGATGTGGACCTCGTCGAGATGAAACGCTGCAAGACGAAGGGCCTGTGCTGCGGCGCCGGCGGGGCGCAGATGTGGAAAGAGGACGAACCGGGCGACAAACGCATCAATATCGAACGCGCCGAAGAAGCCATCGCGACGGGAGCCTCCGCCATCGCCGCCAACTGCCCGTTCTGCCTGACGATGTTGCGGGATGGCGTGAATGCGAAGGGAAAAGAGGATCAGGTGATGGTGTATGATCTGTCCGAGTTGATCGTAGAGCGCATTTCCGCAAAATGAGCCCTGCCAGTCGATTTTTCACCCCTTGATTATCCCATTCCCGTGGCGTTGTATGGGTGGAACCGTTTCCGGAATCCAACATCCACCCCGCCACGCTCCATGCCCGCCGTCCCCTACCCCGCTTGCGGCTCATCCCTTCGTCGATGGGCTGTCGTAGTACTCCTGTTCCTCGCCGGCTGCGCCGGAGGGGCTCCCACGACCCGGACCAGCACGCCAGAGTCCTTCCAGGTGCTCGTTTTCTCCAAAACGGCCGGCTTCCGCCACACCTCTATCGAACCGGGCATCGCCGCGCTCAAAGCCATGGGTACGCAGCACGGCTTTCAGGTAGACGCTACCGAAGAGGCCGGCGCCTTCACGCAGGATAACCTCACGAACTATGAGGCCATCATCTTCCTCAGCACGACGGGAGATGTGCTCGACGCTACCCAACAGGCCGCCTTCGAAGACTACATCCAGGCGGGCGGCGGCTTTGTCGGCATCCACGCAGCGGCGGATACCGAGTACGAGTGGGCCTGGTACGGCGAACTCGTCGGCGGCTACTTCAAACACCATCCACCGGGCGTCCATCAGGCCGATGTGCAGGTGCTCGACCGGCACTTCCCCGCCACGGCCGGCCTGCCGGCGCGCTGGTCGCGGACCGACGAGTGGTACGACTACCAGGCCAACCCGCGTGGGAAGGTGCACGTCCTGGCCACGCTCAACGAAAAGAGCTACGAAGGCGGCCAGATGGGCGCCGACCACCCGATCGCCTGGGCGCACGAGCACGACGGCGGCCGCGCGTTTTATACGGGCCTGGGCCATACGGACGCCAGTTACACCGAGCCCCTCTACCTCCAGCACGTCCTCGGCGGCATCCGATGGGCGGCCGGCGTGGCCGAGGGGGATGCGGCGGCGACCATCGCCGGGGCGTTCGAAAAAGTCGTGCTGGATGAAAGCACCACCTACCCGATGGAGCTCGACATCGCCGCCGACGGCCGGGTGTTTTTTATCGAACGCGACGGCGCGGTCAAGGTGTGGGATCCGGCGACCGAACGCACCACGATGGCAGCTTTCATCCCCGTCACCACCAAGATCGAAGACGGCCTGCTGGGCCTGGCCCTCGACCCGAACTTCGCCACGAACCACTGGCTCTACCTCTACTACAGTCCGCTCGACGAAAAACCCAACCGCCTCTCGCGATTCACCGTGGAGGGCAACGAGCTGGACATGGCAAGCGAGGTCGTGATGCTCGAGATCCCCGTCCAGCGCCTGCGGTGCTGCCATAGCGCCGGCTCGATCGAGTTCGGCCCGGGGGGCAACCTCTACTTGAGCGTCGGCGAAAACTCCGGGGGATGGAATCGAACCGGCGAGTTTATCCCGGGGATGTACGAATGGGATGCCTACTGGGACACCGAGCGCGGCACGGCCAACACGAACGACCTTCGGGGCAAGATCCTGCGGATCCATCCCGAGCCCGATGGCTCCTATACGATACCCCCGGGCAACCTGTTCGAGGACGACGACCTGCGCACCCGCCCCGAAATCTACACCATGGGGCACCGCAACCCGTTTCGTTTCGATGTCGACCCCGAGACCGGTTGGGTGTACTGGGGGGATGTCGGGCCCGGCAACCAGCCCAACCCCGAGCACTCACCCATCGGCTACGAGGAGATCAACCAGGCCAAAAAGCCCGGCTTTTTCGGGTGGCCGCAGTTCGTGGGCCCCAACGCCCCGTACCGCGACCGCGACCCCATCACCGAGGTCTACGGCGCCTGGGCGGACCCCGCAAAGCCGATCAACGACTCGCCTAACAACACCGGCATCCAGCAGCTCCCGCCGGCTCAATCCGCATTTATCTGGTACTTCTATACCCCGGACGACGTCTTCCCCGAACTTGGCGCCGGAGGCATGTCCGCCGCGGCCGGCCCCATCATCCGGCGCAACCCCGCCGCCTACGGCCCGCGCGGGCTGCCGGCGTATTTCGACGGGAGCGTGTTCATCTACGACTTCATGCGGAACTGGATCATGGAGGTCAAGCTGGACGACAACGGGGATCTGATGGAGATCAACCCGCTGTTTACCGATCAGAATTTCATCCGCCCGATCGACGTGGAGGTCGGGCCCGATGGCCGGCTCTACGTCCTCGAGTGGGGCACCGAGTTCTGGGGCCAGAACCGCGACGGGAAGCTCACGCGGCTGGACTACTACGGCGACGCGCCACGGCCGGCCCCTATCGTAAACGTCCCACCTCCTCCGCCGCCGGCCCTCATCACCGAGCCGCGCGACGGGTCGTTCTTCGACTACGGCCGGCCGCTCGTCTACCGCCTCGCCGGCGCCGATGCGATCCAGCCGTACCTGGGGCACGACACCCATACCCACACCCTCACCCCGAAACACGGCGCCGAAGGCCTGGTGACCATCGTCCCCGATCGCTCCCACTGGCCGTACATCATCGACGAATTTGTTGAACTGGAGGCCACATCCCCCGCCGGCACTCAGCGCATCCGCCTCCATCCCCGCCGGTGGCAGGCCGAAAACTACACCGCGACCAACGGCGCCCAGCTGGTGGTGACCAACAACCGCCAGCGTCCCACGTTCGTCGACGAAACCGAGGTGTTCGTGGAGATGCGCAACAACGACCACATCATGCTGGGCGGCATCGATCTAAGCGGGATTGGTACGATCACCCTCCGCGCCGTGCCCGAGGTCGCCGGCTCCGTCGAACTCCGCCTCGACGCCCCGGACGGGCCGATGCTC
>JBGSPJ010000008.1:0-3203 GCA_041738655.1 Rhodothermales bacterium | reverse complement strand
CCCCAGCGGCTGCATGCCCGTCCGCAGCCGGCGGAGGCGCTCGGGCTGCGCATCGGCTGCAATGACGCGGCCGCGATCGCCCATCAGGGCCGCGGCGTAATACGTCTTACCCCCAGGCGCCGCGCAGAGGTCGATCACCGTGTCGCCGGGTTTCGGATCCAGCAGGCGGACGACCAGCATAGCGCTCTCGTCCTGAACGCTGCACAACCCTTCGCTCAACACGCCGTCGCGGATCAGGGCCTGGAGGCCATCCACCCGAATCCCCTCCGGTACCAGCGGCGACGGCTCGGCCTTCACCCCCAGCGCCGCGCACCGGGCCATCACGGCCTCGGCATCCGAAAGCAGGGTGTTGACGCGGAGCGCATAGGCCGGCCGCTCGTTGTTCCAGGAAAGCAGGGTCCGCGTATCGGCCTCGCCGTAGCGCGCCAGCCATCCTTCCACCATCCAGGTGGGGTGGGAATAGCGGATCGCGAGCTGCTCCGCAAGGTCGTCCTCGACGGGTTCGGGCAACGCATTCCGGTTGCGGAGTACGTTGCGCAGGATGCCGTTCACCAGCCCGCCGGCGCCGGCGCGAACCATCTTCTTGGCCACGTTCACGGCCTCGTTGAGGGCTGCATGCTCCGGGGTGTGGAGAAACAGGATATCGTAGAGCCCGACGCGCAGGATCTGCCGGAGCGTGTGCTCCATCTTCTCCAATTCGCCCTTGTAATACCGGCTGAGGATAAAATCGAGCCAGCGCCGCCAACGGGTGACGCCGGCGACGTATTCAAGGATCTGACGGTGTTCGCGCGCATCCGCACTGGTGGCGAGTTCGCTGACGTCGGCGATCGTCGCCCCGTGCTGTTCGATCTGGTTCAGCTGCTGGACGGCGCGTTCGCGGGTAGATGAAAATTGCAAATTAAAGGAGGAAGATTAGTGGGTGATGATTGATTGTCAATGATCGATGGTTGATGGTCAACTTCGAAATAGAGACTTCCTTAAACCTTAAGCCCCAGACCTTAAACCCTTCACCGGTACCCTTCTGCCTGGAGGCTGAAGAGTTCGGCGTAGCGGCCGCCGAGGGCGAGGAGTTCTTCGTGGGAGCCGTCTTCGACGAGCCGGCCTTTCTCCAGCACGAGGATCCGGTCGGCCATGCGGACGGTCGAGAACCGGTGGGAGATCAAGACGGCCATCTTGCCCTCGGTCAGCTCCGAGAACCGCCTGAACACCTCGTATTCAGCGCGCGCGTCCAGGGCGGCGGTGGGTTCGTCGAGGATGACCAGTTCGGCGTCGCGCATGTAGGCGCGGGCGAGGGCGACCTTCTGCCACTCGCCGCCGGAGAGCTCGACGCCTTCCGAAAACCGCCGGCCCAGCATCTGATCGAACCCGCCCGGGAGTTTCTCGATCACGGCCCGCGCCATGCCCATCTCGGCCGATTGCTCGACGCGCGGCTTTTCATCGCGCTGCTCGATCCGGCCGACGGCGATGTTGTCGCCGGCGGTCCAGTCATACCGCACAAAGTCTTGAAAGATCACCCCGATACGCCCTCGCAGCGCGTCGACGTCGTATTCGCGCAGATCGTAGCCATCGAGCAGGATTCGGCCTTCGTCGGGATCGTAAAGGCGGGCGAGGAGCTTGACGAGCGTGGTTTTGCCGGCGCCGTTTTCGCCAACGAGGGCGACGATCTGGCCGGCGGGGAGGTCGAAGCTGAGCGCCCGCACGGCCCACACATCCGTCCCCGGGTACCGGAAGCCGACGTTTTCGAACCGGAATCCTTCGCGAATCGGGCTTGGCACCGGGCGCGGGGCGTCGATCTGAACGATGGCCGGCTTGAGCTCGAAGAACTCAAACAGATCCTTGAGATACAGCGCGCGCTCGACGATCGTGGCGAAGCTAAGCAGCATCCCTTCGAGGAGGCCACGCAACCGCGAGAAGGAGCCGGCGAGAAACGTGAGGTCACCCACCGAAAACTGCCCGTCCACCGTGCGCCAGACGATGATCCCATAGGCCGCATAATACCCGATCGTCCCGAATACCGCGAGGAGCCCGCCCCACGTGGCGCGGCGGATGGACAGCGATCGGTTGACCTGGTAGTAGGCGTCGGCAAGATCTTTATAGCGGCCGGCGAGGAAATCCGACAGCCCGAAGATCTTCACCTCTTTCGCGGTTTCGTTGCTGGCGCCTGTGTAACGGAGGTAGTCGAGCTCCCGGCGCTCCTCCGTCCAGCCTCGGATGAGGGAGTAACTCTTCGAATTAAAATGCGCCTCCCCGAGAAACGCCGGCACAAGCGTCACAATCAACAAGAGGATGAGCCACGGCGCCAGGACGACAAGGCCGGCGGCCAGAAACAGGATTGTCACCAGGTTCTGGAGCTGGTTGAAGATCTGGCTCATCAGGACGTGGCGGTTGTACGACTGCTGGCGAGCGCGCTCGAGTTTGTCGTAGAAGCTGGACTCCTCGAAGTGGATCAGGTCCAGCTGCGCGGCGTGCCGCATCAGGCGCACGGAAACGTCGTTTGTAAAGAGATCGCCCAGAAGGCCGTCGAGCAGGGAAACCATGCGTCCGATGAGGTCGGAAACAACGACCAGCGCCAGCTCGGCCCCGAGATAGAGCCAGATCCGGTCCATCTCGCCGCCGCCGGCATTGACCAGGCGGATCACTTCGTCGATGATGAGCTTGCCAATGTACAGCGTCGCCACCGGGACGGCGGAACGGACCAGCCGAAGGAGCAGGTTGGCGACCATCATCCCCGGGCCGGCCTGCCACAACAGGCTAAAAAACGGTGGGATGTGGCTCAGCGCAGCAAAACGCTCCTTGATGCCCATCTCCTCGTACGCCCTCTCCTCCGGACTCCTCCGGGGCCCGCGGACCGCCGGCTGCCGGCGCTGCGTCTCTTTTGCCATAAAGCGTTTGCGCGTTGAACGTTGACGCGTTGAACGTTTGCACGTTGAACGTTAACGGTGCATGTATTGATCGAGACCATAAAACACGTTAACGTTCAACGCGTCAACGTTCAACGCATCAACGCGTCAACGCGTCAAAAGCACCCGCCTCCCCGTCGCCGCCGAAACCCGCGCGGCATCCAGGATTTCCGTGACGGTGAGGTTGTTTTCGAGTGACGACAGGTCGTGCGGCGCTACCCGCACTTCACCGCGAACGACCGCCGCGAGGTAGGTCAGCGGATGGTTGTATGGCGGTTGCAGGCCCACGCCCCGCGTAATCTG
>JBGSPJ010000695.1:0-25196 GCA_041738655.1 Rhodothermales bacterium | reverse complement strand
CCAGGCGGCTCGCGCCCTCCGCGCCGCGCCAGAACCTGTGCCGTTTCATCCGCAGACGCTCAAGAGCGAACGCGTGTACGGGCTCGCCTCCGATGATGTCGCCGGCATCATCCCCGAAGAAGGGCCGCAGTTCAGCCGCGCCTTTCAGGTGTCCCCGGTCGACCTGCTCGACTTCACGAACGCGACAAGCGTCCTCGCGGTGGACTACGTCCGCCTCGACGGCCGGCGCATGGCGGCCGTCTTCACGGCCACATCGCCTTCCGGCGAACTGTACGACCACACCAAAGTCACCTGCGACCGTCTCGGCGGCGGCATGCTGGGGGATGTGCGGACCGTGGAGGTGAACGGCCGGCCGTTCATCCTCTCCAAACTACACCAACCGAATGGCGAAATCGATTACGCCATCAGCTTCGTGGCCTATCGCCAGGGCGATCGCTACACGATCGACAGCCGCTTCGCGCCCCGGGAATACGATGTACCCGATGGCATCGACGAAATCATCAATATGCAAATCTGGAGCGTCGCGCCAGAATTCACTCAGACGCTGTTGAGCGACGTGCTCGGCCGGCTCGAACAACGCGGCGACGTGGCGTACGCCAACGACGACACCCGCGCGCCGAGCGTGTTCGTGATGGACGGGAGGTACCGCCAGGGCACACTCCGCCTCCGCCTCGCCAACCGTGTTGGCCCGACGCAGGTCACCCTCCGGGGTTCACTTTCGCTCACTGAAAGCGACGCCGACGAACGGATCCGCACACCCTTCGAGCGCACGATCACCCTGCCGGCCCCCGCGCCAAACACGCTGTACTCGACCGTTGATGTCGAGGTAGGCGCCGTGTATGACGTGTCGTTCTCGGTCGAACACGCCGCGTCCGACAGCTACGACCAGATCTACCACGCGGACGGCCCGTGGAGCTTTGCCGCCGGCGATCACTCCACAGTCGATGCCTTCACAACCCATGGCTTCCAGCAGGCCTTCGTGGACGACCGGTATTTGGTGGAACGCGGCGGCACGGTGAACGGCACGGTGACCGACTGGGCGAGCCTCTTTCGCTACCTGCGCCCCGACGGCGAACCGGTAGACTTGTCCGAGTATGGCAATCTGTCCTTCTCGGCCTACGGCGAGGGCACGGTGCGCCTCGTGATCGAGAAGGCCGGCATAGACACCTGGGATCAGTTCGGTCACACCTTCGAGCTAACTGCGGAGCCGACGATGTACCACGTCAACTTCGCCGACCTGCGCCGGACGCTCGTCCAGGGCGATGCGTTCGACGCGCGTGACGTGACCCTCCTGGCCTTTTATTCGCTGGGCGATGGGAAAACAGCGCAGCCGTTTACCATCCACATTGAACACATGAGCTTCGGCCTGGAAGGCGAGGAGGCGCCGTCCGGCCTGCCGCTGAACTTCTCGCTGGACCAGAACTACCCGAATCCCTTCAACCCGACGACGGAGATCGCCTTCACGCTTTCCGAGGCGAGCGACGTTCGCCTGGCGATTTACGACATGCTCGGCCGCGAGGTCGCCGTGTTGCTCGAAGGCCTCCAGCCGGCGGGCCGTAACACGGTCGCCTTCGAAGCCAGCCACCTCCCGAGCGGTCTCTACCTCTACCGTATCGAGACGCCGAAGGGGGAGACGGCGAAGCTGATGAACCTGATGAAATAGCGATTAGCGAGAAGCGAATAGCGATTAACGATTGGGATATGTCTGAAGGAATTCCCCATCGCTATTCGCTATTCGCTAATCACTTATCGTCTCCACGCCTTCCGGCATCGCCATCTCGGGCAGGCGGATGGCCGGGTCCTCGTCCGGATCCCAGGGGTTGGGCTCGGCCCAGATCTGGCCGCTGTAGGTGCGCATCACCACGCGGTCGCCACTGCGGCCCAGGACGTAGCTGCGGGTAAGCGGCACCTTTCCAAAGGGAGTGTCGAGGATGTATTTCGGGATGGCGAAGCCCGTGATCCGGCCCTGGAGGGCCTCCATGAGCGCCATGCCCCGTTCGATGGTTGTCCGGAAGTGGGCGGTTCCGCCGAGGACCTGGGCCTGGTAGAGGTAATACGGGCGCACGCGCATGCGAACGAGCCCGTTGCAGAGCGCGCGCATGGTTTCCAGGTCGTCGTTGATGCCTTTGAGGAGGACGGTCTGGTTGCCGACCGGCACGCCGGCGCGGAGCAGCCGGTCGCACGCGGCGGCGGCTTCCGGGGTGAGTTCGCGGGGGTGGTTGAAGTGCGTATTCAGCCAGATCGGGTGGTAGCGTTCGAGGACGCGGCAGAGGTCGTCGGTGATGCGAAACGGCAGCGTAACCGGCAGCCGGGAGCCGATGCGGATGACGCCGACGTGGGGAATGGCGCGGAGCCGGCCAAGCAGCCACTCCAGGTTGCTCTCGTTGAACACCAGCGGATCCCCACCTGTCAACAGCACATCTTCGATTTCCGGATGGTCCGCGATGTAGTCGATCGCCTCCTGCAACTCCGTCTTGTTCATAAAGAACTCCGCATCCCCCACCATCCGCTTCCTGAGGCAATAGCGGCAGTAGATGGCGCACTCGGCCGTGACGCAGAACGCAACCCGATCGCGGTAATTGTGGATGAGGTTCTTGACCGGCGAATGCCCCACCTCTTCAAGCGGATCCAGGACCCCGACGATGTCCGGCGCCATCTCATCCATGCGGGGCACAACCTGCCGGCGGATGGGGCACATGGGATCGTTGGGGTCCATGAGGCCGGCGTAATAGGGCGTGATATTCCACCGAAACACCCCGTCCGTCACCCGGATGGCCTCCACCTCATCCGGCGTGGGCTCCAGGTAGGCGCGCAACGAGTCCAGGTCGTGCACCCGATGGCGCATCTGCCAGGTCCAGGACGTGTATTCGGGGTGGGAAGTCAGGGGTGTGGGCATAGTGGGTTCGAAAAAGGTCAATGAGTTCGCTGGCGCGCGTGCGCGCAGCGAGCCACCCCCCTTCCCAACACCCCCGCTAGAAACGCCTCATACGATTGCCCCATGAGTTCGGCGAGAATGGCGAAGGTGCCTTCGGGATCGAAGGTGGGCAGGGGATTGATTTCGAGAAACCAGGGCCGGCCGGCGTGGTCGACGCGGAAGTCGATCCGGGCGAAATCCAGGCAGCCAAGGCGCGAATAAGCCTGTACGGCGAGACGTTGCAGGAGCGCTTCGAGGCCGGCATCGAGGGTGCCTTCGAGGTCGTACGCGAGGTCGTCATGTGCGTACCCACGCCGGTCCAGGGCATGTAAGCCGATGCGGGTGGTCCGTTCCACGGCCCGTTGCAGCACGGGAAGCGCCTCGGGGGGAGCGTTACCTACGACCGCAACCGTGAACTCACCACCTCCTTCGACAAACGGCTCCACGAGGGCGTCCTGGCGATAGGTCCGCGTGATGGAATCGACGGCATCCTGTAGGGCATCAACCGTCGTCACCTTCGACCGATGGGTGATCCCTTTAGACGACCCTTCATAGCGGGGTTTGACGAAAAGCGGGAAAGAGCCAGGCAGATCGCCAGGGTCTACGCCACTTCCATCAGCATAAACGCGGTAGGCCGGCGTGGGCACCCCGCCGGCGGCCACGATATCCTTTGTCCACGCCTTATCCAGGCAGACGGAGAGCGTGAGCGCGTCCGACCCGAGGCAGGGGATGCCGACCATTTCAAGGAGGATCGGGGCATAGGCCTCGCGGTTGCGGCTGTGCGCGCCTTCCGCGATGGATAACGCCATGTCTACATCGAGCCGGCTGATGGACGCCAGCAGGTCGCGCGCCGTCCCGATGCGCACGGGCTCGGCCCCGAGCGCGCGGATCGCCCCCTCGAGGGCGACGACGGTGCCGAGGGGCTCATATTCCGCGTCGGCGTCCGGCGGATCGTCCGGAGCCCAGGGATACGCCTCAAAAACGTCGTAAATGAGTCCGATTCGCATGGCATTCGAGAAAGAATGGACTCGTGAATCGGCGGTTGTATCTTTGGTTCCACGCCCCGGCACCGACCCATCCCCCGGCCGGCCGGCGTACCACCTACGCGATCATCTCCCACCCAGCTCCATGAACTGGCTTTTCGCCTCCTTTGGCATCGGATTGCACCTTGGCGCGCTCGCCTGGTCGCTCTGGCTCCTGCGCGCTTACACGCATCGCTGGCTGCTCTTTTTGCCGGTGGCGATCCTCCTATCCACTATCTACGCTGTGCTCGCTCTCGTGCACGACGGGAGGCCGGCGTGGTGGCAGACGGCAGAGTTTGCTCTGGCTTTTTATGGAGTGTGCCTGCTGGTTGGAGGCGCCGGCCTCCACCTGGGCCTGGTCCGGTACAAGCAGAAAGTCGATTCCCTCTACGAGCTGGTGAGCGTCTTCCAGGAATTCTCGGAGTCCGCCCCCATCGGGTTTTTTCTCTACCAGGACGGGCACTACGTTTTCGGGACCGAAATGGCCGTAAAGATGACCGGCTATACACGCGAGGAGCTGGTGCAGATGAACTACTGGGATCTCGCTACCCCGGCCACCCGCGAGATGGTCCGCGCCCGCGGCGAGGCACGGCTAGGAGGCCAGACCACGCACAATGAGCTTCAGGTGCCCATGGTCCACAAATCCGGTGAAATCCGGTGGATGCACATCAATGTGGGCACCGTGATGTACCGGGGCAAACCGGCCGGCCTCGGCGCTGCATTCGACATCACCGACCGCATGCAGATGGAGGAGGCGCTCCGCGCCCGCACGCTCGAGTTGGAAACGATCTCCGATCACGTCCCCTACCCGATCATCCGCTTCGACGGGAATCATTGTTTGTTGTCCGCAAACCGGGCGGCCCTCGAGGTGGCCGGCCTGGGCCCGACCGACTATCTCGGAAAACATGTCGTGGACGTGTGCGGCGCGCCCGATCTGGCGAACGTCTGGCGGAAACACATCAACGAAGTCTTTGCCACCGGGCGCCCCGTGGAGATGGAGTACGACCAGCGCTCCGGCCGCGGGGTCGCCAGTTACCGGGCGCTTCTGGTGCCCGAGGCGGAGGACAGCCGGGCCGTGCAGTCGGTTATGATCATCTGCCGCGACGTAACGGAGCGCAAGCGGATGCAACGCGAGGTGCTGGAAATCAGCGCCCGCGAGCAGCGCCGGATCGGCCAGGATTTGCACGACGGGCTGGGGCAGCTCTTGACTGGGATCGGATTCCTGGTGGCCGGCCTCCAGCAAAGCGTACGCGACGGGCACCCAATCGACGATCAGGCGCTCCGCGAAATCAGCCTGCTCGTCGAGCAGGCTATCGGCCAGACCCGCCACCTCGCGGAAGGCCTCGACCCCGTCACCGTGGCCATGCGCGGCATCCACGACGGCCTCCAGCGGCTCGCCCTCCAGACCGAGGGCATCTACGGCATTCCGTGCTCCCTAGCCGTCGATGCGTCGCTGCCAGCGCTCAAGGCGGAGGTGGCCACCCAGGTCTACCGGATTGCCCAGGAAGCCGTCAACAACGCCGTCAAACATGCTTCGCCTTCGGCGATTCAGATCCGGCTCGACCGCGAGCATGGCCGCCTGGCGCTCCGGGTGACCGACAACGGCCCGGGCTTCGCCCCTGGCATGCAGGACCACCGGGGCCTCGGGCTCCGCATCATGGACTACCGCGCCACGATGATCGCCGGCGAATTCACCATCATGCCCAACCCGGCCGGCGGCTCCATCGTCACCTGCCGATTTGATTCCACCGACTGACCCTTTCACCGACGCTATCGACGCCTAACTATGAGTTTGCGCATCTTTTTGATAGACGATCACCCTATTGTACGAGAAGGCATGGGCCGGCTCATCGACCGCGAGCCGGACATGACGCTGTGTGGCGAATCCGACGGGGACGACGACCCGCTCTCGGCCATCAAGGCGACAAACCCGGATGTCGTCGTGCTCGACCTCTCGCTCCAGGGCACCAACGGGTTAGACCTCATCGCGGCCATCAAGGCCCAGGTACACGGCCCCCGGGTGTTTGTGCTGTCGATGCACGACGAGAAGATCTATGCGGAGCGCGTGATCCGCGCCGGCGCGATGGGCTACATCATGAAACAGGAGGCGCCGGCCAAGGTGCTCGATGCCATCCGCTGCGTGGCCTCCGGCGAGTTATTCCTCAGCCCGACGATCGCCCAGACGGTGATCAAGGGAATGATGAATCCGCGTCAGGAAACCGTGCTTTCGGTCCTGAGCGACCGCGAGTTTCAGGTGTTCCTGTACATCGGCCAGGGGTTGACGCTCCAGGAAGTCGCCGACCGGCTTACCCTGAGCGTCAAGACAATCGAATCCCATGTGGAGCGTATCAAGGCGAAGCTCGAGATCGGATCCGGGCGCGAGTTGATGCGGCGCGCGATCGAGTGGGTGCTGCGCAACGAACCGTCTTAGTAACTGACGTTGCGCGTTGCACGTATTTTCGTTGAACGTTCGGAGTTATGATACGCTCAGTTGTGCCTCGGAGCGTGTTTCCAGGGCGCGTCACGCGCAACGAGAAAACGCGCAACGAAAAAACGCACAATGTCAGTGCAGCTGGATGGTCCGGATGAAGCGCCGCACCGCGAACAACGACCCGAGCCAGCCGAGCAGCGCGCCGCAGACGACGACCCCCACGAGCAATGCGGCGACCGTCATGCCCGAAATGGCCATTTGCGGCAGATAGTTGCCGATGCCGGAAAAAAGCAGCCAGACCACCACGCTCGCGACCATGCCGGCCAGGATCCCCTGCAACACCCCCTCCACCAGAAACGGCCGGCGTATGAACGAATCGGTGGCGCCGACGAGCTTCATGGTACGGATCAACAGCCGGCGGGCATAAATGGTGAGCCGGATCGTGTTCGCGACAAGGAATAGCGACGCCAGAATAACGATGATGCCCAACGCCAGCCCCACTGTGTTCAGCAACCGCAGATTCTCCTGCACTTTCGCCAGCAACGGCTCGTTGAAGACCACCTCATCGACGCGATTCCAGCTCTCAAACTCCGCGATGAGGGCGTGCAGGCTGTCGGGATTGGCGTAGTCGGACTCGATGCGCACCTTGATCGACGACGGCAGAAAGGATTCGCTAAGGAAGATCTCCGCGCCTTCACCAAACTCCTCCGTAAAGATGCGGGTCGCCTCTTCCTGGGAGATAAAGTCCGCGCCAGCGACGCCGAGAGTCGCGTTGGCGCGTTCGTGCAGCGCCCGGGCCATGGGGGTGTCGATGGTGTCCTGAAGGAAGATCTCCAGCTCCCCCACCCGCTGCCGCAACCAGTCGCTCACCTGCTGGGCCTGGTAACTCAGCAAACCAAACAGCCCGATAAGGATCAGCGCCACCGCCATCGCGCTGGTGGATGTAAAGACGGCAAACTTGGCGCGTTGGAAGCCGGCGAGGCCTTCGCGAACACTGTAGGGAATGATCGACACGTCGAACGATGCGGTCTACTGGAGGATGCCCGGTCCGGAGAGAAGATCCGCCCGGGGCCTGATGAATGGCAAGTGGTAGTTTCAGGCAACAATTGGGGGTACAACGTAGGCCGGCGGTCGAAAGTTCACGTCAGCCGATCTCGGCCTTCCGGTACGAACCCAACACCCGCACTTCCGCCACGATCTCGGCAAGGTGCACGAGGGCCTGGCTCAGCGGAGCAACCTCGGCGTCACCCCCGAGATCCAGATAAAACAGGTAGTTACCGGGGCTGCCGACAACCGGCCGGCTCTCGATCTTGAACAGGTCGATGTCGCGCAATGCAAACACCGCGAGGCTCTTAAACAGGGCTCCCGGGACGTTTTCGCGCATGCTGTACACGATGGACGTCCGGGCGGGTCCGTCGACCGGCCGGCGTTGCCAGGCGTCGCGGCGGACCAGCCCCAGGAAGCGGGTGAAGTTCTGGTGGTTGCTCTCGACGCCGCGCGCCAGAATGGTCAGGCCATACGTCCCGGCGGCCCGTTCGCTGGCGATGGCCGCCTCGGTGGGATCCCCCTTTTCGGCCACCATTTTGGCGGCGCCGGCGGTGTCGTACACGGGCATCGGCTCGGCCTGGGCCATGTGCTCCCGCAAGAAGGCCTGACACTGCCCCAGTGCCTGCGGGTGGGAGAGGACGCGGCGGATGGTCGCCAGCGTCGCCCCGGGTAGCGCCATCACGTTGTGCCGGATCCGCAGGTACCACTCGCTCTCGATGACGAGGTCGTTGTCCCGCAGCAAGTCGTAGTTCACGTGCACGCTGCCAAACAGCGTATTCTCGATAGGAATCACCCCGCGATCCACCGACCCGTCGGCCACGCGCCGGAACACCTCATCAAACGACACCGTCGCCAGCGGCGTAGCTCCTGGGTATAACGCCAGCGTCGCCTCCTCGCTGAACGCTCCGGTTTCTCCCTGGAAGGCTATGCGCATACTGAGGATGATGGCTAGAGTGAACCATTCAGGGTTTAAGGTTCGAGGTTTAAGGTTCAAGGGCATTTTCCTTAAACCTTGAACCTCGAACCTTAAACCCCTTTCACATCTGCTCGGGCGCCGAGATGCCGAGCACGGTGAGGCCGTTTTTGAGGACGATCCGGCTAGCCTGGGCCAGGTGCATGCGCGCCGTGGCCAGTTCGGGTGCCTCGCCGATGATCCGGCAGGCATCGTAGAACCGGGTGAAGGCCGTCGCCACCTCGTTCAGGTAGTTGATCACGCGATGGGGCTCCTTGCCGAGGCCGGCTTGCTGGACGACCTCCGGGAAGGCGAGCAATTGCTTGACAAGCGCTTCCTCCGTGTCGTGGACGAGCAGGCTCAGATCCGCCGTCGCGGCAAACGCAAAGCCGACGTCCACCGCCTTGCGGAGGATCGAGCAGATACGCGCGTGGGCGTACTGGAGGTAGAAAACCGGGTTTTTGTCGCGGGCTTCGCGGGCCAGATCGAGGTCGAACTCCAGATGCGTGTTAGGGGACCGCATGAGAAAAAAGAAGCGCGTAACATCCTCCCCCACTTCGTCCATCAGCTCGTCGAGCGTGACATACGTAGCCTTCCGGGTGCTCATCTTCACCTGCACACCGCCGCGCACGAGGGTGACGAACTGGTAGATGACCACCTGGATCTTCGACGCGTCATAACCAAGCACGCCCACGCCCTGGAGGACGTCGGGATAGGTCGCGATGTGGTCGGCGCCGAAGACATCGATCATGAGATCGAACCCGCGCTCGAATTTGTCGGCGTGGTAGGCGATATCCGGCAGCCGGTAGGTAGGCTCGCCTGTATTCTTGACAAGTACGGTATCTTTGTCCTTGCCGAAGGCCGTCGTCTTGAACCACACGGCGCCGTCCCGGTCATAGGCCAGATCGAGCGCGCGAAATCGATCCACGATCTTCCAGATCGCGCCGGTTTCGTACAGGGTATGCTCATTGAAGTACGATTCCTGGTGGATGCCCAGCCGGCGAAGCGTACGCTCGATGTCCGCGAAGATGGTATCCGTGGCGGCCTTCTTGAACGGCTCCACGTCGTCCGAATCCACCAGCGAATCGCCATGCGCCGCTCGCACCGTGGCGGCGATGTCGATGATGTAATCCCCCAGATAACCCCCTTCCGGGAAATCAGCCGGCACCTGGACAAAGTCCCCCTCGCCCCGCTCCATTGGACGCGTGGGACCGCCCGGGCGGACGAGCGCACGGTAGCGCGACTGGACGGATTGGCCCAGGACCCGCATCTGCCGGCCGGCATCGTTGAAGTAGTACTCCCGCGTGACCTCGAAGCCCGACCACGCCAGGAGGTTGGCGATCGTGTCGCCCAGCACGGCGTTTCTGCCGTGCCCGACGGTGAGGGGCCCCGTGGGATTCGCGCTCACATACTCCACGATCACGCGGCGGCCGGCGCCCATCGTGGTGCGGCCATAGGCGTCGCCAACGGCGAGGATATCAGCCAGGGCGCCCGACAGGAAGGTAACGGCGAATCGGAAATTGATGAAGCCGGGCCCGGCCACCTCGATCCCGGCGATGCGCCGGGGGTCGACTGGCAGCGCCTGCAGCCGGCGGACGAGGTCCTCCGCAATCGCGCGCGGGGATTGTTTGAGCTGTCGTGCCAGCTTCATCGCCGCATTGGTGGCGAGATCCCCGTGATCGGGATTCTGCGGCGTCTCCAGGTCGAGCTCAAAATCCGCCGGCACGCCGTCAATGCCGGCGAGCACCTGGCGAAGGGTTTGAATCAGATAGTCTTTCATCCAGTAACGTGCGATATAAGGCGCGGTCCGCAACCGCCCAGAACCACCTGAACGGGAGTTGCCGGCTTCTTAACCACAACCCCCCCTTCGGTTTCGCGACAACGCCTTTTTCGCCGTAAACTGACGGGGGATTGGTTGCAGGTTGGCAGGTTGGCACGTTAGTCCGAATCGAGCAACCTTAAACCTCAAACCTTAAACCTTGAACCAACACCATGGAATGCCCATCCTGCGCCCTCGAGGTAGACGATAGCGAACCGGTGTGCCCGCATTGCGACTACGAATTCCCGCAGGAGCGATCCGGCGTCCGCAACGCCCGGTGGTTATTCTTGCTCATTCTATTATGGCCGCTCTTCAAGCTATTGTCGTATCTTTTCGGCTGACCCTCCCACCTAGCCCTGATTACCCGTGAGAACTATGCCCACCCCCGACACGCTCCTTGGCGGCCTCTCGCTCGAGGCCTTCCTGGAGACCTACTGGCAGAAAAAGCCGCTGCTCATCCGCGGGGCTTTTCCGGGGATGGTGACGCCGGTTTCGCCGGAAGAGTTAATGGACATCGCCTGCGAGGACGACGCCGATGCCCGTCTTATCCTCGAACGCGGCGGGGACTACCCGTGGCAGCTGCTCCATGGCCCGTTCGAAGAGAGCTTCTACGATCTCCCCGAAACGCACTGGACTCTCCTCGTGCAGGAGGTCAACCGCTTCGTGCCGGCCGTAGCGACGCTCCTCGATTCGTTCCGCTTCGTCCCAAACTGGCGCCTGGACGATGTGATGGTCAGCTACGCACCGCCCCAGGGCGGCGTCGGCGCGCACATCGACAACTACGATGTTTTCCTCCTCCAGGGACACGGCCACCGCCGATGGGAAATCACCCGCGGGCCCGTCGACGACGACACCATTCTCCCGGACATGGACGTCAGTGTCCTGGCCCATTTCGAGCCAGAGGAGGACTGGGTGCTAGGCCCGGGGGATATGCTCTACCTGCCGCCGCGTGTCGCCCACCGCGGAACGGCCATCGGACATTGCATGACCTTCTCGATCGGCTTCCGCGCACCGTCGTTCGCCGATGTCGTGACAGGGTATATCGACCATGTGGCGGACCGGTTCACGCCGCTCGACCGCTACGCGGACCCCGATCTCGTTCTCCCGGCTCACCCCGGCGAAATCACGCCCGAGGTGTTCGCCAAAATGCGCTCGGTCGTGTTTGATGCCCTCGGCAACGGCGCTGCGTTTGACGACTGGTTCGGACGCTTCATCACCGAGCCCCGTCGCGGCAACTACGCCCCTCCACCCGAAGAGGTCTACAGCCCCGAACGCGTTGTCCATCTGTTGCGCGAGGGCGCCTCGCTTCACCGGAGCCCCGCCGCCCTGTTTGCGTTTGCGCACACCGAAACTGGGCTCCGCCTCTACGTCAGCGGTGTGGCGTACCCGATCGACGCCCTGCACGCCGGCGCCGTGTATATCCTCACGGGCACGGGCCCACTCAACCACGAAACCCTCGCCCCCTTCCTCAACCACGAAGCCATCCAGGATCTGCTGGCCGACATGGTCAATGAAGGGTATCTGGAATTCCTCGATTGAGCGCAGACGTCCGAGACCCCATGCCCACCGGAGAAGCGCGTCGGGACTGGCGCCATACCCTGCACACGGTCATTTTCGAGGCGGATACCCGCGCCGGCCGGGCGTTCGACATCACACTCATCGGACTCATTCTGCTGAGTGTGCTCGCGGTGATCCTCGAGAGTGTATCCGGCATTCGGGTACGGTATGGCGTCGAACTTCAGGCCATTGAGTGGGCGTTCACGATCCTCTTCACCATCGAATACCTCTTGCGACTGATCAGCATAGGCCGGCCGCTGCTGTATGCGCGTAGTTTTTTTGGTCTGGTGGATCTCCTGGCGATCATCCCCACCTACCTCAGCGCACTGATTCCGGGCACACAGTTCCTGCTGGTGATCAGGCTCCTGCGCATCCTGCGCATCTTCCGGATTCTAAAGCTGGCGCAGTACGTGGTGGAAGCCCAGTCGCTCGTTCTCGCTCTAAACGCCACACGACGAAAAATCGAGGTCTTTCTCTTCGTCGTCGTCACCCTCGTCGTCATCATTGGCTCGCTCATGTACGTCATCGAGGGCGAAGAGCACGGGTTCACAAGCATTCCCACAAGCATCTACTGGGCAATCGTTACCCTCACTACCGTAGGCTACGGCGACATCTCCCCGTCAACCCCCATCGGTCAGGCCCTGGCGAGCGTCGTCATGATCCTCGGGTATGGCATCATCGCGGTGCCGACGGGGCTTGTTACGGCCGAGCTTATGCGAAAACCCATCGGGCCTATCTCTACCCAGGCCTGCCCGGCCTGCAGCGCGGATGGGCACGATGCCGATGCCGTCTTCTGCAAATACTGTGGCGAACGGCTCTGACGGCCGGCCGGAAATGAAATAAAGAATGCGCGCCGTCCTCTATAAAACCTACGATATGCCCCCCGATACATCGTACGTTCTACTGAGGCGCGGCGCGCATTTGTAACGTCCCTAATCTACGCCGGCACAAGAGCCCGCGCAGTACACTTTTGGCCCAAAGATTCGGCTGCCTATGCGCCACGGATATGCGCCACCGTTCGGATGCCGTCTTTCCATGCCGCCCCGTTGATCCTTCCACCGCCTTGCAGTAGGTTAGGCCTCCCTCCACGGGCTCGGATTTCGCGTCCGCGGTTGTACTTCCAGCCTTCCACAGCACCCCTATGTCCATCGCCAACCGCGTTGCCCTCGTCACGGGCAGCTCCACCGGCCTCGGGTACGCCATCGCGCTCGATCTCGCGCGTCAGGGCGCTCGCGTGGCCATGAACTACGCCAACAACCAGGCACGGGCCGAACAGGCGTTCGCCGAGTTGCAGGCCATCGGCCGGCCCTGCACCCTCGTACGCGCCGACGTCACCAACCCCGAACAGGTGACGGCTCTGTGCGACCGTGTCGCCCGCGAACTGGGTCCGGTGGATATCCTGGTGCCTAACGCCACGCCCGACCAACCGCAACGCCGCATCGAGGACTACGACTGGGCCCTCTTCCAGCAAATGATCGACTTCTTTGTCAAAAGCCCCTATCTGCTCACCCGCGCCTGCCTCCCCCACATGAAACGCCAGCACTGGGGCCGGATCGTCACCATCACCAGCGAAGTGTTTTCGCTCGGCGTCGCGCCGTTCACCGCCTATGTCTCCGCCAAAGGCGGGCAGGTAGGGCTATCACGCAGCCTCGCCACCGAACTCGCGCCCTATGGCATCACGGTGAACATGGTCTCACCCGGATGGATACCGGTGGAGCGGCACGAAAAGGATCCACAGGAAATGAAAGATGCGTATCTTCGCACCATCCCGGCGCGACGCTGGGGCCTGCCTGAGGATGTCGCCGGCGCTGTATCCTACCTCGCCGGCGAAGAGGCCGGCTTCGTCACCGGCCAGACCCTGACCGTCAACGGAGGTCGATCCTTTTTGTGACCGGCCGCCCGATACGTAATTAAACCGGTTTCCCGCGAATTACGCTATTCAAAGATTAAACGTTCAACGGAAAAACGCGCAACGCGTAACGCCACTTAATCAGTCTGCTTCGACCATGCGTAAGCCTCTATCCTCCCTCCTGCTTATCGCCACCCTCGCCCTCTCTTCCGGATGCGGCGGCGGCTCCGGCGCCGGCAACGCCATCTCCGTCGGCTACGTCACCAACGGCATCTCGCCGTTCTGGGTGATCGCCGAAAAAGGCGCGCGCGACGGCGGGCGGGACTTCCAGGTGGACGTCCAGGTGCTCATGCCGCCCGAGGGCACGTCGGACCAGAAGCGCATGATCCAGGACCTGCTCGCCCGCGGCGTCGACGGCATCGCCGTCAGCCCGATCGACCCGGAAAATCAGGGGGATATCCTGGGCGAGATTGCCGCGAACACGCATTACATCACCCAGGATTCCGACGCCCCGAAGACGGACCGGCTGATGTACATCGGGATGGATAACTACACCGCCGGCCGGATGTCCGGCCAGCTCGTCAAGGAAGCCCTCCCCGACGGCGGCGACGTGATGATCTTCGTCGGCCGGCTCGGGCAGCTCAACGCCGACCTCCGCCGCCAGGGCGTGATCGACGAGCTGCTCGACCGCTCCCACGACCCCGACCGCCGCGACCCGAACGAGGGTGTCATCGACGGCGGTAAATACCGCATCCTCGACACCCGCACCGATCAGTTCGACTTCGCGCGGGCCAAGTCCCAGGCCGAGGACGCCATCGCCAAATACCCCGAGTTGGACGCCATGGTCGGCCTCTTCGGCTACAACCCGCCCAAGTGCCTCGAAGCCATCAAGGAAGCCGGCAAAACCGGCCAGATCAAAGTCATCGCCTTCGACGAAGAAGACGATACGCTCCAGGGCATCAAGGACGGCTTCATCCAGGGTACCGTCGTCCAGAACCCCTACCGCTACGGCTACGAGTCGGTCCGCGTCCTCGCCGCTCTCGCCCGCGGCGATCGGTCCGTCCTCACCGACGACAAATTCCTCGACATCCCCGCCCGCACCATCCGCAAGGACAATGTCGATGCCTTCTGGACAGAACTGAAGGAGCTGACCGCGGAGTAACGTTGAACGTTGGCGCGTTGCGCGTTGAACGTTTAGGCGTTGAACCAAACCCCAAACGTTCAACGCAAAAACGCGCAACGCCAAACGCGAAATCCATCGCTATTCGCTATTCGCTATTCGCTATTCGCTATTCGCTTATCGCTAATCAATAATCCTTCATGTCAACCCCGCTTCTCAGCATCCGAGCCGTCACGCGGCGCTTCCCGGGCGTGGTCGCGCTGGATCGCGTGAGCCTGGACGTCGGCCAGGGCGAGGTGTTGTCGGTGATCGGGGAGAATGGCGCCGGCAAGAGCACGCTGATGAAGATCCTCGCCGGCGTCCAGCGGCCAGACGAGGGCACGATCCTGCTCGATGGCCAGCCGGTGACGATCGACTCGTGCCGGCGGGCGACGGAGCTGGGCATCGCGTTTATCCACCAGGAACTCAACCTGGCCGATAACCTGAGCGTGGCGGCCAACATTTTCCTCGGGCGCGAACCGCGCCGGATGGGCGTGCTGGACAGTCGGCGGATCCTCGCCGGCGCGGAGGAGGCCCTGACGCGTATTGGGCTCGATGTTTCGCCGATGGCGCTGGTGCGCGATCTGTCGATCGGGCGCCAGCAGCTCGTCGAAATCGCAAAAGCGCTTTCGGCCAACGCCCGCGTGCTGATCATGGACGAGCCGACGTCGAGCCTCTCGGCCGGCGAGGCCGAGCAGCTGTTCGCCGTCGTGGAAGACCTCCGAACCCGGGGCGTGAGCGTGATCTACATCTCCCACCGTATGGCCGAGGTCAAGCGGCTGTCGGACCGGGTAGAGGTGCTGCGCGACGGGAAAAACGCCGGCTCGCTGGAACGAAGTGAAATCAACCACGAGGCGATGGTCCAGCTCATGGTGGGCCGCGATGTCTCGAAGTATTACGCCCGCTCCTCCCACGCCATCGGGGAGGTCGTTCTGCGGGTGCGCGACCTTGTGACGCCGGCCTGGCCAACACACCCGATATCGTTCGAAGTCCGCGCCGGCGAAATCGTCGGCGTCTCCGGCCTCGTCGGCGCCGGACGCACCGAGTTGCTGCGGGTGCTTTTTGGGGTGGATCGAGCGCTTAGCGGATCGATCCAGGTGGAGGGACGCGAAACCACGTTCCGCTCCCCGATGGACGCCATCGAGGCCGGCATTGCGCTCGTTCCGGAAGAACGGAAGGAACAAGGACTGGTGATCGACATGTCGGTCCGGCAGAACGTGGGGCTTGCCGGGTTGTGGCGGAATCGCCGGCCCGGCGGACGCCTTAACCGGGCGCAAGAGGAGACCGACACCGTGGCTATGATCGACCAGCTCGGCATCAAGACCCCCGGCCAGGGGCAGATCGTCCGCTTCCTCTCCGGCGGCAACCAGCAAAAAGTTGTGCTCGGCAAGTGGCTTACCATGAGCCCCCGCCTCCTGCTGCTGGACGAACCCACGCGCGGCATCGATGTCGGCGCCAAGGAAGAAGTGTACCGCCTGATGGAGAAGCTGGCCCGTGAAGGGCTGGCGATCCTGTTTGTCAGCAGTGAACTGGAAGAGATCCTGGGCATGTCGGACCGCGTGCTCGTGATGCACGAAGGCCGGATTTCGGGAGAAATACCGCGAAGCGGCCTGTCCGAGGAGGCTGTCATGCACCTGGCTACCGGCGCCTCGAACCTTGTGTAACGATCGATACGAATGAAAAAAATCTTTGGCATCCTGGGCCTCCTCCTCGCCGTGTTGTTCTTGACGGCGCTGATCGAACCCAAGTTTTTGACGGCCTACAACATCCAGAACACCATCCGGTGGACCTCCCTCTTCGGCATCATCAGCATCGGGGCGGCGTTTGTGATCATCACCGGGGGGATCGACCTGTCGATGGGCTCACTTGTGGGGCTGGTCGGCGTGTTATTGCCCATGCTCATGGTCTCCTATGGCTGGTCGGTGCCGGCAGCCATCCTCGCCGTGTTGGGCGTCTCGCTCGGGATCGGGGTGTTGCATGGCCTGCTGATCACCCGAATGCGACTCCAACCGTTTGTGGTCACCCTCTGCGGGCTCCTGTTTTACCGCGGGTTCGCGCGCTGGCTGACGGGCGACGCGACGCAGGGGTTCGGGAACGGGTATGATGGGCTCCGGCAGCTCGCCATCGGCCGCATCCCCATCACCGATTCGTTTGGGCTGCCGATGCCGTTTGTGGTGCTAGTTGTGCTGGGTCTGCTCGCCGGCTTCTTCCTCAACTACACCGTCTGGGGCCGCTACCTGCTGGCGCTGGGGCGCAACGAGGAGGCCGCGCGCTACAGTGGCATCGACACGAAGCAGATGATCGTGGTGGCCTACGTGATCTGCGCCCTGACGTCGGGCATCGGGGGGATTCTGTTCGCGCTGGACGTGAACTCGGTGCAGCCGGCCGTACACGGCAACTTTTACGAACTCTACGCCATCGCCGCGGCGGTGCTGGGCGGCTGCAGTCTTCGGGGCGGTGAAGGCACCATCCTCGGTGTCCTCATCGGGGCCGCCGTCATGCGTGTGCTCTACAACGCCATCAACATCCTCGGCATCCCCACCCAGCTCGAATTCGCCATCATTGGCGCGGTGATCCTCCTGGGCGTGATGACGGATGAGCTGGTGCGACGTTATGCGGCCAGCCGGAAGAAGATTACAAATTAAAAATTAAAGATCACCGGCCCCAGTGCACCAGTTCAGGTAGGATACGCGAAGGACACCTTCTTTAATTTTCTAATTTTTACCCTTCAATCCTCTTTAAGCACCTGATTGATCACCGAAAACAGTTGTTCTTCGGTGATGGGTTTGCAGAGGTATTCGTCGAAGCCGGCCTGGAGGAGGTCTTCGCGATCGCGGGGAAGGCCGTAGGCGGTCATGGCGACAACCGGGACAACATCGTAGTCCGGCAGCCGGCGTAGGGCCTGGAGGGCATCGATGCCGGCGTGTTTGCGGCCCATGTTGATGTCCTGGAGGATGAGGTCGTACCGGTTACGTTGGGCCATAGTGAGGGCAATGGATTCGTCCTCGGCGAGGTCCAGGTTACAGGCCCGTTGCAGGAGGAGGCGCATCTGCATGCGCATTTGAGGGTCGTCTTCGACGAGGAGGACGCGGGCCGGCGTCGTTCGTTTGATCGTGCGGCCCCGGGTAGCGCGGCGCCGGCGTGAGCGGTCGCGGCGGATCTGCTCGTCGGGCGTTTGTTTGCCGGCGAGGAAGTGTACGGTAAACGCGCTGCCGACCCCCAGCTGGGTATCCACTTCGATGTGGCCGTTCATGAGTTCAACGAGGCGCTTCGTGATCGAAAGCCCCAGTCCGCTCCCCTCGTAGAGGCGCGACATCCCGCTGCTTTCCTGCTCGAATTCGTTGAAAAGCCGGTCCATGAACTCCTTGCTGATGCCGATGCCGGTATCCGCCACGCGGATGGACACGTGCGAGGAGGTGCGGAGGACCTTCACCTGCACCGAGCCGCGCGGGGTGAACTTGATGGCGTTCCCGATCAGGTTATTCAGGATCCGGTCGAGGCAGGCGGGGTCCAGGACGACCTCGCAGGGCTCCGCCGGCACGTCGGCCGTCAGCTCGATCCCTTTTTCGAGTGCGAGCGGCTGGAGGAGTTCGATCTTTTCCCGGACTTCGCGGGCGAGGTTCATCTCGGCCGGATGGAGGGTGAACGAGTCGGACTCGAGCATCGACAGGTCCAACACCGAATTGATCGTATCGAGCAGCCGCCGGCCGCTTTTCTCGATAAGCACGGCCAGTTCGTGCTGCTCGGCCGTAGCCTCCTGCGCCAGAATCGACGCGAACCCCAGGATGCCCGAAAGCGGAGTCCGGATTTCGTGGCTCATGTTGGTGAGGAAGGTCGACTTCAGCTTGCTCACGCGCTCGGCATGCTCCTTGGCATCGATCAGTGCCGTTTCGTACTTCTTACGGTCCGTGATGTCGCGTCCGATTTCCGACAGGCCGATGATGGCGCCACGTTCGTCGACGGTCGGGGAGATGGCGATCGAGACATCGAACTCACTGCCGTCTTTACGCCGGCGCACGGCCTCGTAGGGCTCCTGCGGGTTACCCTCCTGGATCTTGCGCATGATCTCTTCCTCGAGCGCCGAGGCGGAGTGCCGTGCCCAGAGCATGCTGATGTGCTCACCCACCACTTCGTCGGCGGTATACTGATAGATCCGGCTCGCGCCCCGATTCCAGTAGGTGATCATGCCATCCATCGTCTGGCCGATGATGGCGTCGTTGGAGGACTGGACGATCGCGCCGAGAGACTGCGACCGCTCTTCCGACCGTTTGCGCTGGATCGTAAGGATGGCCGTGATCCAGATCGCGAACACCGAAAGCAAGCGGTTGCCCACGCTCAGTTCGTACATGTGGGGATCGGGCGGATTGATATCGGGGATCAGGGCGTTGCTGACGTCGCTCCAGGCGATCAACGGAGCACCGAAGAGCATGAAGAGGCTGAGCAGCGAGGTAACGGCCGCAAAAAATACCGTGTAGTTCCGACCGGGCAACCATAATGTGGCAAGAATGACCGCGATATACGGGAATCCTCCGAGCACAAAGGGCAGGTCCCCACCCCCGGCGTCACCCGCTGTAAGCAGATCGATCACGAGGATCATGAGGGTGAGCATCGCGCACGTGGCTACGAGAAAATGGGGCATCTTCATGGTGGCACAAGAAATGCTGAACTGGGTGACGGCGTACAGGCCCTTGCCCGCCGGCAGAAGAGGCGAACGCCTCGGGAGAGGCCGGGGCGGAATGCGCGGCCGGTCATGGCTTCATCGAGTACCGCAATATCGAGTACTGACGTGTCGAATACGGACGTATGGAGAACTGACGTAGTGAGAAACTAGGGTGTTCGATGTCTGGAGGCCCAACTATGAAAAGAAGAAGCAGGTGAAACGAGGCTGTTCGGAAGAAGAAGGGAAACGGGCAAGAAGTCTGATTTGCGGACGTACGCGCCGTTTTCATCGCTCACCATCCCACGCACGGTACAAATATATCCCCAGAAGTCCAATAAGGCTCCCGTAATTTTACACTCTGCTTAACTTTTTATCGGCGCATCGGATCCCCCGGCCGGCATCCGAATACCAGCCAGCGCCCTTTCTGGGGCCGGCGACGGCCACCACAGTCATTCCTCTCTATCATCCAACATCACAACATGAAACGACAGAACTTCAGCACCGGCACAACCTGGGAGCCCATCATCGGCTATTCGCGCTCGGTGAAGATCGGGAATCAGATCTTTGTCTCCGGGACGACGGGGACGGACGCCTCCGGGGCTGTCGTCGCGCCCGACGACGCCTACGAGCAAACGCGGCAATGCCTGCGCAACATCGAGGCGGCGCTCATATCCGCCGGCGCCACGCTGGCCGATGTCGTGCGGACGCGGATGTATGTGACGGATATCAGTCAGTGGGAGAAGTACGGGCGAGCACACGGGGAGTCGTTTGGCGATATCCGCCCGGCGACGGCCATGGTGGAAGTGAGCCGGCTCATCAACCCGGCCATGCTGGTCGAGATCGAGGCTGACGCCATCGTTACAAAATAGGCGACGGCACGCTCCCCCTTACTCCAACCCCAGCTCCTGCCGCAGCGGCAGGTCGGCGTTGCTGTGCCGGCCCCAGTAGTCCAACATCATCCGCTTGTTGCGCACGGCGCGGGTGGTGAGGTCGCGCGCGCCGGCGCCGAAGCCGGACCGATGGGTATCTTCCCAGCCCTCGATTTCGTGTGGGAACGCGGCGTTGAAGCGGATCGAAAGGGTCCGGTTCAGTTCGGGATACGAGAGGGTGAAGACGCGGAGGCTGTCGCCGGCGCTCTCCGTCCGAGCCACGGCTTTGCGCACCCCCCAGTCGTCGTGGCTGAGGCGCTGGTACAGGGCACCGGGTACGATCTCGATCTCGCCGGCCGGCAGCGCGCCGGGGTCGAGGCGGATCAACGACCAGAGTTCGTCCTCCAGCAACACGTCGTCGAGCTTGAGCTGCTGGTCGTTCTCTTCCTCGAAATACGAATACAGCTTGACATCGTAGGCATTGCGGCCCAGGTTGAACTGCGTGAACGTGTGGCCGCACCATTCCTGCGACGAGGCGGTCACTTTGAGGGTGTGCGGGAAGCGCTGGCGCTCGATGGGCGTGAAGACGGACGCCATCATCGAATACGGGTAGATGCCCGTCGTGAACTTCTTCGTGAAGTTGAGCTTGAGGACGGTCACCCGATCCTCGTCGGCGCGGTCGGCGAAGTCGGTCTTGACCTGGTTGGAGCGGGAGAAGTCCTCGGTGACGAAGATGAGCACGGCCTCGCCCTGGTGGATCTCGCCGTAGCGGGCCTGTTCGAGGGTGTAGCTGGTGAGCTCGGCATCCCCCTGGTACCAGTAGTCGCCAAACTCGTCGGCAGGGGTAAAGGTAGCGAGCGCGGCGGGGACGGAGCCCTGTTCCGCCGGCGACGCGCAGGAGCCGAGGAGGACGGATATCAAAAGAAAGATAGAAGCGGATTTCATCGTCGGAGCCGGAAGATGCGGAGTGAGGGACGGCGCCGGTTGGTTCCGAGCCGCCCCGGGGTGTTACGCACGCCGGGCGACCGGGCTCCGCGTCTGCTAATGACATCCGATGTAGAGACGCTCCTGTGGAGCGTCTGAGCGACGTTTTCGCCCTGCAACATGCTATCCGGAAGCCGGACATCGTCAGGAGACGCTCCACAGGAGCGTCTCTACGGCCTTCGAATTCAAAACGAGATCATCGGAAGACGCTGATGTCATGCCCGAAAAGAAAGTCCTGCGTAGCCGGGCAATAGGTCTCATGAAGACGATCCTTCGCGGTGAGACGGCTTCGACTGGCGCGGGACGGCCTCGCGCGCCTCGGTGGAGGATTGCATGTCCTGCAGCAGATTGAGCGTCGCCATCTGCATCCGGGCCAGGTCGGCGCGCTGCTGATCCATGAGGTCCAACTCGGCGCGCAGCTCCAGGTAATCGTGCTGGATCTGCCGTTTCTCGCGCAGGATCTCCTGCGCGCGCTTTTTAACGGTGTACAGCTCGTTCATGAGCTGGGCGAGCTTGTACTGGGCGGACTTGCGGTACATGGTCAGCACGGCGCGCTCTTTCCAGGATCGGTAGAGCATGTAAAACGCCAGCGTCCACCCGATGACAAGCGTCAGGACGAGCAGGAGGAGCCACAGGAGGTGGTCGTTTGAAATGGGAATATCCACGTCGGCACCGGCTATTCGTTGTGAAGAGACATGCCATGTTCCCGGAAGCTGAGGTCGTACGGCGGCGGCTCGCCCGCTTTGCCGGCAAGCACGTTGATTTCTTCCTTGAGCGCGATCATGCGCATTTCGCGACCCACCGTCACCCGCATGATTTCGTTCAGCTCGTTCACTTTCTGCTCGAGCTGCTCGCGTAGCTGCCGGCCTTCACGCTCCGCCTTAAAGGCCGCCTGCGCCATTTCGAGGGCCTTCATCTTCTCGGTGATCATCTGCTCCATGACGCCATTGTACCGCTCGGCGACCTGGCCGACCTCGGTGAACGGCTCGACGTGTGCAGGCCGGTCGAACAGGTTGGACTGCTTGTGCGCCTCCATATCCAGCAACAGATCCCTCAGCTCGTTCCCCATCTGATGTTCGGTCACATTGAGGCCCTGGAGTTCCTCCAGACGGCTGACGCGGAGCGGCGTCCAGATCATGAGCAATCGGAAGGGAACGTACATCGAAACGAAGGTCCACAAGCCGCAGGCCAGCACGCCGATCGCCTGCACCGTGAGCTGATCGAGGCGCGTGTAGCCTTCCAGGAAGTCGCCGGAATAGCCAAATAGAGCCACCGCGAGCGTGCCCCAGATCCCCGCCACCCCGTGCGCGGCGAAGGCGTCGACGGCGTCGTCCAGCTGGATCCGATCCAACCAGACGATGGCCAGGCAGGCGAGTACGGCGCCGGCTCCCCCGATGAAGAGCGCCTCGGGAATCCGGATCAGATGCGCGGAAGCCGTGACGGACACCAGGCCGGCGATCGTCCCGATCAAGAGGAAGCGGATGTCCGCCAGGGCGCGCGCGGCAAAGGAAAAGAGCAGGCCGGCGATGCCGCCGACCATCCCACCGACGACGGTGTTGAGCACGACACCCGGCACACGCTCCGAAAAATGGCCGAACGACCCCCCATTAAACCCGATCCAGCCAACCCACAACAGCAACACCCCCAGGGTGGCCAGCGGGATGTTCGCGCCCTGGATGGTGTGCCGGTCGTAGTCGAACCGGCCGCGACGCGGGCCGATCAGCAACACCAGCGCCAGCGACGCCCAGCCGCCGACCCCATGCACCACGGTCGATCCCGCAAAATCGATGAAGCCCAGCTTGGCCAGCCACCCATCGGTCGGATTCCAGGCCCAGTGCACAAACAGGGGATACACCACCGCGGCGATCCACACGGTCACCGCCATATACACGGGCAGCCGCATCCGCTCGGCCACTGCGCCGGAGACGATTGTAACGGCCGTGCCACAAAACATCACCTGGAAAAGAAGCGTCACCTGTGCGCGGAGGTCGAGTTCAGCCTCGAACCAGCGCCACGGATGGCCGGCGATACCGAAATACGAGGGACCGTAGATGAATCCATAACCCACAAGAAGAAACACCAGGCCCGCGATCATGAAGTCGAGCAGGTTTTTCATGGCCACGTTCACGCTGTTCTTCGTGCGGACGAGGCCGGCCTCGAGGGTGCAGAAGCCGGCCTGCATGAGCATGACCAGTCCCGAACAGATCAGCAACCAGACAAGATCAATCGATGTGAGCGGCGGCAAGGCCATAAGGCTACTGGAAGGATAATTTCGCGCAGTCGTACCTTGAGCAACCCCTGTGCTCTGGCACACGTAGCGGAAGTATCGCCGAACGGATCGATTACATAACCGTAGACGAAAACAATCTGTCGCTCACCCTATCACCAACACCTCGCCCATGCTTCGCACTACGCTGTTCTCCCTCACCCTCCTGCACCTCGCCATGAACCCCATCGCCGCCACGGCCCAGCCGGCCGATCTAACACACATCCGCGCCTTCCGCGAAATCGACGACCGCCTGGCGACATCCGGTCAGATCGCCTACGACGATATCGCGGCGATCAAAGCCGCCGGTTACGAGATGGTGATCAACCTCGCGACGGCGGACAAAGAGCGGAACGGCGAAGAAGGGTTCCGGGTCGTCGAGCAGGGGATGGCCTATGTCCACATCCCGGTCTCATGGGAGGAACCCTCCCACCGCGACCTCGCGCTTTTTTTTGACATCCTGGCCCAGAACCGCGACCGAAAGGTCTACGTCCATTGCTTCGCCAACATGCGCGTGTCTACCTTCGTCTACCTGTACCGCACGCTCAAAGAGGGCGTATCCGAGGAAGAGGCCATGGCCGATCTGCTCGCCATCTGGGACCCTGCCAGCCTCGACCAGTGGAAGGCGTTTGTGGATCGCGCCAGGGCCGATCCGTCGTCCTCCGGTCAGTAACTACGTTGCACGTTGCGCGTTGCGCCCTGGAAACACGCTCCGCGGCCCACCTGAGCGTACCAAAACACCAAGCGTTCAACGCAAATACGTTCAACGCTAATACGTTCAACGCTCATGAGCCCGACCGCTCCTCGTCTTTTCGCGCTGCTCGCGCACCCCGACGATGTAGAAATCTTTTGCGCCGGCACGCTGGCGCTCCTCCGGCATCGGGGGTGGCACATCACGACGGGCACCATGACGGGTGGCAACATGGGCGGGATCGGGATGACGGAAGCGCAGACCGTCGCGACCCGACGGGGCGAGGCGGCCGCGGCCGCGGCCCTGATCGACGCGCCCTATCTGTGCGTTGGCGCGCGGGATGGATTCATGGTCGACTCCCCCGAACTGCGCCTCGAAACGGCCCGCGTCATCCGCCGTGCCGCGCCGGATATCGTGATCACACACCTGCCGTACGACTACCACCTGGACCACCGCACGACATCCAACGTTGTGGAGATTGCGACGATGATGGCGACACTCCCAAACCTCCCCTGCGAGGAGCCCCCGCTCGCCGCCACGCCCCTCCTCTACCACAGCGCGCCGCTCGGCCTCACCACCCATCTGGGCGACCCGGTGCAGCCGCATTTTCTGGTGGATATCAGCTCGGAGATCGCCCTCAAGCGCCGGATGCTCACCTGCCACCAATCCCAGATCGATGTGATGCGGGTAATGTTCAAGCGTGACAACTTCATCGAAGAACTGCTCCAGGAACAGGATGTCGTCCTCGGCCGGCGGATCGGCGTGGCCTTCGCCGAGGCCTACTGGCAGCACCTCGGCGGCGGGTTTTTGCACGATCCGGTGATCCAACAGGCGCTCGGATCGCTCGCCCACGCGACGGCATGAGCCGGCCTAGCCGTAAATCGACAGGAAATTAAACAGCCGGCCGTCCAGCGTCCGCATATAGAGCACGGGCGTAACCCACTCGAGTGTGCCCGGGTGGGCCTCGACCAGCGCC
>JBGSPJ010000691.1:0-7228 GCA_041738655.1 Rhodothermales bacterium | reverse complement strand
GCCGTCGCCCGAGACGTCGCCGGGCGGACGCGAACGGAAGGCGATGCGGCCGCCACGGAGTGCGGCGGGCGGGTCGCCCTCGTTTAACACGAACCGGGAAAAGGCTAGCCGGGTGTCATGTTCAAGAGTGCCGGCGTGGGCGACAAGAGTGAACAATTCGCCGGCTCTGGCTATGGGCCGTTCGGTGGCGATAAAACCATGGAGTTCGCCGGGATCGCTTGCCTCAAACCGGACGAGCGCGCCGGCTACGAGGGTGCCGGTGGTGTCGATCACAACCGATTCGAACGCATCAGGGTCATACTGGAGTGAAAAAGCGACCGCCAGAAGACCCGGATCCGGTTGCGTGATCCCCACAGGGAGGCGGATGCGTTGCCCCACGCGCGCCGTGGTGTCCGGCAGCGTCACGCGCAGGGAATCGGCTCTTAACTCCGCATCGGCGACGGTAAGCCGGCCATCGACCGTCTGCGCGGCCGGGTCGCCCTCGTTGAATAAAAAGGAGGTGAGCGTTATCGCGCTTTCGCCGACTCGATGGGTTCGGAAAACCAGATGGACTAACACGCCATCACCCACGAACGGACGCGTACCGGCCGCCGCCACACGCATTCGCCCGGGGCCGGCGGGGCCTATGAGGACGATGGCGCCCTCGCTGCGCGTGCCACCTGTTATGATCTCCGCCAGCGTCGCGATACTGGGGTCTACCATCACCTCGAACTGGAAACTATAGACCCGTCCGGCCGGCAAGCCGCCGACCCGCATCGCGACCTGTGCCTCGTCATCGACAGTCGCTTGGGCCGGTTCGAGGCGGACTTCGACGGGCGCGTCCTGGCGTGCCATGGCCGGCGTGACATACGCGGCGGCGGAGAGGAGGAGCAGGGCGTAACGGAAGGATACCATGACGGGGGCGGTAAGGGAGCCCGGGGCATTGTGCCCCGTTTCCTTACCTAGACAGTTTCGGCCCTTCTGGCATACCCTCCCAGCGCCCTGTCAGGCATTATTTCATATTCAACAACGGATGGTTCGCCGGCAACACCTGCCCGCGCACCTCACCGAACCCCACACGAACATCCTCCCGAACGGCATGGCCGCACAGGGTGATCGTGTCCCCATCTTCCAGATACGTTCGTTCGCCTCCACTACGCAGAGGAACGGGCCGGCTGCCGGCCCACGACAACTCGAGCATCGAGCCGTAGGACGCGGGGTCGGGCCCGCTGATGGTGCCCGAGGCCATGAGGTCGCCCACGCGGACGTTGCACCCGTTGACGGTGTGGTGAGCCAGCTGCTGGGCCATCGACCAGTAGAGGTGCCGGGCGTTCGAGCGGCTCACGATGGTTTCGTCTGCGCCGGCTGGCGTCAGACCGACTTCCAGCGCGAGGTCCAGATGCCCCGCGCCGTTCGTGTCGAGGTACGGCATCACGGCCGGCTCCTGCGGCTGGCCGGCCACGCGAAACGGGTCCAGTGCCTCGAGGGGCACGATCCACGGCGAGATCGACGACGCGAAGTTCTTCGCGAGAAACGGCCCGAGCGGGACGTACTCCCATTGCTGGATGTCGCGGGCGGACCAGTCGTTGAACAGCACGAGTCCGAAGATGTACTCCTCGGCTCGGCCTACCGGAATCGACTCGCCGAGTGTGCTGTCCTTGCCGATCACGAACGCGATCTCCAGCTCAAAATCCAGCCGGCTCGTCGCGGCAAACACCGGCGTGGCGGCACCTTTCGGAAGCACCTGGCCGGCGGGGCGCCGGATGGACGTGCCGCTTACGACAATCGACGAAGCCCGGCCGTGGTAGCCCACCGGCAGATGCCGCCAGTTCGGGAGCAGGGCATTCGCCGGATCGCGAAACATCGTCCCAACATTGGTGGCGTGGTCGATGCTCGAGTAAAAATCGGTATAGTCGCCAATCTCGATCGGAAGGTGCATCGTGGCCTCGGCGCGTGGGACCAGCGCCTGGCTGTTTCGGAGGGGCGAGGTAGGGTCTACAAGTGCCACCGCGAGGCGGGCGCGTATGCCATTGGTGGTGGCCTTTCCGAGGGCGATAAACGGGTTGAGGGAGATGGCGTGGAAAACGCCTGGATCGATCCCGAGGCCGGCAAAAAGACCCAGGGTGTCGCCGGCGGCGAGGTCGATGATCCAATCCCCGATTGCGACGCCTGCGCGTCGGGGCCGGCCCGGCGCGGAGAAGATGCCGAATGGGAGGTTGTGGACCGAGAAGTCGGATTCGGGGGCGATGGGCAGCCAGGAATCGGGCATGGGTGAGGCGTCAGCCGGCGATGTTGGGGGTGTCCAGCCAGGATTGGAAGTAGATCCCGTCGTCCAGAGCGAGGGCGTTTTCGGTGACCATGAGCGGTTTGAAGGTGTCGATCATTACGGCCAGCTCCTCTGTCTCGGTCTTGCCGATGCTACGCTCGTACGCCCCCGGGTGTGGCCCGTGCGGGATGCCGCCCGGATGCAGGGTGATGTGCCCGCGCTCGATGTTGTTACGGCTCATGAAGTCGCCATCGACATAATAAATGACCTCGTCGGAGTCGATGTTGGAATGGTTGTACGGCGCGGGGATGGCCTGCGGGTGGTAGTCGTACAGTCGGGGGCAGAAAGAGCAAACGACGAACGCGCGGGTCTCGAAGGTCTGGTGGACAGGCGGCGGCTGGTGGATCCGGCCGGTGATGGGTTCGAAGTTGTGGATCGAAAACCCGTAGGCGTAATTGTAGCCATCCCAGCCGACCACATCAAACGGGTGGGCGGCGTAAACGACATCGTGCACGACACCCTGTTTTTTGATCTTGATCATGAAGTCCCCGATCTGGTCGTGAGTCTCCAGATCGCGCGGGAGGATGTAGTCGCGCTCACAAAACGGGGCGTGCTCCTGGAGCTGGCCGAAGTGATTCCGGTAGCGTTTGGGGGTGTAGATCGGGTGGAAGGATTCCGCGTAGAGGAGTCGGTTGACCGCGGTGGCGAAGGCGATCTGATAGATGGTGCCGCGGGGGATGACGAGGTAGTCGCCGGCACTAAACGGAATCCGTCCGAGCGGCGTGTGCAACGCGCCCGAGCCCTCGTGGACAAATAGCAGCTCATCCGCGTCGGCGTTTTTGTAGAAGTAGTCGCTCATCGACGTGCGCGGAGCGGCGAGACCGATGTGAATGTCGCTATTCATCAGCAGCGGGACGCGGCTCTCGAGGAAGTCGTCCCGCCGAGACACCTGGAAGCCTTTAAACAACCGCGCCTGCAGGTTATGCGACACGGCTACCTTCGGTGTGTGCTCCGTCGTGCCGACCACGGCTTTCACCATGGTCGGGCGATGGACATGGTACAGGAGCGAGGACATCCCGTCGAACCCGATGGTCCCGAACAGCTCTTCGTAATAGAGTCCGCCGGAGGATTTCTGGAAGACGGTGTGCCGCTTGGCCGGCGTGGATCCGAGGTGATGGTAGATGGGCATATCAGGTAGCTTCTGGGGCGGGAGACTGGCAGATGGATGCGATATCGGGTCCGGAGCGCCGGTCGGTTGGTGATGCACAGGGGTTCGGCCGTTCCTGTCCTGTTGAAAATAGCGCGCCAGAGAACGTTATCCTACCGGATGTCGGGCTTGCGCTGGGATCTGCGCAGGGAGTATCATGAGTCTGTCTGTAAAGGATGTACTCATTTCTTGCCCCCGGGATCGTCGCGCCGGCGCGTTTCGCGGCTTCGACTCTCCCATTACTCACCCACTCCCATCACCTCGAGGCACTCTCTATGTATGCATTCATCAAACAAGCCACCGTTCGCGAGAAGTACCGCGTGGAATTGCCCTCGGTATCGTTGGCCCTGATCATTGCTGAATTCCTCTACAAGTTCCACAGCTTCACCCTGGAATGTGTCGCCTTTCTGGCGACCTGGTATGTCGTCAGTTTCGTGGTGTCGCGGGTCGACAGGCTGATCGTCTCGGCCCGTCCGGAGCGAGACGTGCGCGCCTGAATGCGAGTGGCAGACCGGGTTCTACGTGTTCTCGTCGAGGGGTGCTTACGACGCATCCCGGTGCCCGGTCGTTGCCTGTATCCACCCCGTTAACCAGACTCTGGTGACTGCGATGAGGATTCTGTTTTACCCGAAAGCCCTGGCGGCATTGCCGGCTCGGCTGGGACGCGTGTTGTCCCGAATCGTGCTTTTGACCTGGCTGAAGGAATTTATCAACATGATCCGGGGGAATCGGGATGTCCGCCGGCGAGGAAAACACCTGCGGGACGTGCGGCGGGGGCGGCCTGCACGCTGCTCCGCGCGTTGTGCCGTCATCCGCCCCGACGTGTATAAACGCGCCGATCCCCTGATCTACTCGCAGAAGTACCTGATGGAGCAGGGGCTGGCCGTCACCTGGGATAATCCCGATATCCAGCTCTATTTCAACGGCTCTCCGGTCTCGTCCAACGAGCTCCAGGTCGACACCGAATACGATGTGGTCGCGACGGTCTATAACAATTCGCTGGATGCGCCGGCGGTAGGGCTGCCCGTCCATTTTTCCTTCCAGAGTTTCGGGGTAGGAGCCGTGCTGACGCCCATTGGAACGACGGTCGTCGATCTGCCGGTGAAAGGCGCGCCCGGTCATCCCGCGACCGCGAAGCAGGTCTGGCGGACCCCACCTACGGCGGGGCATTATTGCCTGAAAGTGGACCTGGATTGGGTGGACGACGCCAATCCGAAAAACAACCTCGGTCAGGAGAATACCAACGTCGGTGTCGCGCAGTCTCCCGCCGTTTTTGTTTTCCCGGTCCGCAACGAGGATACGATCACCAAACGCGTCCGGATGACCGTGGATTCCTATACGATCCCCGCGAGTCTGGACTGCCGCAAACGGCCCGATAAAAAAGAAAGCGAGCGGCAACACCCTGAAAAAAACCGCACGAACGTGTTCATCCCCGTCACCGAAGAGGCGGCCAACTGGACGCTGGCCCGGGTGCGGCACGATATCGCGGCGTTCCCCGTGCCGGCCGGCTGGTCGGTGGCGATCGAGCCGGCGCAATTCAGTCTGGCTCCCAATGCCGCGCAGCAAGTCACCGTCCGCATCGATCCGCCCGATGCCTTCCGGGGCGAGAAGGCGTTTAATATCAACGCCCTGTACGGGACGGATTTGCTGGGCGGCGTCACGCTAACGGTTCGCAAGAATTCCTAGAGCATCCAAAGGCATGAGGTAGGGCAATGGCAAAAAACTGTGGGAAGCACTTTAAGTGCGTAACAAAGGACAACTTCACGGGCCTCACGAATGTGATCGCCTGGGGGATTCTGACCGGCGCGCTCGCAATCATTGAAATCGTGGCGATGGTCATCGGCGGGATCGCTATCCCGGGGCTCGGCGTCGTGGCCGGCGTGGCGTTTGTCGTGGCGATTTTTGAGCTGTGCGCCTTTTTGCACGGCGGTAAGCTGATCTGTATCCAGGAAAATGCGTGTACGATCGGCCGGCTGATGGAAATCATCCCTGTCGGTCAGGACAAGTCGGGGTTCGAAAGGATGGATGACGATTTCACGATGAACATCCTCCCCTCGCCCCATTCACCGGTCGAGTCGTTGTCGGAAATGCTGATGTCGGATCCGTATCAGGCGCCCTTTATGGCCGAGCAACCGCCATCGGCGGATCTGGGGCTGGGATTTGCCGGCGTTTCGATGGAATTCGATGACCTGCCGGCGGACACGGAGGTTTTCCATGTGGAAGTGAAGGGCTGTCGCGTACACGATGTCTGCGCGGTACTCAAGGTGATGTCGTTCGGGGCCCCCATCGTGGGAGCCATTTGCTCCATCCCGCTGATCGGATGGGTCGTCTGCCTGATCGCCGCGGCCATCTGGCTGGCGATCACCGCGGCCGCGGTTGCCATTGCGTGGGCGTCAACACACAACGGAGAGTTGAACGACGTATACGATCCAGCCGCCGGCACGCTGACGGCCGCCGATCCTGCAACAGGCGAGGGAGGCGATGTCATTCTGGTGGAGGGAGACTGGGTCTACGACGCCGGCCACTCGGGCTGGAACGAGATCCACCCGATCCGCCACGTGCAAAAGCTGACGAAGAATGTCGACGCCCGGTACCGCTCCATGGATAAGGCGGATACCACACTGGTCGAGCGGTTCAAGAAGGAAGTCCTGGACGTCTGGTGTTTTCACGTCGGGCAGACCAGAGACCCGCTGGTCCTCGCTGCACAGACGCAGCCGGCCAACCTGTGGCAAATCCATCCATCCATCGACGGCTGTCACGAGGCGCCGGTCATCAACTGACGAGGGGCGACTCATGGTTCTCTCCGGGGGCTCTGCGATACGGCGGAGCCCCCATTTTTTACGTCATAGAAAAAAGTGCTAGTATTGTAGCACAAACTCTTGACGGCGCTGCATCTTCTGCGTATGTTAGGCGTAGGGTGCTAGTATTGTAGCATGTCGATGGGCCGAACCCAATGCCTAACATGCAACGAGTAAACGCGTAACGTGGGTACGTGACAAACCGTAACCGATCATGAATCGAAAAAAATCACCCATGGACCTCGGGACGCGCGAACGTCAGATCATGACGTTCATCTACAAGCGCGGGGAGGCGACAGCCGCCGAGGTGATGGAGGGGATATCCGACCCGCCCACGTATTCCGGCGTGCGGGCCATGCTTCGGATCCTTGAAGAGAAAGGGCACCTGAGCCACCGGCGGGATGGGGCGCGGTACATCTATGTACCAACCATTTCTCCGGACGAAGCTGGTAAATCCGCTATGAACTACATGGTGCAGGCCTTTTTTAACGGCTCCGCGGACCGCGTGGTAACGGCGCTGCTGGATCTGAAAGGCAACGAACTGAGCGATGCCGATCTCGACCGACTGGCCGGGCTCATCGAAAAAGCTAAACAACAGGAGGACAACTGACATGCAATCCCTGCTCGATTTTCCGCTCCTTGCTTTTGACATGCGGCCCTGGTTGGCGGACATGACGCTGGTCCTCGTGAAAGGCACCCTCCTGCTTTCGGCGGCCGGCCTGCTGACCTACGCGCTGCGCAACAGCGCCGCCGCCACGCGCTACATGGTCTGGTGCTCGGCCCTGCTCGGCCTCTTTCTGTTGCCGTTCCTCGCTCCAGTGATGCCAGCCTGGCAGGTGGCTATGCTTCCTGCTTCGAGCGGCACTGAGCCAGTGGCTCGGGTGGAACGTATGGACGCTATGGACACGTTCAGTGGGCAGCCGGCACCGCTACCGGCACCGACGCCGCGCCCGCATGGGGTGGACGCGATGACGCCCG
>JBGSPJ010000609.1:0-2578 GCA_041738655.1 Rhodothermales bacterium | reverse complement strand
CGATCTGCGGCGGGACGACAACGAAAACGGTCCGTTCGCCGGCGCGGCCTACGTGTTCGTCCGCGACGGCGCCAGCTGGCGGCAAGAGGCGCGGCTGCTGGCGCCCGAAGGTGCCTTCGACGACCAGTTCGGGGCGGCGGTGGATGTCTCCGGGGATCGGGTGGTGGTTGGGGCTCCCGGGTACGCCCGCCAGCGTGGCACGGCCTACGTCTTCCGAAACACAGGCGCCGGCTGGGGGCTCGAGGGCCGCATCGAGGCGGCCAATGGGACCGATGGAGATGCGTTCGGAGAAGCCGTCGCGATCGATGGCGACTACCTCGTGGTGGGCGCCGAGGCCCACGATACGGACGGCCTGGTGGATGCCGGCGCGGCGTACGTGTTCAGCTTTACGGGATCCCTGTGGGCACAGCAGGCCGCCCTCGCCGCGACAACGCCCGCCGGCGACGACGGCTTCGGCGGCTCGGTTTCGATCAGCGATGTCCACGCGATCGTGGGCAACGCCCGCGAAGCCGTCGATGGACGCGACGAGGCCGGCGCGGCCTACCTCTTCGACCGCACCGGCACGGCCTGGAGCCTCCTCACTCGCCTCCTGCCGTTTTCGAGTGGGGAGGGCGACGAATTTGGCGCCGCGGTGCACATCGAAGGGGGATACGCCGTCGTGGGCGCCCGCTGGCGCCGGAATGGCGATGGCGACAAGGCCGGCGCGGTGTACCTGTTCCAGCGCTTCGGCGCGGCCTGGTCGCTCGAAGCCCAGCTCATCGCTGCTGACGGCGCGTTCGGCGATCAGTTCGGGAGCGCGCTCGGGTTCAGCAACGAGCAGGTGATCGTCGGGGCACGGTGGGATGACAACGACGGCGGCCAGGACGCCGGCGCGGCCTACATCTTCCCGGTGGGCGGCAGCGGGGTGCCGGCACTCCTTGCCAGCACCGCCGGCCTCGCGTTTAATACCGTGGCCGTCGGGCAATCCGTGGAAGGCTCGTTTACGATTTCGAACATCGGCACGGCCGATCTCAACATCACCGGCGTGACCATCGAGGGCGAAGGTGCGGCATCATACGTGATGGTTTCCGGTGGGCCGGCGTTGCTGGCGCCGCTTGCCAGTATCGGCGCCACCGTGCGGTTTTCGCCGCAAAGCCCCGGCGCGAAGCCGGCGCGCGTCGTCATCGTCAGCAACGCGGCGGATAGCCCACACGAGGTGCAACTCAATGGGCAGGGGAGCGATGGCCTCCAGCCCGGCATCGCGCGGGTGCTGGCCTCGCGTGGGGAGGTCGAGCCGCGATTCGGGAGTACGGTGGCCGTGAGCGGCGATTTTGCCATCGTAGGCGCCGAAGGGCTGAGTGATACGGACCCGGGCGCGGCCTACATCTACCGTCGTTCGGGGGAAACATGGATCCAGCAGGCGCGCCTGATGGCCAACGAGGGGACCGGAGGAGATCGGTTTGGCAGCGCCGTATCGATCGATGGAGATCGGGCCGTTATTGGAGCATGGAATACCGACGAGGCGCGGGGCGCGGCGTACGTGTTCGTCCGCAGCGGGTCGGTCTGGGTCCAACAAGCCCGTATCCAGGCGGACGATGCCCTTCCTGGAGATCGGTTCGGCTGGTCGGTCTCCATCGATGGCACCATCGCGGCGGTGGGCGCCCTGGAGGACGACAACGAGCGCGGCCTCGGGGCCGGCAGTGTCTACCTCTTCCAGCGCTCCGGCTCGAACTGGACGCAGCAGACCCGGCTTTCAGCCTCGGATGGCCGGCAGGGGGATCGGTTTGGCAGCGCCGTGGCCGTGCGGGATCTCCAACTGATCGTGGGCGCGGCGAACGGGGGCTTTTTCGGAGAAGGCAAAGCCTACATTTTCGGGTTCGACGGTTCGGTGTGGGATGCCGAGGGCGAACTGGCGGCATCGGATGGGGGACTGAGTGACGGCTTTGGAACCACGCTGGCGATCGAGGGGGATGTGGCGGTGGTCGGCGCGCCACGGCGGGATGGCGACAACACGCTGGACGAAGGAGGGGCCTATATTTTTGAGCGAGTCGAACAGGATTGGGTGGAGCAGGCCCGTCTCGGTGCCACGGACGCCGTCAGCGGATCGGAATTTGGCGCGGCCGTCGCAATCCAGGGGGGCGATGTGATCGTCGGAGCGGTCGGCGTGGACAACCAGCGCGGCGCGGCGTACGTGTTCTCGAAAAGCGGTGAGGACTGGCTGTTCGATGTCCGCATCTCGACGCCCGGTGCCCGCAACGGCGATGGTTTTGGCGGCGCGCTCGGGTTTAGCGGAAACGACCTCATCGTGGGCGCGCCCGATGCCGACAACCTGAACGGCACCGACGCCGGCGCCGTCTATTTTTACAGCCGGATCGGTCTTTCGTGGGCCCAGCAGGCCGTCGTCATCGCCTCCAGCCGTGTCATCGAACCCTACTTCGGCGCTTCGGTGGCGTTGGGGGATGGGGTCGCGGTTATCGGCGCAAGCGGCGACAGCGCCTCGCCCGGCGCGGCCTATGTGTATGAACAGACGGGTGTCAGCTGGCGGCAGGTGGCCGAGCTGGTCGCCTCCGACGGCGAGGCCGGCGACGGGTTTGGTGAG
>JBGSPJ010000592.1:0-1690 GCA_041738655.1 Rhodothermales bacterium | reverse complement strand
CAGTTCGCCAACGTCGGCGATCAACTGATCGCACGGGCGGTCATCCGCAACGAGACCGGCCGCGACGGCAAAGTGGTCGTCACGCTCAAGTCGCCGATCTCCAACCAAACTGTCACACTCGAGATCCCGCAGGGCGCCTCGCGGGCGGCGGATTTTCCTCTCACCTTCTCGGCACCCGGTCCGGTGGGCCTTGAGTGGACAGCCACGATGGAGGCGGCTGGCACCTCGATTGCCGACCGCGTGAAGACCGTCCTGCCCGTGGGTTCTCCCATGGTGCAGTTGCGCGAGACCTACTTCAGCCGGCTCGATGCGAAGTCGAATGATCTGCTCGCGGACGTGAACCCGCAGCTGACCGAAGGCCGGGGCGAGGTCGCCGTCACGGTGGCGAACACGCGTCTCGCTTCGCTGGGCGAGCAGGCGCGCTTTCTCGCGGAATACCCCTACGGGTGCGCCGAGCAAACCACCTCCTCCCTCGTCCCGTGGCTCGCCATGCCGGTGCTGGGGCCGTTGTTACCGGATTTCGCCCGCGATCCGGAAGAGGTGCAAAAGGTCACAACGGAAAGCGTCGCCCACCTTTTTGAATTTCAGACCGACAACGGCGGCCTGGCGTTCTGGCCCGGTGGAACGAGATCATCATCCTTCGCCAGCGCGTGGGCGGCAATCGTGCTGGCCCGCGCGGCGGAGCAAGGCACGAAGATGCCGCCGGGCTGGAGTCAGCTCTTGGAATACCTGGCCAAATCGCTGCGCGGACTCACGCCAAACGAGGAGGCGTCCCTGCTGGTGGACCGCGTGTTCGCCGCCTATGCCCTCGCCCTGGCCGGCCGACCCGAGGCCTCCTATCACGAGGAACTTTATCGTCGGCGCGCGCAACTTCCCGCCGAGGCTCGGAGCGTGCTGTCCCTGGCCATCATGAGGGCCGATGGCCCCCGCGAAATGGTCTCCGCCCTACTGCGCGACGATCCAGGCGCGCCGGCTGATTTCTCGCCCTACGGCGGCCCGGCGCGCGACCGCGCCATCCGTCTGCTGGCCTGGGTCAACCACCAACCGAAGAACAAGGAGGTGGCGCGCCTGCTGGCCGAGGTGCTGGCCTTCGGGCCGCAAAACCGCGGCGGCACGACGCAAAGCTCCGCCTGGACGCTCCTCGCGCTGGCGGACTACTACCTCAAGGTGGAGAAGCCCGCGGGTGCTGGTCGCAAGGCGCAAGGAACGCTGGTCGCGGGCAGCACGTCTGTTCCGTTTTCGCTCAATACGCAGCAGCCGGCGATCCGCGAGTCGTTCCCGCTTGAACCGCAGGCCGCGCCCGCTGTCCTGCAGGTGGAGAACCCGGCCACCGCCACGCTCTACGGCGAGACGCGCTTTGCCGTTTATCCGCCGCTGGGTGAACAGCCGCGCCAGGACCGCGGGTTCGCCGTCTCACGCAGCTACCGCAAGATCGGCGCGGACGGCTCCTTGCAGCCTGCGGGGGATCTCCGCGTCGGCGACCGGTTGGTGGTCACCCTGCGCGTCGAAGCCACGCGCCCGTCGTTCTTTGTTGCGATCGATGATCCCCTTGCCTCCATCCTCGAGGCGGTCAATCCGGATTTCGTCAGCCGCGGCGTTGGCGGCGCTGAGGATGCGACACCGGGCGTGGTGAGCCACCGCGAGACGCGGGCCGATCGCGTGGTCTATTTCTGCGATGCCCTGCCGGCGG
>JBGSPJ010000562.1:0-2353 GCA_041738655.1 Rhodothermales bacterium | reverse complement strand
GCGCCGCCCGAGCCTTCGCCCGCGTGGCCGAGCTCGCGCCGGCCCGTGTCGACGGCCCCCTCAACCTCGCCAAAACGGCTCTCCAGGACGGCAACCTCGCCCGCGTCTACGAACACCTCACTCAGTGCGAAGCCATCGAAGTCGGCGACCCACGCGTCGCCTGGGTCTGGGGCCTCGCACGCCAAGAAGACGGCCTTTACGAAGATGCCGCCGACGCCTACCGCTACGTCCTCGAAGCTTTCCCGGAAGACAGGGCCTCCTGGCGCCAGCTCGGACGCACCTTCTATCTGGATCAACAGTACGAATCCTCCATCGAAGCCTACACCCAGGCCCTCGCCATCGACCCCGAGGACCGGGAAGCCCACTACCACTTGATGCTCAACCACCGGGCCCTGGGGAATACAGCCGAGGCCGCGCTCGCCGAGGCCGCGTTCGAACATTATCAGATCGATGAATCGGCCAGTGAAGTCGCCCGTGCCTACCGACTCAAGAATCCCGGCGTCAACCTGATGGTTCAGGACATTCGTATTCATCGCCTGGAAGTGACCGCGCCATGACGCCTATTCGAAACGTACTACTCTCCACGATAAACCTGTTCAGGTTGGCTCCATTGCTGCTCCCCCGTCGTCCTCGTTCATTTGCATTTGCGCCAAGGAACTACACCAAGTTGTTTTTAGTGACTGAATCCATAATCAGAGCGATTTGTCATCCCGCACTTGATGCGGGATCCAGTCGAATTGCAAAACAACTGGATCCCCTTTCGGGGTCGGGGATGACGAACGCGCATAAAAAAGAGGATACGACGGATCGGCTGAGCCGTGTTTTATTACTCGCACTCACCCTCGCCGGCTGCAGCGGAAACGAGGCACCCCAGGAGCAACCCGCCTTCACCCGCGACCGCCCCGGCTTTACGCAAGACCGAACACAAACCGCGGGCGCTTCCTTGCGATTTACCGACATCACCGGCGAAGCCGGCATCGACTTCACCCACGTAACGGGCGCCTTCGGCCAGAAGTGGATGCCCGAAACCATCGGCAGCGGCGGCGGATTCCTGGATTATGACGGGGATGGATGGATCGACCTCCTGCTGGTCAACAGCACCGAGTGGCCCGGGCACGCATCAGGCCGGCCCGCGCCCACCCCCAGCCTCTACCGTAACACAGGAAACGGCACGTTCGAGGACGTCACCAACACGGCCGGCCTGGACGTTTCCTTCTACGGCATGGGCGCCGCCTTCGCAGACTTCGACGCCGACGGCGACACGGACATTTATCTCACGGCCGTGGGCGATAACCGTCTGCTGCGCAACGACGCCGGCCGGTTCTCGGATGTAACCACCGCCATGCGGGTCGCCGGCAACAACCCCGCCGCGGACGCCCCACCGGCGTGGTCCAGCAGCGCGGCCTGGGTGGATGTGGACCGCGACGGATGGCTCGACCTGTTCGTCGCGAATTATGTCCGCTGGACGCCCGAGACCGACATCTACGTGACGCGCGACGGGAAGACGAAGTCCTACGCCACCCCGGAAGGCTACCAGGGCGAGTCGTCCCGGCTCTACCGCAACCTCGGCGGCCGCGGCTTCGAGGACGTGACCGAGGCCGCCGGCGTCTTTAACCCCGAGGGCAAGTCGCTCGGCGTGGCCGTGGCCGACTTCAACGACGATGGCTGGCCCGACCTCGCGGTGTCCAACGACACCCAGCCCAACTTCCTGTACATGAACGATGGCAACGGCACCTTCACCGATGTCGGCATCGCCGCGGGTATCGCGTACGACGAGGTGGGCCGCGCCAGGGCCGGCATGGGGATCGATATCGGGGATATCCACAACGACGGCAAACAGGCCATCGCCATCGGTAACTTCGCGCGCGAGCCGATCTCTCTCTATACCCAGATGGGGGATGGGGAGCTGTTTCAGGACCGCGCCGGCGCCGCACGCCTCACCCGCCCTTCGCTGCTCTCCCTCACCTTCGGGATCCACTTCGCCGACCTGGACCTGGACGGCCGGCTGGACCTCCTCGCCGCCAACGGCCACATCGAACCCGAGATCAACGCCATCCAGCAGGACATCACGTTCGCCCAGAAGCCCCAGCTCTTCTGGAACGACGGCGAGCAGTTCGTCGACCTCGGCGAGCAGGTGGGGCCGGCCTTCGCCGAGCCCATCGTGGCCCGCGGCGTCGCGACGGCGGACATCGACCACGACGGTGATCTGGACGTGCTCCTCACGGTCAACGGCGGATCGCCCCGGCTCCTGCGCAACGACACGGAAGCGGCGAACTGGATCCGGCTGACCTTCGAGGGGAAAACGCCCAACCGGCAGGCTATCGGAGCGGCGGTGACGGTGTGGGCCGACGGC
>JBGSPJ010000542.1:0-2753 GCA_041738655.1 Rhodothermales bacterium | reverse complement strand
CCGGCGTCGCCGTGAGCGTCGCCACGCTCCTTGCCCGCAGTGGCGCGGCACAGACGCCGCAACCCGGATACAAACGGACGGACCTCGAATATGCCTCGCCGGCCATCGCCCACGCCGTCGCACAGGGGCAGCTGGCCTATTACCGGCAGTTGGAGGAAGATGGCCACCTGCGCATGCTGCGCACATCCGCCGATCTGCGCGCTCACTGGCAGGACTGGGAGACCGGCACGTCCCGGGTGCCGGGCATCATCCTGAGTATGGAAGGATGTGACCCCATCGTTCATCCCGAGCAGGCGGACGCCTGGTGGGAGAACGGCCTTCGGGCCGCCGGCCTCACCCATTACGGCATGGGGCAGTACGCCGCCGGCACGGGCGTCGAAGGCCCGATCAACGCCAGGGGGGTTGAGCTCCTGCGCGCGTTCGAGCGGCTGGGGATGATTCTGGATGTCACCCACCTTTCCGACGACAGCTTCGACCAGGCGCTCGACGCCTTCGGTGGGCCCGTGCTGGCCAGCCACCACAATTGCCGCGCGCTAGTGCCTCATCAGCGACAGCTGACCGATGAGCAGATCCGCCGGCTGATTGACCGCGGCGCCGTTATCGGCGCGGCGCTCGATGCGTGGATGCTGCATCCAGGATGGGTGCGCGGGGAGACCTCGCCGGCGGTCGTCGGGTTGGACGCTGTGGCGGACCACATCGAGCGGGTGTGCACGCTGGCCGGCAACACCCGCCACGCGGCCATCGGCAGCGACCTCGACGGGGGCTTCGGGACGGAGCAGACGCCGGGGGACCTGGATACAATTTCAGATATGCAGAAACTCGCCGGCATCCTCGAAGCCCGCGGCTTTTTGGCGGGTGATATCGATGCCGTTTTCCATGGCAACTGGCTCCGATTGTTCGGGGAGGCATTGCCCTGACGATCGGGCAAGGTTGCTATTCGCCCATACATCCCTCATATTCCTTCGCATCCAATCACCCGATCAAACCCGTACCCATGGGAGACCGCGACAAAAAACTCGAAGCGCTTGGCTTCCCGCTGAATGATGTCCCTGGACCCGGCGCCATCTACAAACCCGTCGTGGTGCACGGCACCACCGTGTATGTGTCCGGCGCCGTGCCGGTCGCGCATGGCAAGCTCGTCAGCCCCGGCAAAGTACCTTCGCAGGTGAGTGTGGAAGAGGCCCAACGCGCGGCGGCATTGTGCGCAGCGAATAACCTGCGGATGGTGATCCAGGAATTGGGCTCGCTCGATCGGATCGCGCGGGTGCTGCGAGTGACCGGGTATGTTAATTCCGACCTCGACTTCACCGAGCCCCATGTGGTGGTGAACGGGGCTTCACAGCTGTTGATCGACGTGTTTGGGCCCGACGCCGGCGTAGGCGCGCGCTCGGCCATCGGCATGGCGCAGCTGCCTCGAGGCGCCTCCACGGAGATCGAGATGATCCTCGAACTGAAGGCCTGACCGCTCCATTACCCGCTGCCCATGGAAACAGAGCCAGTTTTCACCCCCGACCCCGAATTCCTACGCGCTCGGCGCGAGGCGTGGTTTATCCTGCTCGCCTGGGCCGTGTGTATGGTCTGGACGGTCGGCTACGCCGGCTTTTTTGGATACAACCAGCCCGCCGGCGATGTCGAGCGAGTCCTCGGGTGGCCGGCGTGGGTGTTCTGGGGCGTGGCGGTCCCCTGGGGCGCCGCGACCGCTTTTAGCATCGCGTTCGCGCTGCGTGGTATGAAAGACACTCCCCGGCCGGCCCCTGAATCCCCATCATGACCCATTTTCATGACCACCCTTTCATGACCCCTCTTCCACTTCCGTGGCACTGATCGTTTTTGCCAGTTACACCTTGCTGGTGTTCGCGCTCGGCTGGCTGGCTCACCGGGCTGGCCGGCGGCGTACCGGGTTTCTGGGGGATTATTTCCTGGGGAGTCGCGAACTGGGGATGCTGGCGCTGGCGCTCACCTATGGCGCGACGAGTGCGTCGGCCGGCACGTTCGCCGGCTTTCCGGCGCTCATCTATACCCACGGCTGGTCCCTCGCGCTCTGGATTGCCAGCTACATGATCTTCCCGATCTGCGGGATGGGCCTGCTCGGCAAGCAACTCAACAAGTTCTCGAGGATCTCGGGCGCGATCACCCTGCCCGATGTGCTGCGCGCCCGGTTCGCGAGTCCGGCGCTGGCCCTCATCGCGACCCTCTTGATCGCTGCGATGCTGTTGGTGTATCTGATCCCCCAGTTCAAGCTGGCGGCCCTCATTCTGGAGCAGTTGCTGGGTACGATGCCGGCCATGCACACCGCCGCCGTCGGCCTGGCCAATCTGCTGGGAGGCGTACCCGGTGGGGAGAGTCCGGAGTACGTGCTTTCGTTGTTTCTTTTTGCGGTGCTGGTCGTCTTTTACACGACGTTCGGAGGATTTCGCGCGGTGGTGTGGACGGATATGCTGCAGGGTGGCGTGATGGTGATCGGTGTGCTGACCATGCTCGGGATCACGCTGTATCAGGTGGGGGGACTGGACCGGGCGACGCGTGCGATCGGGGAGATGACCCCGCCTCGAATTGGCGAAGTGACGTTTACGATCTCGGCCCCGGCGGAGGCGCCCGGCCTGCTCATCCCGGTGGATACCTGGCTTGCGTCCCCCGATAGCGCCGGCGGCCTTCGATGGATGCGCACCAACCGGTCGGCGCTGGTGCCGGCAGGGGCGTTGGCCTCCGAGCCCGTGCCGGTGGTGGAGCTTACGACGCCGGCGGAGATCGAC
>JBGSPJ010000504.1:0-5235 GCA_041738655.1 Rhodothermales bacterium | reverse complement strand
GAAACGGCCATGCCCAGCGCCCGCATCCGGGCCTCCACCCAGTCGCGGCCGGCGCGGTCCTCCGGTGAAAACGCCAGGCGCTGCACGCCGCCGCCGGGAATGGCGCCAATGGTGGCCAGTGCGTCAACGCTGGCGAGGAATCTGGTCTGGTCGATGGGGATTGGAGTAGGGTTTCGCATTTCAGGTAGAGCAGGTGGAGCTGACCGAGAAACCAACAACCGGGCTTCTCGTACGCAACCGTCGATTCGGTACAGATAGTTCAACACAGTATAACAATCCGTCGAACGCAACCGCTTCGGGTTATGGTTTCCATTCGATTTACCGCCCTGTTCCTGATCGGCATCCTCGGCATCGGGTGCAACCGCAACGCCAACTCGCAGCAGCAGGTGGAATCGCCGGCCGTTCTGCCGGCGCCGTCCCTGGACGAGGTGACCGACCAGCTCTACGAAACCCGCACGAACGCCATCACCCGCGTCGTCGAAACCGCCAGCCCGGCCGTCGTCAGCGTCAACGTGATGGCCGTGCAACGGGTTCAGTACCGCGACCCGTTTTCGGACCCCTGGATGGAGTTTTTCTACGGCCGCAGCCGCAGCCGGGTCTATGAGCAGCAGGTCCAAAGCGTCGGCTCGGGCTTTGTCATCTCACCCGACGGGTACATCGTCACAAACGAGCATGTCGCCCACAACGCCGCCAAAATAACCGTCGCCTTCATGGACGGCGCGACACTCGATGCAACGCTGATCGGGAGCGACGAGGCGAGCGACCTGGCCCTCATCAAAGTCGAACCACCCGAACCGCTGCCGCACCTGTCGTTTGCCACAAACGGCCAGGCCATCCCCGGCGAGTGGGCCATCGCCCTCGGTAATCCCTTTGGCCTGTTCGAAGCCGCCGAGCCGACCGTCACGGTCGGCGTGGTCAGCGGCACCGGGCGCGACTTCCAACCACAGGAAAATCGGATTTATCGGGATATGATCCAGACGGACGCCGCCATCAACCAGGGTAACTCCGGCGGCCCGCTCATCAACGCGCTCGGCGAGGTCATTGGGGTCAACACCTTTATCTACACCTCCGGCGGCGGCGGCTCCATCGGGCTCGGGTTCGCCGTGCCGGCGGACAAGGCCATGCGGATCGTCGAGGAGTTGAAGGCGACGGGTCAGGTGGATCGCTCCTACTACACAGGCCTTCGCGGCTGGGATGTAAACGAGCGCATCGCAAAAGCGCTCGGGTTGACGGAACAGCGCGGGTTCGTCGTCCGCGACGTCGACCCCGGCTCCCCGGCCGACGCCGCCGGCTTTAAGCCCTACGATGTCATCCTTACCTTCGAGGACGAGCCGATTGCCGGCCAGGTCGACCTCGCCGCCCGCCTCACCGACTTCCGCCCAGGCGATTCCGTCCACCTCGGGGTTTTCCGGGAAGGAAAAATGTACAAGGTGGAAATGCAACTCGGCCGACAAGATGCCGGCGGAAAGTAACCGCGGCATGTGGATCCCCGGCCGATTTGCCGGGGGTGATGGTCCTCCTCCAGGTCGACATCGAAGGGGATATTGAGCCATCTCCCCACAACCGCGTCAGGCATGGCCTCTCAGGCGGTGGGGGTGGGGGCGGGTAGACTACCGGGTGACCTGTTCACCTGAAAGGCGCTGCCATGCATCATCCGATCGTTCTCTCCAGCCTGCTCGCCGTCCTGGCCCTTGGGGCGTGTGAGATGCCCGCACCCGAAACCTCTCGGGCCGTCCCTTCGGCTCCTGCCGGCCTCAGCGATGCCCAACTCGAACACGGCATCGGGCCAATCGAGCCGTTTGTATTGCCGGGCGTGAACTCGGCACTGGCGGCGGAGGGTGAAAAGAGCTTCACCTTGAAGTGCGCCTCCTGTCATCAGTGGGAGGCACGGTTGGTGGGTCCGCCCCTGGCCGGAGCGCTCGAGCGTCGGTCGCCGGCGTTTGTGATGAATGTGCTGCTTAATCCAGACGAAATGGGGAAAAAGCACCCCGAGATGATGGCACAGCGGGAGGAGTACGGCGTGGCGATGCCGAACCAGTTTTTGTCAAGGGATGAGGCCAGGGCCATCCTCGAGTATATGCGAGGTAAATGACGGGCGATGGGGCGGGAACGATCCCCCTGCCTGACGTTACAAGCCGGCACGCAACACCATCCGCCGGCATGCCTCGTTTCTCCCCTTCCGCCCTCCTGTGCTTCCTCCTGACGCCTCTTGTGCTCGCCGGCTGCCTGCCGTCTTCGTGCAACCGGGTGGAGTCGCGCGCGCTGTTTCCGGCGGACTCGCTCTCGCGCGTCATCGCCGAGGCCGCGGCTGTCGATACGCTCGCTCTCCTATGGGAGACCGCCGGCCCCGAGGCGTTGCCGTTCGACTACCCGCGTACGGTGCTGTTCAACGATGCCGGCGTGCTCTATGTGTCGGATGCGGAGGCCAACGCTGTGTATGCCTTCGACGCCCGGGGCGAGGCGCTGTATCAGGTGCGGGACGACGACTTCCCGATCCCTTTTCTGGCCGGCGCCGCCGGAGATACCGTCGCCGTATTCAGTCCGACGACGCATGAAGTCCGCCTCCTCATCGGCCAACGCGTGATCGCCACGATCCCTACCCCCTCCGATCTGCCCCGCAAGCAGCTGTTGCAGTACGCCGCTTACGGCCCGGGCGGGCTTTACGTCAAGATCCTCGGCGAGGACTACGACAACTTCATCGGCCGGCTCGATGCCTCCGGCGCGATCGAGGCACGGTGGCCGCTGGAGGGGCCAATCTGGCGCTACTCTGGCAAACTCGTCACCACGGAAGACATGCTGCTGAGCGCCTGCGGATATCGCCCCGTGCTGGACCGCGTCCGCCCCCTCGCGGCCCGCGACACCCTGGCGCTGGTGGGTTTTGACTCCCCGATGTTGGCCCGCAGCCGCTCGTTCCTGCTCGGCGATCTATACGACCCGCCACTGCTCACGCCGAGTATGGCCGTCGCCGGCGATCGGCTGTTTGTCCTGAACATCCGCCCGGGATGGCTGTTGATCGATGTGTACGACCTCGACGGCCGGCTCCAGCGACGCCTCGTGCAACAGGCGCCGGTGTTCGCGCAATCCTTTTACCCCGTCGACCTCGCCGCCCACCCCAATAGCGACGGGTTTGATATTGCCGTCGTCTATGTGGAGCCGCAACCCTGGCTTGCGCTGTATCGCTGGGAGGACCCCCGGTAAAGCAGCCGGCGGGGAACAGCGGTGGAATGCGTCGCGTGCTAGCCTACTCGGTTTAAGGTTCGATGTTTAAGGTTCAAGATACTTCTTGAATCGGCGCGCAAACACCCCTTGAACCTCGAACTTTAAACCTTAAACCATCCCCATGTCCCTTTCCCGCCTGACCGACATCCATACTCTCGGACAACTCAAGGCATCCGGCTATCGGGTGATCGGGGTGAAGGACGAGCTGCGCAAGAACCTCATCGCCCGCCTGCGAAAGGGCGAACGGGTCTTCCACGGCATCATCGGGTACGACACGACGGTCATCCCCCAGATCCAGAACGCCATCCTGGGCCGGCACGACCTGATTTTGCTCGGCCTCCGCGGCCAGGCCAAAAGCCGGATCATCCGCATGCTCCCCCAACTGCTGGATGAGTACATCCCCATCGTCCGCGGCAGTGAGGTGAACGACGATCCGTTTAACCCGATATCCAAGTTCGCCCGCAACCTCATCGCCGCGAAAGGAGACGACACCCCGATCGACTGGCTGCACCGCGACGAGCGCTACAACGAAAAGCTGGCGACGCCGGACACCACGATCGCCGACCTCATCGGCGACATCGACCCGATCAAGGCGGCCAACCTCCGGCTGACGTATGCCGACGAGGAGGTGATCCACTTCGGCATCATCCCGCGCACCAACCGGGGCCTGTTCGCGATCAACGAGTTGCCCGACCTCCAGCCGCGCATCCAGGTGGGTTTGCTCAACATCATGGAAGAGCAGGATATCCAGATCCGCGGCTTCAACGTCCGGTTCAACCTGGATGTGATGATGATCTTCTCCGCCAACCCCGAGGACTACACGAATCGCGGCAGCATCATCACCCCGCTGAAGGACCGGATCGACAGCCAGATCATCACCCATTACCCGAAGACGATCGAGATCGGCGTCCAGATCACATCGCAGGAAGCGTGGCAGGACCGGGGCGAGGGCGTGAAGGTGCATGTGCCGGCGTATTTCCGCGAAATCGTCGAGCAGATCGCGTTCGAGGCACGAGCGAGCGAATACGTCGACCAGAAGTCCGGTGTCTCCGTCCGCCTCACCCGCGCGGCGCTCGAGGACCTCATCTCCGCCGCCGAGCGACGGGCGCTGGTGAACGTTGAAAAAGAGACGACCGTACGCATCAGCGACTTCATCGCGGTGGAGCCGGCGATCACCGGGAAAGTCGAGCTGGTGTACGAGGGCGAGCAGGAAGGCGCGCAGAACGTCGCCCGCCTGCTCATCGGCCGCGCCATCAAAACCATCTTCACCACGTACTTCCCGGACCCCGGCGACAAAAAGACAGGCCGTTCGCCCTATCAGATGCTCCTCACCTGGTTCACCCAGGGCAACCATCTCGTGATCAGTCCGGACCTCCCCTTCGAGGCCTACCAGAAGGCGCTTTGCGGTGTCGCCGGCCTTCCGGAACTGGTAGCGGCGCGGCTGAAGCCAGCGTCGCCGGGTGAGGCCGCTTCCGCGATGGAGTTCGTGCTGGAAGCCCTCCACCAGAACTCGTTGATCGGGAAAGACTTCGCCGAAGCCGGCACATCGTATTCCGATATGATGGGATCGATGCTCTCGTCCCTCGGCTCGATCGAAGACGACGATGATATCGACCCGGAGGATGATGATTTTTATCGTGGAAGAAGGTGATGGTTAATGGTTGATGATTGATGGTTGATGGTTGATGGTTGATGATTGATGGTTGAAGATTGATGATTGATGATGACAAATAGATTTCAGACAATTGACAATTGATGATTGACCATCAACAATTAACCATGAGCCACTCCACCTTTAGCATTCGTCCCGCAACACAAGACGATGCGCCGGCGCTTGTCGAGCTCATCCTCGGCCTGGCCGAGTACGAGCGGTTGCGGCATGAGGCGGCGCCGGACGCGGTGAAAAAAGAACTCCTCGCCGCCGCCGAGATGTTCTTAGGGCCCGAGGAGGTCGCGAAGAACTTCACGCCGAAATACCGGCCGTGGCAGCAGCGCATCGCCTTCATTCCCGACGGC
>JBGSPJ010000496.1:0-7873 GCA_041738655.1 Rhodothermales bacterium | reverse complement strand
ACCTGGACGGCTGCCCGCCGATGATGGCGATGGCCAGCGGGAGGCCGAGCACGCCGGCGCGGATGACGGATTGCGGCGTGCCGCCAACGGCGATCCAGACCGGGATCGGGTTCTGGACGGGTCGGGGGTAGACGCCCTGGCCGGTGAGCGCCGGCCTGAGCTTGCCCTTCCAGTACACACGCTCGCTCTCCCGGATCTGGAGCAGCAGCTCGAGCCGTTCGGCGAACAGAGCGTCGTAGTCGTTCAGATTGTAGCCGAAGAGCGGGAAAGATTCGATAAACGACCCGCGGCCGGCCATGATCTCGGCGCGGCCCCCCGAGAGGAGGTCGACCGTGGCAAACTGCTGGAACACCCGCACCGGGTCGTCCGAGCTGAGGACGGAGACGGCGCTTGTGAGCCGGATGCGTTTCGTGCGCATGGCCGCGGCGCCCAGCACCACCGCCGGCGCCGACACGGTGTAATCCGGCCGGTGGTGCTCCCCGACGCCAAACACGTCCAGCCCGACCTGATCGGCCAGTTCGATCTCCTCCATCAAATCCCGCAGCCGCTGCTCGGGGCTGACGGTGATGCCGGTGCGGGGGTCCGGCGTGGCTTCCGCGAAGGTGTAGATGCCGAGTTCCAAGCGCGTATTTTCAGGTTTGGTACGTTCCGCGCGGCGAAGGCGCATTCCGTGACGATTTTTCGTATCGTGCGGTGACTCGAACGCTTGATCGACCGGAAGGTCTCCGCCCCCATGATCCCTTCTCGCCTCCAAACGATCATCGCCGGCATGGTGCTTAGCCTGCTGGCTACGGCGCCGGCCGCCGCGCAGGATGCCGGCGTCTGGCAGTCCCTTTCGGGCTTTCCCCGGTTGGAGGTGTTCGCCCTTGCCGTCGGCGGCGACGGCGCGATCTACGCCGGCGCGTCCGACGCCCTTTACCGGTCGGATGACGGCGGCGACGCCTGGACGCGGCTCGAAGATCTGGATTCGCTCGCGTATACAGCCATGGCCGTAACGCCCGACGGGATGCTCTACGCCGGCTCCCACGGCGGCGGTATCGTCCGCTCGGCCGACCGGGGCGACACCTGGGAGGCGGTCAACGCCGGCCTGAATACGCTCGACATCGGCGACCTCGTGGCGGATTCGTCCGGCCGTCTCTACGCCAGCGCGTTCCTGGGCCCGGTGTACCGCTGGTCGGAGGATGGGGCCGTGTGGGAGGAAGTGCTGAACCCCGGGTTGGGGAGTCCGTTTTCGCCGGCGCTCGCGGTGACCCCCGCCGGCGTAGTGTTTTCAGGGACGGATGAGGGGGTGCGTCGTTCGGCGGATGAGGGGGCGAACTGGGAGGCGGCTTCGACTATTGGAAATCCCTACATCGAGTCGCTCGCCATCGGGCGCGACGGGGCGGTGTTCGCCGGCACGGACGCCGGTGTGTATCGCTCGCTGGACAGCGGCGCCACCTGGGAGGCGGTTCATACCGACGCGCTGGGCGCTACGAACGTCCGTGCCCTGGTCATCACCTCCGAAAATGCCCTTTTTGCGGGCACTCACGAGGCCGGCGTGTTTCGGACGCTGGACAACGGCGCCACCTGGGAGGCTGTGAACGACGGTCTGGCCGACCTCGACATCCACGCTCTGGCCGCCACGTCCGACGGGTTGCTGTTTGCCGGCACCATCGGCGGCGGGCTCTTCCGGCGGGATGTCGCTACCGACGTGGCGAACGAGTCGGCTGTCTCGCTTCCGGCTTCCTATGTGCTCGAAGCCAACTATCCGAACCCATTTAATCCATCCACTACGCTCCGCTTCGGGTTGCCCGAGGCCGCAGCCGTCACGGTGACCGTGTACGATGTCGCCGGCCGGCGCCTGGCCGTGCTCGTTCAGGCCACGCTGGCGGCCGGATGGCATGAAGCCGTGTTCGACGCCGGTGCGCTGCCCAGCGGCGTGTACTTCTACCGGTTCGAAGCCGGGCCCCACACCGATGTCCGCCAGATGGTGCTCTTGCGTTGAGCCCACGATCGTCCCTCCTTAGATCCCCACCCCCATGACTCGTCTCCTTCGTCTCGCCTGCCTGCTTTTCCTGCTGGGGAGCGCCGTTTCGGCCACGCCGGCGTTTGCTCAAGACCCGTTTATCGGGGAGATCCGCCTGGTCGGGTTCACCTACTGCCCACGCGGCTGGGCCGAGGCCGACGGGCAGCTCCTGCCAATCGTTCAGTATCAAGCTTTGTTTGCCTTATTCGGCACCACGTACGGGGGAGACGGAGTGACCACCTTCTCGCTGCCCGACCTCCGGGGCCGCGCGCCGATCCATGTCGGGCAGGGCCCCGGCCTTTCAACGTACCAACAGGGGCAGACTGGGGGCGCGGAGCGGGTGACGCTGACCGTCAACGAGATGCCGCTCCACACCCACTCGATCACGGAGTTGACGAATGCGAACGGGACGGAAGAAGGGATCGTTATCCGGAGCGGGGGCGGGGACCAGCCGGTGACAACAACATCCGTCGGTGGCGGATTGTCCCACGAAAACCGGTCCCCGTACCTCGTGATGCGGTATTGCGTGGCCCTGGAAGGGATCTTCCCTTCGCGGGAATAGGACGTTTTATCGAAGCCGATTTATCGAAGCTGTATTATCTAAATAGCGCCGGCCGGAGCTGCACGATCCCTTCTTCCCGGATCAGCGCCTCCAGCGCGTCCATCTCCGCGGGGATGTTGTCCGACAGGTTTTCGACGCCCGTTTTGGTGACCACGACGACATCTTCCATCCGGATGTACTGCATCTCCTCATTCACCCAGATCATGGGGTCGATGGAGAACACCATGCCCGGCTTGAGGAGCTGGTTGCGGTAGACGCCGACATCGTGGACGGCCATCCCGACGGGATGCGAGAGGTGGCCGCGAAAGGCGAGCGCTTTTTCACAGGCGGCCTGGTAGATGGGTTTGGCGAACGCGATGCGGTCAAGCACAATCCGCATGTCGTCGGCGGCCTCGTCCATCACCTGCGCCGGCGACACCCCGGGGCGGATGTGTTTCAGGAGCGCGTTTCGGTAGGCGATGATGAATCCATACATGTCCCGCTGGTCCTTTGAGTAGGTCCCACTGACGGGCCACATCCGGGCGACATCCGAGGTGTAGTAGCGGTAGTCCGGCGCGACATCCATCAGCACGAGCTCGCCGGCGACGAGCGGGGCGCTGTTGTGGAAATAATGCCCCATCCAGGCATTTTTCCCGCCGGCGGTGATGGATCGGTATCCTTCACTCCGGGCGCCGTTCGTCGAAAAGACGAAGTTTGCGGCAGCATCGAGCTGGTACTCCATCACCCCCGGTGCCGTGGATCGGATGGCCTCCATGATGCCCAGGCCGGCGAGTTCGCTAGCGGTCCGGATGAGGTCGATCTCCCGTTTGCTTTTGACGAGGCGCATGGCGTCGAGCGCCGGCGAGAGGTCGTGCAACGCCAACTGCGGGTACCGGTCGCGGAGGAGCTGGACGAATCGCGTGGTGCGGTGGCTGGCGCCGTCCCACGGGTCGGCCAGGTGGGCGGCGACGCCTCCGAGGATCTCGTCGCGGCTTTCGTAGTGCCCCTCGGAGGGGCTGAAGGGGGTAAAGAGGATCGGGTTGGGGAGTCGGACGAGGTACGACCAGATGAAGTCGCGCATGAGGGCCTCGATAGGCTCGACGCGGTCGACCCTCGTGAGCCGTTTGACCTCGTCGGCGTCTTCGGCGGAGTACACCTTGCCCTCGTTCCGCTCGCGGTCGGCGTTGCGATGGGCGAGGTACAGGGTGGATTGCCGGCTCGTGCCGTCGATCAGCAGGTACGCGTGGGGGACTTCGAGGCCGGTGAGGTAATAAAACTCGTTGGTCTGGCGGAAGACATAAAAGCCTTCGACGGCGGCCTGGCCCTGGAGGAGGGCGATGGCTCCCGCGCCGATGGAATCCATGATCGCGTGCCGGCGGGCCGCGAACTCTTCGGCGGGAAAATCGGTCTGGTAGCCGGGTTGGGCGAGCAAGGGTCGGGCGCAGGCGAGGAGCAGCGTGGTGACAACAAACAGGGTGCGGAATCGCATCACGGATAGTGGATGGCTGTGAACGGATTTGATGGATGCACGAAGGTACTCGATCGGCGGGTAAGATGCAGCCGGCGTCAGGCTGGCACGCGCTTCGTTACGAGTGGGAGAAACGCCGAGTCACCTCTCTTCAGGGTTTAGCTGTCATGACCAACGTCTTTTCCAGTCTCTCTTTCGTTTTGTTTTTTGTGTGGATGGGGATGCCGGCTGCGGCGCGGGCCCAGGCCGACGCATCCCTTCGGCCGGGGGAGTTGCTTGTGTATTACGCGTGGCCGTCCGTCATCAACGGGGCGACGACCCTCGATCAGGCGGCCGCCGCATTGGGGCAATACGACTATGTAATTCTGGGGGATGGGCTGCAGGTCGACACCCATCCCGATTATACCAACACGGTCGCCCTCATCGCCCATCCCGCCATGGCTGATACGAAGGTATTCGGGTATGTGGATCTGGGCGTGAGCACCCAGAACCTGACGGCCACGGAGTATAAGCTCCGGATGCTCTGGTGGTCCGACATCGGGGCGGACGGCATTTTCCTGGACGATTTTGGCTACGACTTCGGCGTCACCCGCGACCGGCAGAACGACGCCGTTGACTTCGCCCACGCCCTTCCTTTGCCCGTTATTGTTAATGCCTGGGACCCCGACCATGCCTTTGCGCGAACCGCGGATCCGACGTACAATCCGCGCGAGACGCGCGCGGCGTTGCAGGCCGGCGACTTCTATTTCTCTGAGAGCTTCATGGTGCAGGAGGGCGCGTTTGTGGACGGCGCTTTCTGGCGGGAGAAGGCTGATAAAATCGACCGGTATCGCCAGTCGTTCGGGATCGAGGTGCTTTCGGTCACCACAACCGGCGTGGGCTACGACGAGGCGCAGTTTCACTACGCGTGGCACGCCGCGCTGATCGATGGGCATACGGCGATCGGGTGGGGCGAGCCGTCGTTTTCGTCGGCCGATGCCGTGGCCCCGTATCGGGCGCGGCCAACGGTCGAGCCCGGCGTCGCTTTACTGGGAGCGGCCGTGGTGACGCTGCCGGAGGTTGCGCGCGAGACCGATACCGGCACGGTGAGGGTGAACACGGCCGATCATACGTTCGGGTTTACGCCGCGCGAGGACACAGCGACGGAAGAGGAGGGGGCGGCGCCTTTTGGGGTGGCGCTTGAGCCGGCCTTCCCGAACCCCTTCCGCCACCACACATCGATCGCGTTCAGCCTGGACGCGCCGGCGCAGGTCCGCCTCACCGTGTACGACGTCCTGGGCCGGCCCGTGGCCGTGCTGGTGGATACTCACCTGATGCCCGGCCGGCACACGGCGACATTCGACGCGGCGTCGCACCCGAACGGTCTTTACATCAGCTGGCTGGAAGCCGGCGGCCAGGTTGTTGTAGGCTCGTTTGTTGTTGGTCGTTGATCAGAGGACTGGGTGGACCGGGGGGACAGGATGGAGGGTGTCTTTTAGGGGAGATGGGCTGTTAGTTGCCAGTTTCCGGTGTTCGAACTACTTTGAGCGGAGTGTTAGTCTCCCTTTCTTTCACGCACGCTTCTCGAGGTATCGGTATGGTTACGCTTGCCTCCCTCTGGCTTCCCATCTTGCTGTCTGCTGTGGCGGTGTTTATCGCCAGTTCGCTTGTGCACATGGTGCTGAAATATCACGATTCCGACTATCCGGGTCTGCCCTCCGAAGCCCAGTTTCGGGCCGGCCTCCGCGGGGTGTCCCTGCCGCCGGGCGATTACATGATCCCCCATGCCACCAGCCCCGCCGAACGCTCCAGTCCGGAGTTCGCCAAAAAGCTCGAGGAAGGCCCGGTAATGATCGCGACCATCCTGCCCAACGGCCCGTTCGCCATGGGGAGCACGTTCATCCAGTGGTTGGTATTCTGTCTGGTTGTCAGTTTCTTTGCCGCGTACCTGGCCAGCCGGACACTGGGCGCTGGCTCAGACTATCTCGCCGTCTTTCGTGTGGTTGGCGTGGTGACGTTTCTCAGCTACGGCTTCGGGGCGGTGCCAATGTCGATCTGGTTTAAACGGAAATGGAGCTCCACCGGGAAGGCGCTTCTCGATGCGCTTATCTACGGCTTGCTGACGGCCGGCGTGTTCGGCTGGTTGTGGCCTTGACGTGGGAAGCCTTTTTTGTGTTTTTTAGTTCATCGTAACCAAACCCTCATGCCCGTCTCCGACGAAACCAAAATCATGGCCGTGTTCTGCGACTTCGAGAACGTGGCCATCGGTGTCCGCGAGGCGGATAAGGACCAGTTCGACATCGTGAAGGTCCTCGAACGCCTGTTGCTCAAGGGCAACATCGTGGTCAAAAAGGCCTACTGCGACTGGGCCCGGTACAAGGATTTTAAGGGGGCGATGCACGAGGCGTCGTTCGAGCTGATCGAGATCCCGCACGTCCGCCAGTCCGGCAAGAACTCCGCCGACATCCGCATGGTCGTTGACGCGCTCGACCTGTGCTACACGAAGGAGCACGTCGACACGTTTGTCATCATCAGCGGGGACTCGGACTTCTCGCCGCTTGTCAGCAAGCTGCGCGAGAACAACAAGATGGTGATCGGGGTGGGGGTGCGGCACTCGACCTCCGACCTCCTCACGGCGAACTGCGACGAGTTCATCTTCTACGACGATCTCGTGCAGCGCGACGGCCGGCGGAGCAAGACCCGGGCCGACAACAAGGCGCGAAAGACGGCGTCCCGCAGCACAAAGGCCAAGCCCGAGCCCGTGCTGGACGAGTCGAAGCAGGAAGCGATGGACCTCCTCCTGGAGACCTACGACGCCCTCGTCGAGGAACGCGGCGAGCAAGAAAAGATCTGGGGGTCGATGATCAAGCAGACCCTCAAGCGGCGCAAGCCCGGGTTCAGCGAGTCGCACTACGGCTACCGCTCGTTTAGCGAGCTGCTCGAGGAAGCCGCCAAGTACAACATCGTGAAGCTGGAGCGCGACCAGAAGTCGGGCGGGTATGTTGTGAGTTCGGTGGGGTAGGGGGAGGGGTGTGGGGGGTGAGTTGCCGGTTGCTATCGGGGTTCATACCTTGAACGTGACGTTCCCCGCCCCACTCTTCAACCCAGCCATGAAATCCTTCCATATCAACCGACGCCGTTTCCTCCAGACCGCCTCCGCCTCCCTCGCCTACTCCATGCTGGGCGCCCGCGGCCTCGACGCCATCTACCCGCTGGCTCCGCGCCGGGTGGGGCTGATAGGAACAGGATGGTACGGGAAAAGCGACCTGTTCCGGCTCATGCAGGTGAGCGACATCGATGTCGTTTCGATCTGCGATCCCGATAAAAACCAGCTGTCCGGGGCCGCCGACCTCATCGCGAAGCGCCAGAAATCCGGCAAGACACCGCAGACCTTCGGGGACTACCGGACGATGCTCGCCCAGCACGAGTTTGACATCGTGCTCGTCGGAACCCCCGACCACTGGCACGCGCTCCCGACGATCGATGCTATCAAGGCCGGCGCCCACGTCTTCGTCCAGAAACCCGTCAGCGTGGACGTCATCGAGGGCGAGGCGATGCTGGCCGCGGCGCGCAAGTACAACAAGGTGGTGCAGGTGGGCACCCAACGCCGAAGCACGCCGCACCTGATCGAGGCGAAGGAGCGGTATGTCGATTCCGGCCTGCTCGGCGAGGTCTCCCACGTCGAGATGTGCTGTTCATAGAGCCCCCCGTGGATATCTACACGTGGGAGGCAACCCGCTTTTTTATCACGGACAATGTTCCCGGCGCGGCGGCTCGTGAACGAGAAGCTGAAGACTGAGGACAGCGAGCGGGCGGTATCGGCGCTGAAACATGAACTCGAACAAAACACGCAGTTCGACTTTGACGATCCTCTGGTGAT
>JBGSPJ010000484.1:0-1501 GCA_041738655.1 Rhodothermales bacterium | reverse complement strand
GGTCTTCCGCCGGCACGGCCTCGTCGACCCGCGCCGTGAGGGTCCGCAGAAATTCGAACGGCGCGCCCACCTGTTCGAGGTGCTCGGCCGACGCCACGTACACAAAGGCATGAATGGCCGGCGGCAGCGGCGGAAGCGTCTGCCGAATAACTCCGGAGGCCTCCACATAGGCCACGATCCGCACGTCGATCGTCGTCCGTAACAACTCCAGCACCTGGGGCATCTCGCGTTGCAACGACTCGGCGTCTCGCCCGAGCGCCACCGCCCGGCGGTTTGGCGCGACGCTCCCCCGCTCCAGGTACGCCACCACCCCCAGCGTCAGTCGGCCGTCGCTCCCTGGCGAGGCCACCCAGGCCCCCAGCCCCGGCGCCTCCGGATCGCGGATGACTTCGGCGGTGTAGGCCCCTGTGCTGGCGGCGATGACTTCGGCAATGCGAGGGGTGTTGAACGAAATGGGCATGTCAGCGAATGAATTATAGGCGTTACGCGTTTGAAAACCATTCAACGAAAAAACGTTCAACGCGTAACGGTACTTACACCAGCGGCTGTTGTTTGGACGCGCGTTTCATGGAGCCGGCGGACACGTGGCCAGCGCGCGCCATCATCCCATCCAGTATCTCATAAAACAGCGCCCGGTCCGCCGTCCGCACCACGGCCTGTTCGTGGGCTTCCGATAAAATCATCGGGTATCCCCTCCCTTTCCGGCACTCGTCCAGCATCACGCTGTGGACCAACGCCACGGCTTCCGGCTGCCGCGCCACCCAGTACGGGATCTCGACGCGTGCGATCTCCGGGGCACCGGCAGGTGTCTCGGTCTTCATGTAGAAAAAATAAATCTGGTCGTCGATCGGGTACTCGCTCTGGATGCGCGATTTTGAGCCAAATATCGCCGATCGCTCGCCCGGCGCGAGGTGGCGGCCGAAGATCCACTGATCCAACAGGCCGTCCAGCTGGCACGCATCCGGCGCCTGCTCGAAGGCCTCCAGATAGACGCCGAGTGTGTGGGCGAACTCGGTATTGGCAGGAAAGCTGATGTAGGAGCAAATGGGGATGCCGGCCTCGCGAAACCCCGCCAGCGTCTGCGTGAAGCCGGCGATCAGCCGCTGCTCCAGGGAGCGGTTGCCGAGCCCCCGGATCATCCACCGGATCAGGGTACCATCCGACACCGCCACGATGGGCCGGCCGGCGACTCGCGCGCTTCGTGCCGCATCCAGCAATTCGGTGAGTTCCATACCATCCCGAAGCGCAGAGACCACATCCTCGTTCGCCGTCTCGAACCCGTCGCCCGCGAGGTCCGCCACATCCCGCGCGCGGAATTTGACATGCGGACGAGACGTCATCACAGGTGCCTCGAGCGTGCCGTAGTGGAACACGATCCGGCTCACGTTGAGCAAAAAACAGGTAGGCTCCAGGTGGCGATCCGGGTAGATCTGCGATCCGTCGGTTGCCGCAACGGTGACGGCCCGCGGACGCGGTTCGGGGGCGATGGCCGCGGCGGGAT
>JBGSPJ010000440.1:0-4765 GCA_041738655.1 Rhodothermales bacterium | reverse complement strand
TCGGCCGCACGCCGCGCCGCCTCGGTATAGGCCGGCGCATCCAACGCCGCGCCGGCGCGGGCGAGCGCAACGATCATCAGCCCGTTCCAGTCCGTCAAGATCTTATCGTCGAGCCCCGGACGCACGCGCTCGTTCCGGCGGACAAAAAGTCGTTCGCGGGCCTCCAGGAGCATATCTTCCAACACATCGGGGGAAATGCCGCGGTTCAGCGCCATGTCCTCGATCCGGTGGCGGAGGAACGGGATGTTTTCGCCGTTTTTTGTGCGTGTGGTTTCATCCAGGAAGTTGCCCTCGTCCTCCAACCCGTAGGCCTCGATAAAGGCCGTGGCCAGTGTCGCCCCCAACACCTCGTGCACCTCGCGGGTAGTCCACCCGTAGAATTTCCCCTCGATACCCTCGCTATCCGCATCCTCCGCCGAATAAAACGCCCCTTCGGGCGCGAGGAAGGTGCGCTGGACGTAGGTAAACACCTCCTCGGCGATGGCGGCGTAGCGGCGTTCGCGGCCGGCCTGGTACATTTCGATACAGGCGAGGGCGATGAGCGCCTGATCGTACAGCATTTTCTCGAAATGCGGCAGTTTCCATTCGGCGTCGGTGGCGTACCGGTGGAAGCCGAGCCCGACATGGTCGAACACCCCGCCGAGCCGCATGCGCATCAGCGTGAGGCCGGCCATCTGCAGGGCCAGCAGGTCCTTCGATGCCTGCCAGAAACGGAGCAAGAAGAGGATGTGGTGCGTCGTCGGAAACTTGGGGGCGCCGCCGAAGCCGCCGTTGCGGTTGTCATAGCGGAGGCGGAGTTCGTCGTAGGCGATGTCGATGCTGTCGAGCGCGAGGGGTTCGCCGGCTTCGCCCTTCAGGGCCTCGTTGCGCAGGAGGATGTGGTGATGTTCGGCGGCAGCGAGCACCTCTTCGCGCCGGGTTGTCCACAGATTCGTGATCTGCGGGAGGAGATCCAGCATGCCGGCGCGGTCGAAGCGCCGGTGTTTGGGGATATAGGTGCCTACAAAAAACGGCTTCTTATCCGGCGTCATAATCACCGTCAGCGGCCAGCCGCCGTGGCCGGTGATGAGCTGGCAGAGGGCCATGTAGACGCCATCGACATCCGGCCGCTCCTCGCGATCCACCTTGATCGACACAAATCCCGCGTTCAACAGACCCGCCACCGCCGTGTCCTCGAACGACTCCTGCTCCATCACATGGCACCAGTGGCAGGTCGAATATCCGATCGAAAGGAAGATCGGCCGGTCCTCCGCCTTCGCCACCCGAAACGCCTCCTCCCCCCACGGGCGCCAGTGGACCGGGTTATCTTTATGCTGCAGAAGATAGGGACTCTGTTCGTCTTTGAGACTGTTCACAACGATGGGGATTCAGCGGTGGATCCAGCCAGGCGTGGCAAAGGAAAGCATTAAATAAGTAGTTGATATTAATAATCTTACGACTTCAAAGTAGGACCAATTCAGGCAGACTTGCAACGCCGAAAGGTACTTTCAGGACGGGCCACCCCATACGCCTGCTGCCGGCAACCAAACGCGGCCGACCCACTCCAGGATAAAGCATCAAGTTCTCATCGAACGAACGACAAACGTGTTCCTCTGTGGCACAATGCTTGCAGTTCGATGGCCACGTAGCCTGATGAGAATGATTTCATCCAGCAAGGCTAGAACCCAGGGGGTGAGTGGTCGTTCTGAACAAGCTCCCCTCCTGCGCCGGCCTCTGACCCCAGACCCACAGCCACGCCGGCTCGTGTCCGCTCCCCCGCTTACGCTCAAGGTTATCCCATCTCGTTCATGAGAATAGACCGTCCGAGTTTTATTGCCGCCGCCCTGGGTCTCGCTTTCTTCTGTATCGCGGCTTCGCCCGTGCGAGCTTCCGAATCCACGGATCCCGTACTGACCGTTACCGGCCAGATGGCCGCCGTCGTAACGGGAGAACTCAAGCGGTACCACCCGATCACAATCACGCTGGATGGCCCGACGGCCAGCGAGACTGGGACACCGAACCCGTTCTTGGATTACCGATTCGAGGTCGTTTTCTCCCAGGCCGAACTCAGCATCACCGTCCCGGGCTATTTCGCCGCCGACGGCAACGCGGCCGAGACCGGCGCGACCAGCGGCAACAAGTGGCGCGCCATCTTTATCCCGCCCAGAACCGGCACCTGGACCTACCGCACCTCGTTCCGCTCGGGCACAGATGTCGCCATCGACACCTCCCCCACCGCCGGCACCGCCGTCACCGAGTATGACGACATTTTCGGCTCCTTCACGATCGGCGAGACGGACAAAACGGGGGCCGACCACCGCGGCAAAGGCAAACTCAGGTTCGTTGGCGAGCGCTACCTGCGTTATGACAACGGCGACTACTTCATCAAGGGCGGCGCCGACAGCCCGGAAAATCTGCTGGCGTATGAGGACTTCGACCAGACGTTCAACAACGCCGGTACCGACTTCATCAAGTCCTACACCGACCACATCGTAGACTGGCAGAACGGGGACCCCACCTGGAAGAGCGGCAAGGGGAAGGGCCTTATCGGGGCCGTGAACTACCTCGCCAGCAAGGGGATGAACTCGGTCTACTTCATCACGATGAACGTCGACGGCGACGGTGACGACGTGTGGCCCTGGACGGCTCCCGGCGTACGCGACCGGTTCGATGTCTCGAAACTTGCCCAGTGGGATATTGTCTTCGGGCACATGGATAAAAAGGGCATCATGCTCCACGTGGTCACCCAGGAGACGGAAAACGAACTATTGCTCAACGGTGGTGCGCTCGGCCGGCATCGCAAGGTCTATTTCCGCGAGCTCGTCGCCCGCTTCGGCTACCACCACGCCATCACGTGGAATCTGGGCGAGGAGAACAACGACAACACGACGGCCCAGCGTAAGGAGTTCGCCGCATACTTCGCCGCGCTGGACCCCTACGATCACCCCGTCGTCATCCACACATTCCCCGGCGAATACGACACTGTTTACGGCCCGCTTCTGGGGGACGTGAACGTAGATGGCGCCTCACTGCAAACCGGCAAGGCGGAAAATACCCACGAACTGACGCTCGAATGGGTGAATAACTCCGTAAACTCCGGCCGGCCCTGGTACGTCACCATGGACGAAAACGGACCCTGGCAGGACGGCGCCACGCCCGATGGCACGGGGAATAATCACGACTTCATCCGCGCCGAGGTGCTCTGGGGCAACCTGATGGCCGGCGGCGGCGGCGTCGAGTGGTACTTCGGGTTCGAGCACGACAACAACGACCTGGATGCCGAGACCTGGAAAACCCGCGAGAATGTCTGGAATTTCACGCGGCACGCGCTCACCTTTTTCCAGGAGTACCTCCCTTACCGCGAGATGGTCTCCAACGATGGCCTCGCCTCCAGCACTACCGCGTACGTGTATGCCAAAGCCGGCCAGACCTACGCCGTCTACCTGAAATCAGGCGGTACGACCAACCTGAACATCACGGGCGCGGCCGCAACCTACTCGGTAAAATGGTTCAATCCACGCACCGGCGGCGCCCTTCAGAATGGAACAGTTACCACGGTGAGCGGCCCGGGGAACCGGTCAATCGGACAGCCGCCGTCGGAAACCACAAAGGACTGGGCCGCGCTGATCACTTCGGACGCCCCGCCGCCTACCGGTCTCATCGGAGACGCCTCGTTGGATGGCACGATCTCCGCGTTGGACGCCAGCCTGATCCTCCAGCACGCCATCGGCCTCATCACCCTGCCCCCGGCCGCCCTGCCGCTGGCGGATGTCTCGGGAAATGGGGAGATCGTTGCCTTTGATGCCTCGCTGGTGCTTCAGTTCGTCGCCAACCTCCGCACCTGCTTCCCGGCTGAAGCCGGCTGCACGGCAGGTAAAGCGGACGAGACGAGCGCGCTCCGCTCCGCCGCCTTCGGCGCGCCCGTTCGTGGCGCCGGGAATGCCTATACCATTCCCATCCTGCTGGATGCGGGGGCATCACCCGTCGGTTCGGTGCAGCTGGATGTCCGCTACGACGCGTCGCGCCTGCGGTTTGTCAGTGCGGAAGGGATGGCCGGCTGGGACGTGCTTCAGAACTCCCAACCCGGTCGGGTGACCATCGCGGCGGCCGGCCTGCCGGCCGTGCTCGACGGCGAAGCCCTCTCCCTCCAGTTCGAGCCGCTGACCCCGGGCCTCCCGGTGCTCGACGCCACGATTTCGGTGGATGAGCGGGCCCCGGTGCGCATCCAGAGCGACATCACGACCACCCTACCCGATGCGTTTGGATTGGAAGCGAATTATCCAAACCCGTTCAACCCGTCGACCGTCATCCGCTACGCGCTGCCCGAGGAGAGCGTGGTTCGGCTGGAGGTGTTCGACCTCACCGGTCGTTCGGTGGCTTTGTTGATGGATGGCCCCCAGGCCGCCGGCGCACACGAAGTCGTGTTCGACGCCGCCTCGTTGCCGAGCGGGGTGTATCTGTACCGGATCGAAGCCGGCGCGTTTAGCAAAACGATGCGGATGACACTCGTCCGGTGAGGCATCAGTCGGCCGGCACCAGCGCGATCGCCACATCCATCACATTTGTATGGGTGGGACCGGGTTGGATGAGGGCATTCATCCGCTCGAAAAACGAAAAGGCGTCGTTGGCGTCCAGGTAGGCCACCGGATCCATCCGGTGGTGGCGAGCCGCTTCGGCGGTGAAGGACGTGGCCCAGGCGCCGGCGGCGTCGGTGGGTCCATCTACCCCATCCGTGCCGGCACAGAGCAGCAGCGCCGGCTGCTTCCGCCCTTCCAGCGCCAGCGAG
>JBGSPJ010000432.1:0-4822 GCA_041738655.1 Rhodothermales bacterium | reverse complement strand
CGTCCGCGGCAGTCCCCGGCTGACGGCGATGCGTCCGAGCCGGCCGAGCATGCCGCGGGTATTCCACCAGGAGCCGGCGTCCATCTCCCCGTATCGCGCCACAACGAGGCGGAGGCGGAGGAGATGGGTGAGGTCGGTGGTGGCCAGAGGAGTCGCGTGCATGGCGAAGACGATTTATCTACGAAGGAGGGGCAATATAGGAGCCGTGAGGCAGAGATTACGCAGGAGATCTGGGGGCGCTCAACTTTTTGAGGTCCCATGCATTGGTCGTTTCCACGTTCTTTTTTCGGTCGAACCCGGGTTTGAGCTGGAACGAGACATGGTCGCCGGCCTGGACCGGTTGATACTTGGCGTCTCGAGCCGAGAAGAAATAACTATCGCCGGCGGGTGTCTGCACAAAGCCGGCCTTTCCCTCGGATACCACGCTGCGGATTTCGCCCGTCAGGCGCTCCTCGTCTTTGGCCACGCGTTGCTCCCAGGTGTTGCGGAGTGAGCGGACGAGCTCCGCACTGGCGGGATGACCCGTCGAGGGGAGTTCAAGCGTTTCGGCCAATGCACGCAGCGGCTCCTTGACGGGCCAGCCATTTTCCTGTCTGATGCTGAGCGCCACCCGGAGGTGTTCGCGTGCGGCGTCGAGGTCATTTTCAGCCTGGTGCCACTCGGCGGCCAGTTGAAACAGGTTGATCCGCAACTCGAGCGGTTCGCGATCGAGCAGTGCTTTGTAAAGGTGGCCCCAGGCTTCCTCGTTTTTTCCGAGGGCCCGCGCGATGCGCGCAAGCTCCTCGTGGAGAAACCAGGTTTCTTTGCGGTGTAGGAGTTGGGTGAGGCATCGATGGGCCGCTTCTGTTCGCCCAAGCGCAAACTCGGCCCTCGCCGCGTTCCATTTGAGCCACAGGTCGCCGTCGTTGGTGAAGCTGGTCAGCCGATCAAGTCCCTCCTGAACACAGGTGATGCAGGCCTCGTATTGCCCGGTCTCGAGTAAGGCCTTGGCGCGGAAGGTGTAATACCGCTGCACATCGGATGGGGCCTTCTGCTCGCGGCCGCGCTCGTTCGTGAACGAAAACGGTTTGCTGGAAAGGAGGCTCGCGTCCAGCCGATCCAGCCAGGCGAGGACATCCTCGAAGCGATCGCGCGCCTTAAGCTCCTTGCACACGGCAAAAACAGTCCGGGTAAACGGCGCGTACAGGTTGTCCTGATTGACGAGTTTAAGGATACCGTCGGCGGCGTTCAGGAAGCGATTGAAGTTTTCGATCGGCTCAACGTCGATTTCAAGCCCGAAAATGCAATCGGCATAACACTTCCGATTGAGCTCCATCTCGGAGTCGATCTTGTACACCAGCCGGCTGACCTCCAGCCCTTCCTCGTAGCGCTTCAGTTTGTACAGACAGAACGCATAACCCCAGCCATCCCAGGCATCGGATTGTTGCCCCTCATTCCATAAGGCCTCGTAGAGAGGCAGGGCGGAGGTATAGTTCTGTTCTTTCCGTAGGTTTTTAGCCTGTTCGCGGCGCGGATCGTTGGGCATGGCGTCATGGGGACCTTAAAAGGTCTTTGATGCGAGAAAAACAGGGGCTCTCTGAGTTGCCGAGGAGCTTTGTGTTCTTGAACTGGCCCTTTCCGTTGTAGTGAAACAAGACTTCGAACGCTTCATCGCCACAGCGGAAGGTGTAGCGTTCAGCCCATTGCTGGTGAATCAGATGGGTGATGATGATTCCGGTGCCCTCGAGTTTTTCCATGAGATGCCGGTAAAAGGCCTCGAGGTGCGGTTGGTCCTCCAGAAAGGAGAATTCGAGAGGGGCGGCCGGCAGGGCAGCGGGGGGATGTGCGATGTGGGCCGAGCGATTCTTGCACCCTTCCGCAATCCGCCGCACCGATTCATCGAAGGATGGGTCTGTAGCACCGGTAGCGCCGGAGTTGATCTGGACAGAGGTGAAGATCCCTTTGCCGTTGTAGACGAGGTCCACGGTTACCGATGAGGTGCCGTTCGAAACGATGAGCCGGCGTCTGTAATTCAGTTCCTGAACCTGCACGGAGTAGCCGGCTTCCTCGAAGAGGTGTTCGGGCGCCGAGGACAGCTGCAGTGCTTTTGTTGTGCCACCCGGTTCGCCTGCGATCGGTTCGCCAAAATTCATCTCCGAATACGGCGTAAAGTCCGGCGCATTCACCAGATAAAGCCGTTCGCGTGCGCGCGTGATCGCGGTATAGGTCCAGCGGAAGAATTCCTCGTTCTGCCGGCCGCGTTGTTGGTCGAAAACGACAACCGCATTGCGCCATTCTCCGCCCTGTGCTTTGTAGCAGGTGATCGCGTACCCGTATTTGAGGCGGAGCGCGTTGAAGTAGGGATCTATATGGAGTGCGTGTGCGAATTCGGGGTCGCTCGGTTTGAGGTGTTTGTATCGTTTTTTGAAATCGACCCATAGAGCCTGGATGATTTCCTTGACAGGGGCGCCGGCCTCAGACATAAGGTGATTCTCAAGAAGCTTGCATTCAATGGTAGCAAGCCCGCCTTCCATTCGTACGACCACATCGCGGAAGTATAATTCAATATTGCGCAGCGGTGTGCGGGTCTCGGTCGTTGGAGATGCGGATTCCAGCCACACAAAATCGCCATTCATAAGGCGATGCGTGTAGTTGTTTTGGGTCACGATCAGGCGTTCGCCTGGGACCAGATGGACGTGGTGATTTTCGTAGAGAATCGTGCGGATGTGTCGATTGTACTGCTGTGCTTCGTGGTTCGAGTGCGTAATCAGCACGGTGGCGGTGTGCGTGGATCCACGAGTTGTCTCTGCAAACGTACTTGCGGCGTCCTGCGGAGTCACTTGTTGGATTTCTTCCGATTCGACCAGGCGGAGTTCGTTGAACAGGCTGTTATCAATTGCCTCACGGATAGCCGTCGCCGACGCCAGAATGTCGCTTCCGGCTTTCTGGCGAACGACCGTCGTGAGGTTGGCCGATCGAACACGCAGATGGTGCTCGGCTGTCAGGTGCGCCTCGTCAAGCGCGGCGGAAAACGGGCTTCCGACCGGCGCCAGCTGTGCGGGGTCGCCGACAAAAACGAAATGGGTATGGGATAGATCGGGCCGGCCGGCTTGCGCAAAAGTAATCAGGTCCAGCAACAGCCGCCCCGAGCCGAACCGCAGGTAATTGTCATCCTTTTCGGTCTGAAGGTCTGAAAGCAGGGAGGCTTCATCGATGACATAGACGATAGGAAAGGGATCCTTATTGGGTGCCAGCGGGAACTGGAAGTACACCGATTCACCCGATGCATCTTCGATGATGCGAGGTTTGGTGAAGATAGCGCTCTGAATCGTTCGGGCCGGCCAACCGGTCTTATTCGTCAGAATTCGCGCCGCCCGTCCGGTTGGCGCCAGGATTCTGAAGTGCGTATTTGTCGTGGCCAGGGCATTGCAGAACCGGCCCAGGAGAAATGTCTTACCCGAGCCGGCGGCGCCCTTTAGTACGAATGCGTTATCGTTGCTACGCACAAACGCCATGAGGGCGTCCAGTACGCACTGCTGTTCAGGCGTCGGAGCCGGCGTTTCAGAGAATAGCCTATCGGGGTTTTCCATGAGATCGATATTCGCCGGCAGATAGGGCCGGCAGGAAGGGCTATCAATCCATGGTGGGGGAGCTCACCATGCATGCGTACTTAACGTGTCGTTACGCGGAGGTTGTGCTTGAGAAAAGCTACAGACTGTAGGGTTGCAGGAGGAGGGTGCGCCAGATATTTACCAGGTCGATGATAAAGGCATCGTCGGGGCCCTCGGTCAGGTGCTGGGCGCCATGGATTTCCTCCAGGGTATTACGGGTTCTTCTAATTGCAATAAAACGACTTACAAGATCTTCGCGACTGAGAAGATGAAGCAGCCAGATGATACGACTGGTCTCCTTGCCTATCCCGGGGGATTTGGGTTTACCTTTTTCATCACGCGGGACCAAATCCTCAACCAACTTGTCTGGCATGTTGGAGGGCTCCTTTATGATACGACCAGAGCGGATTTCCCAATACGTTTCATAGAGACCAGAGAAGGGCATTCTTGCAAAATACTCAAGATTGCTTTTCGTGATCTTTCGATCGTGAAAATAAAGCTCGTGGACCTCGTTTATGCAGCTCCAAATAGTGAGGAATGAAAGATTGGCTGGATAGATGTCATATAGCCCCATATCGAATGCGCTTTGCGTACTTATCAGGTACCAGTAAGCGCGCTTCAATTTATCTATGATCGCGTCAAATGCTGCATCTCGATCGGCCTCGCCCCCTAAATTCATACGCCAGCCTGTGAGATAATCGGCATGCGCTCGGGCTTTTTCAATGTCTTCCTTGAGCTTCCAGATCGGTGCCGCGCGTCGGCGATTCTTGACTACCTGCTGGATCGAAGCCAGTAAAGCGGCCGCATTGTTGCGGCTGTAGGCTGTTGTCGTGTTGTAGTCCGGACTTTCTTTAATCCAGTACCCATCGATTCCTTCATCCTGCAATTGCTGCAAGCTCCAGGCTTTTTCGGATGCCGTAAATGCGATGATAGGGGTCTGGGGACGTTGTTGCTTCAGGGCTTTTATGAGTTGGGCGCCTGAAAGCGTTCGTACTTCCCGACTCTGGTGTACGGCTTCGGATGATTCTGTAAGGCGAAGGTCACAGAGGACAAGATCGAAGTCGGTCTTCTTCGCAATAGATAGTGAACGATGTCTGACTACTGGACACTTTTCGCAAACCGCCTTCCTGGCGCCGTCGGCGGTCTGATCGCATGAGCGAGCTTTCGGACAAGTCTAAGGACGAACCGAACAAACCGATCCGCTTCACCCGCACGCTCTCGAAGCCAGCGAT
>JBGSPJ010000431.1:0-8229 GCA_041738655.1 Rhodothermales bacterium | reverse complement strand
CGCCATCGTGGCGGATGCCGCTCACTGGATCCTGTCCCAGGACAGCCGCGCCTGCACCGGCAATTTCTTTATCGACGACGAAGCCCTCGCCCGCGCCGGCGTTACCGACCTCGCCGGCTACGCCGTCACCCCGGGCGCCGACCCCTGGCCGGATTTTTTTGTGTGACTTTCGGGAAAATCATGTTGCGCTCATGTTGGCCCTTTTTTGAGAACCTACTATTAGGCACAAATGGAACCACGGAGCGTATAGCTTGATAGGGAATGGCCGAAGACTTTGAGTGGAATGAAGCCAAGAATCAGGCAAACATTCAGAAGCACGGGGTCAGTCTCGAATGGGCCACCCAGGTTTTTTCCAGATCCCACATAACCTCGCGCTCCTCGTTCGATCGTGAAGAAAGATGGTTGATAACGGGTGAAATCGAAGGCGGTATCTGGACGGTAATTTATACTTTGCGATCCAGCAAATATCGGATCATATCAGCCCGAAGGGCACGTACACATGAAAAAAGAGCGTATCGTCAGACGTTCCCGCGCGGAGATTGAAGTTCGCCTGCGACAGGGCCTGGACGACAGCGATTGGGATCGCGTTGCCGCCCTGTCGGATGAAGACATTGAGCGGCTTGCTCTGGAAGAAAATGCGGAACTGGGCATACCTGATGACTGGTATCGGGATGCCATTCCGGTGATACCAGAAGAAAAGGAGTCTGTCACATTGATACTCGATCGAGGCGTTGTGGACTATTTCAAGAATAAAGGGGACTCCTATACATCGATGATGAACGCCGTCTTACGTGACTACGTCCAGCGGCAGATCGAAAACAATGGAGTCGCCGGCCGGGAATAGCGTGCGCGCCCCCTTGTTCTAGTCAAAAAAATACTATCTTTGGCGAGCGCGATCTTCGCGAGTAGTCTCCGTTTTCGTAACCGCCACCCATGATCCCTGAACCCACCTTTACGATCGGTATCGAGGAGGAATACCTCCTGGTCGATCGCGAAACGGGCGCCCTCATTCGCGAGGCGCCCCCGACGATGCTCGACGAGTGCAAGAAACTCCTCGAAGGGCAGGTAACCCCCGAATTCTTCCAGTCCCAGATCGAAGTAGGCACCCACGTATGCCATACCATCCAGGACGCGCGCGACGAGCTGTCGCGGCTGCGACGGGCGGTATCCGATGTGGCGAATGCGCACGACCTGGCGATCATCGCCGCCTCCACACACCCGTTTTCGGCAACGGATAGCCAGAAGCACACGGATAAGGACCGCTACGCCATCCTCGTGCGTGACATGCAGGCCGTCGCCCGCCGCATGGTCATCAGCGGGATGCACGTCCACGTGGCGATCGAGGATGCGGACATGCGGATCGATCTGATGAACCAGACCCGCTACATCCTCCCGCACCTGCTCGCCATCACGACCTCGTCGCCCTTCTGGGAGGGTACCAACACGGGGTTGATGTCGTACCGCATCGCCGTCTGGAACGAACTGCCACGTACCGGCCTCCCCGAGCAGTTCACTAGCTTCGCCGAGTTCAAACGGCACGCGGACATCCTGATCGACGCCGGCGTCATCGAGGACAGTTCCAAAATCTGGTGGGATATCCGGCCGAGCATGCGCTTCCCGACCCTCGAGATGCGTATCTCCGACCTCTGCACCCACCTCGAGGACGCGATCTGCGTCGCCGCTCTCTACCGCTGCTGGCTCCGCATGCTTTACCGCCTCCGCCGCAGCAACCAGCGCTGGCGCACCTACGCCAACCTGCTCCTCAACGAAAACCGTTGGCGCGCCCAGCGGTACGGGTTCGAGCGCGGCCTCATCGATTATGGGAAGGGGAAGATCGTCCCCTACGCCCAGTTGCTGGACGAATTGCTGGACTTCATCCAGGAAGACGCCGAACATTTTGGGTGCGTGAAGGAGGTCCGCCACGCCCGAACCATCCTCGGCCAGGGCACCAGCGCCCACTGGCAGGTCCGCACCTACAACGAAGCCAAATCCAGCGGCGCCGACGACACCGAGGCCCTCCGCGCGGTCGTCAAGATGCTCATCCAGGAAACGCTGCGCGGCGTGGCCTGAGAGCCGGCACCTCGATGTCCAGCCCCGAACCCATCCCCCGGGCCCTCGCAGCCGCTCGGAACTACCGCGCGGCGCAGGGTCCCCGTATTTTGCGCGACTTCGCCGATTGGCTGGCGTTGCCCAACATCGCGGCGGACGCGCCCGCCATCCAGGCCAACGCAGACTATCTGGCGGCGCAGATGGAACGGCGGGGAATTGCCACGGAGGTGTGGCAGATCGCCGGCATGCCGCCGGTTGTTTTTGGCGAACGTCGCGTTCCCGGCGCCGTCACCACGCTTCTATTCTACGCCCACTACGACGGCCAGCCGGCCGAAGCCGGCGAGTGGACGGCGCCGCCCTGGACCCCGACGTTATTCTCCGACGCCATCCCGCACGGCGGCCGGCCAATCCCCTTTCCTACCGATGGCGAGTCCATCGACCCGAACAGCCGGATCTACGCCCGCTCCGCCAGCGACGACAAGGCGCCGTTTACGGCCATCCTGACGGCGCTGGATGCGCTGGAAGCCGCCGGCCTCGTCCCGAGCGTGAACCTGAAGTTCTTCTTCGACGGCGAGGAAGAGACCGGCTCTCCCACACTCGGCGATTACCTGGCGGCGCACACGGACCGGCTGGCGGCGGATATCCTGCTCATCTGCGATGGTCCGGTGCACCAGAACCGCCAGCCGCAGTTATTTTTCGGCGCACGCGGTTTCACAGGCTTCACCGTCACCGTGTACGGCCCCACCCGCCATCTGCACAGCGGCCATTACGGCAACTGGGCGCCCAACCCGGGCCTGTTGCTAGCGCATCTGCTCGCCGGCATGAAATCACCCGACGGGCAGGTACGCATCAAGGACTTCTACGACGGCGTGACGCCGCTAAACGCTCTCGAGCAAGCCGCGATCGACGCGCTGCCCGACTTCGACGGGCCGCTCCGCGCCGAGCTGGGTCTGGCCGAAACCGAAGCCGGTAACGCCCGTCTCGACCAGCGCATCCAGCTACCGTCGCTCAACATCCGGGGCATCCAGTCCGGCATCGCGGATGGGCGCATCCTCAACATGATCCCCTCCATCGCCCGCGCCAGCGTAGATATCCGCCTCGTGAAAGGGTTATCGCCCGACGTCATGATCGAGCGTGTCCGCGCCCATATGCGGGCCGAGGGCTGGCACCTCGTGGATGCCGAGCCGGACGCGGCCACGCGGAGCCGGCACCCGAAAATCGCCCGACTGGATATCGACCCTTCCTTTCCGGCGATTCGGACCGACATGGCGCTCCCCGTCGTCCAGGCCCTCGTCCGCACCGTCCAGGCCGCCTGCCACGAGCCGGTCGCCCTCCTGCCGACACTCGGCGGGTCGCTGCCGCTGTACCACTTTGTCGACCACCTGGGCCTGCCCGTCGTCGGTGTCCCGATAGCCAACCACGACAACAACCAGCACGGGCCGGACGAAAACCTGCGCATCGCCAACCTGTGGTACGGGATCGACCTCTTCGCGGCCATCGTGCATGGCACCGGGCCGGCAGACCAGAAATCACCAGCACACTAAAATTAATCGCCGCCTCCGGAATCCGGAGCGGTGCAAAATCGTCCATACCGTCGATCGCTCCCCACGACACCCACATCATTGAATCCATTCCAACCTCACGTATGAACTACCGCCTGTCTATCCAGCGAGGCATCGCCAGCATCGTATTCGGTCTTTTTGTTTTCGCAACAGCACCTTCCGCCAGCGCCCAGGGTGGCTTCGGCAACCCGGCAGAGCGTGCCGAACGCATGAAAGCCCAGTTGACCGAGATCGTGACGGCCCTCGGCGTAACCGGGGATCTCGAAACCCAGGTGCGCGGCATCCTCGAGAATCAGCAGAAGGAGCGCACCGCGCTCATGGAGTCCTATATGGGCAGCGGCGAACGCAGCCCCGAGACCATGCAGAAGATGCGCGCCGAAATGGACGATCTGGACAAGGGCACCCGCGAGGAGCTGGTTCCTATCCTCTCGGCCGAACAGCTGGCCGCGTACGACAAGAAAATGGCCGAATTCACCGAACGGCGCGGCGCCGGCGGCCGGCGCGGCCAGGGGGCGCCTGTCAATCGGTAGGTCCCACTGGAATCCCGATTCGGAAATACGTTACTTCGCAGGGGCGTCGCGGCAAGCGACGCCCCTGTTTGTTTTAGAGCATTCGGAAGCTAGTGACATCATAAGTATCCTTCCGTTTTATGTCATCCCGGCCCCCGAGCCGGGATCCCGTCGTCTAACTATCCCGCTGGATCCCGCATCAAGTGCGGGATGACACAAACATAGAGGACTCGCCAACATACTCAACCGTTGTTCAGGATTCGGACTCAGGAGATTACCATGCAATACAGACGATTCGGGCGTACAAACTGGCAGGTCAGTGAGATCGGATACGGCATGTGGGGGATGGGGGGATGGACGGGGTCCGACGACGACGCGTCGATGCAGGCGCTCCACCGCGCCGTCGCCCTCGGCTGCAATTTCTTTGATACCGCATGGGGATACGGCGAGGGGCACAGCGAAGGGCTGCTCGGCGCGCTCGTGCGGGCGCATCCGGATAAGAAGCTCTATACAGCCACCAAGCTCCCACCCAAAAACTTCAACTGGCCCAGCCGGCGCGGCTTTACGCTGGACGATTGCTTTCCGCCCGACCACATCGAGGCCTATACCCTCGCCTCCCTGAAAAACGCCGGCCTGACGTCGTTCGATCTCATGCAATTCCACGTGTGGGAAGATGCGTGGGTGGACGACGACCGGTGGATGGCGAAGGTGGCCGACCTGAAACGCCAGGGCCTCTTCAAGGCCATCGGCATCAGCCTCAACCGATGGGAGCCCTGGAACGGCGTCCGCGCCGTCGAGACCGGCGTCATCGACGCCGTGCAGGTGATCTACAACATTTTCGACCAGAATCCCGAGGACGCCCTCTTCCCCGCCTGCGAGAAACACGACGTGGCCGTCATCGCCCGCGTCCCGTTTGACGAAGGGACCCTCACCGGCACCCTTACGAAGGACTCCACCTGGCCGGCGGACGACTGGCGCAGCACCTATTTCGTCCCGGAAAACCTGATCCCTAGCGTCGAGCACGCGGACGCGCTGCGGCCGCTCATCCCCCCGGGGATGACCATGCCCGAGATGGCGCTCCGCTTCATCCTGAATCATCCCGCCGTGAGCACCATCATCCCCGGCATGCGCAAGATCCGCAATGTCGAGGCCAACATCGCCGCGAGCGACGCCGGCCCGTTGCCGGCCGCGCTCCACACCGCCCTCCGCGCCCACCGGTGGGATCGGGAACCGACGGAGTGGTCGCAGTAGGGTTTAAGGTGTAAGGTTCGAGGTTTAAGGGGATGTCTCCCAAGAACCGGGCCTTCAAACCGGATCCTTTGAACCTCGAGCATTGAACCTTAAACAAACCCCATGCACTCACCCCAGAAGCCAGCTTCCGACACCGCCCCCATCGTCCCGTACGTGCCGGCGTCGCAGTCGCTGCCCGAGATCACGATCAAGGCCGTCGTCCTCGGATTTGTGCTTTCGGCCATCCTGGCGGGTGCCAACGCCTATCTTGGGTTAAAAGTGGGGCTGACGGTGTCGGCCTCGATTCCCGCCGCCGTCATTTCGATGGCCGTGTTGCGGATGTTCAAGAAGTCCAACATCCTCGAAAACAACATCGTGCAGACCGCCGCCTCGGCCGGCGAGGCGCTGGCGGCCGGCGTGATCTTCACCCTGCCGGCGCTCGTAATGCTGGGGTTCTGGCAGGGGTTTAACTACATCGAGACCACCGCCATCGCTATGGTGGGCGGCATCCTGGGCGTGTTGTTCACTATTCCGCTCCGGCGGGCGCTGATCATCGAGGCCCGGCTGAAGTTCCCCGAGGGCGTGGCAACCGGGGAGGTGTTGAAGGCCGGCACGGAAGGCGGCAAGGGCGTGCGGTACATCGCGATGGCCGGGATCGGCGCGGCGGTCTTTAAGGTGTTCCAGACCGGTTTTAAACTCGCAGCTTCCTCGATCGACGGAGCCATCACCGCCGGCCGCTCGGTATTCGGTTTCGGGAGCGATCTTTCCGTGGCGCTGATGGCCGTCGGGTACATCATCGGACTCAATATTGCCACGCTTGTGTTTGCCGGCGGGCTGATTTCCTGGCTCTTCGGCATCCCGATCTTTATGGCCCTGGCCTCACCTGAGAAGGTGCAGGGCATCGTTGGTGGGAGCGAAGGGTATGAGGCGGCGCTGGCGATCTGGAGCAAACAGGTCCGCTACCTCGGGGTCGGCGCGATGGCCACGGGCGGCATCTATGCGCTGTTTTCGCTCGTCAAGCCCATCCGCGACGGGGTGCGGTCGTCCCTTGAGGCCGTGCGCGCCTCGCGCAGTGGGCACGCCGTAGAGGTGATCCGCACCGAGCGCGATGCCCCGATCCACATCGTCATGATCAGCGCGCTGGTGCTGACCATCCCCCTGTTCATCGTCTTCACCAGCGTGGTGCAGACCCAGGCGCTGGACATCAGCACCGGCCTATTCTGGACAACTGTCGCGCTCGCCCTGGTGTTTGCCTATGTCGCCGGCTTCCTGTTTTCCTCCGTCGCCGGCTACATGGCGGGGCTTGTAGGCTCCTCGAATAACCCGATTTCCGGCGTGACGATCGCCACCGTGCTTTCGATCTCGCTGGTGTTATTCTGGATCCTGGGCACGGAGATCGACTTCTCCGTCGACGCCGCGCGGGCCACCCGGGCGGCTGCGACGGCCATTCTCGTGGGCGGCGTGGTCTGTTGTGCGGCGTCCATCGCCGGCGACAACATGCAGGACCTCAAGGCCGGCCAGCTCGTCGGCGCGACGCCGTACAAGCAGCAGATCATGCAGATGGTGGGGGTCGTGGCCGGCGCACTGGTGATTGCCCCCGTGTTGAGCCTGCTGTTTCAGGCGTATGGACTGGGCGATGTGTTTCCCAGAGCGGGCATGGACGCCGGCGAGGCGCTCCAGGCGCCCCAGGCCACGCTGATGAGTTCGGTGGCAAACGGCGTGTTCACCCGCAACCTGCCGTGGACGATGATCGCGCTAGGGGTGCTGGTGGCCGTGGCGATCATCGTGATCGACCGGGTGCTCGAAGCGCGGGGCTCCTCGTTCCGGTCGCCGGTGCTGGCCGTGGCGGTGGGCATCTATCTGCCGCTGGAGTTGTCGACCGCCATCTTTATCGGTGGACTGGCGGCCTTTGCTGTGTCGCGCTTTTTCGAGAGCCGAAAAGCCGAACTGGGCGACCGATTTGACGGCGAGGTAGAAAAGGCCGGACAGCGCGGTCTGCTCTTCGCCTCCGGCCTCATCACCGGCGAGGCGCTGGTCGGCATCCTCCTCGCGATCCCCTTTGCCATCGCCGAGAGCACGGACGTATTGCGCATCCCGCTCGGCCTGAGCGAGGGGGCGTATGACATCCTCACCCACGCCCTCGGCCTCGGGGCGTTTCTGGCGTTTGTGTTCTGGTTGTACCGGGTGGCCGTTCGGTACAACGACTAGGCGTGTTCAACGACACCGTATCGGGTAGGCGAAGCGAAGAGCAGGATAGATGGATGCTACTCGGTCCTATGGAAAAAACCAGGATCGGCCGCGATCACCTTGACTTAGCAAAGACTAAAATACTAGATTAACTATTGCCCGTTTCTTAGCATCCTTGTTGTTTTTTGCGATGCCGTTCACACGATTCAACTCATACAAGAGAAGCACGAATGAAAAATCTAGCTTCTGGTTTCGCATTGATTCTTCTGATTTCTCTCATCGGATGCGACGCGAACCTCACGGAACCAACTGATACCTCAGCGCTCGACCAGATTGCTTCGGCCGCGCCCAACCCAAACCAGTTCGAAGAATTGCTGTGCTCGAATCCCTCCAACGGAAAAATACGCGAAAGCGACGGCTCCTGGATGGATCAGCATTGGAAGCAAAGTCCTTTCTGGGACCCTACTATACAACACGCGTCTTTTGATCAAGATATATACTTTAAGGGGGTGTGTTCGATCACTGAAGGCTGCCAGTTCACAAGCCCTAGCTGGCTGACTACTGGACACTTTTCGCAAACCGCCTTCCTGGCGCCGTCGGCGGTCTGATCGCATGAGCGAGCTTTCGGACAAGTCTAAGGACGAACCGAACAAACCGATCCGCTTCACCCGCACGCTCTCGAAGCCAGCGAT
>JBGSPJ010000429.1:0-7757 GCA_041738655.1 Rhodothermales bacterium | reverse complement strand
ATCGCTGGCTTCGAGAGCGTGCGGGTGAAGCGGATCGGTTTGTTCGGTTCGTCCTTAGACTTGTCCGAAAGCTCGCTCATGCGATCAGACCGCCGACGGCGCCAGGAAGGCGGTTTGCGAAAAGTGTCCAGTAGTCAGCCATTCCTCACCAAGGAGCAATGTTGACCCTCTATAGGTTTCCTCGAGTGTAACGGGTGTATCGGTACCCTCTGATCCAACAAGATTTGCTGGATCTAGCTGCCAGACAAAATGCGCCTCACAGTTCTGTGTTGATCCCGTAGCTGACGATCTAATCGACAAACTTAAGTTTGCCGTCGCGGCGGGTGTATTTGATGCTCCACCACCACATGAGGCAACTAATATCTCTATTGAGATAAACCCAATAATGGCGAAAGTATTATTTGCGCCACAGTATTCCATTCGTCTTGTTCTTTTCATTTCCAGATTCCTGTTTAGATAATTGGCTCCCTACTATATAACCAGACTGATATTTTCATGAACGGGGATCACGCTTGTGCCCGCGATTTAAAAATACTTTCAAATCTTTGATATGAAGAGCTGTTCTGTTGATACGTGATTTTGTAATCGTAGGCTGGCACCAAATGCGAAAATTCCGGATTCCTCGGCAAGTCAGCAAGTCCTAAAAAGGCCAAAACTGGCCAGAGCGCGAAGTACTCTACCTAAATCTAACCTCCTATCCCCCACTTTGGCAACAAAACCGACACTTTTTTCGCTGAGTTCGTGCAACCACGAAATCGAGCCGGCCAGTTTTCCGGTCTAGCGACCCCGGTCCAGCAGCCACCAGGCCTCTCTGCTTGGGAGGTAGCTAATAGCACTCCTCTACAGCTTTTCCAGTAATACCGCGCTTTCTCTTCTTGCTCCTCGACCAAAGCATCGGGCTCGCCTGAGCTCCACACTTCTTCGAACCTGCGAGAGCGTTTCAAGTAGTCGTGGCAGGTACGTAGCGCACGTGCCTGACCGTCGATGAGCAATATGGGTAAGCCCTCGCAAGCTCCTTTCCGCACAATGGCCGGCGGCAAGTTCTATCAGACAGATCACGCTTGGCCTGCCCCCCTCAAATCGAATACGACGAAAACCCGCCGTCGATCGGGACGATGTTGCCGGTGACGAAGCGGGAGGCATCGGACAGGAGGTAGATGACGGTGCCGACGAGTTCGTCGGGTTCACCGTAGCGGCCCATGGGGGTGTGGGCGATGACTTTTTTGGCGCGGGGGGTGTATTCGCCGGTGGCCTGGTCGATGTGCAGGAAACGCAGCTGCTCCGTCATAAAAAAGCCCGGCGCGAGAGCGTTGACGCGGACGCCAGTGTGGGCGAAATGGACCGACAGCCAGCGGGTGAAGTTGGCCACGGCGGCTTTGGCGGCGGAGTAGGCGGACACCTTCGTCAGCGGCGCGAGGGCGCTCATCGAGGAGATGTTGACGATGGAGCCCCGGCCGGCGGTCACCATGCTTTTTGCAAACACCTTTATGGGCAGAAACGTCCCCATGAAGTTGAGGCCGAAGACGAACTGGAAGCCGGCGTATTCGAGATCAAAAAATCCCGTGGCGCCCTCCTTGTCGATCTCGCCGGGCTCCAGAAACTCCTCCGTCGTCGTGCCGCGCGGGTCGTTGCCGCCGGCGCCGTTGATGAGGCAGTGCGGCGGGCCCCAGAGTGTCTCGATCCGCTCCCGGCAGATGTGGAGCTGCTCCTCGTTCATCACGTCGCACGCAAACGGCTGCGCCTCGCCGCCGGCGGCTTCGATCTCGTTCGCCACCTTCCGGGCCTGGTCGATGTTCAGGTCCAGCACCGCCACTTTCATCCCCACGGCCGCCAGCGCCCGCGCCAGTGTGCCGCACAACGCCCCGCCGGCCCCGGTGATGATCGCCACCTGGCCCGTGAGGTCGAATTGACGCATTACGGATTGTTTGTTCATGTTCACGCTACGGGGTTAACAAATTGCTCAGCGCATTAATTAAAGCAGTTCGTCATCCTGGACTTGATCCAGGACCCAGTCGGGTTAGCAACCCTTTTCTGGGTCCTGGGTCGGTGCTGTTAACAAAATTCCCAATCGATTAAAAAAGGCAGTTTGTCATCCCGGACTTGATCCGGGATCCAGCAGGATTGCAATTCGGCTGGATCCCGGGTCGGGGCCCGGGATGACAATAATGTGGTAGTTGGCGTTTTGTTAACACCTCTGATCCTGGATCCCGGATCAAGTCCGGGATGACAATGCAGTAATAGTGATTATCCTAAAAGCACTGATTGACTCCTATACTCAACTCACCACTTCGGAATAAACTGACGCAGATACGCGTGGCTCTGGCGCAACGCCGCCTGGCGGGCCTCCAGCGAGCCTTCGAAGGCGCGGTCCTCCACCTCGACACACACGGCGCCGCGGTAGCCGGCATCGCCGAGGGTGGCGACAAACGGCCCCCAGTCCACGTCGCCCAGACCGGGCAGCTTCGGGGTGTGGAACTGGTTCGGGAAAGCGAAGACCCCCACGTCGTCGAGCCGGTGGCGGTCGATGCGGGCGTCCTTGGCGTGGATGTGGAACAGCTTGCCGGCGAACTCGCGCATGGGCTTCAGGTAGTCCATGTGCTGCAAGATCATGTGCGAGGGGTCGTAGTTGAGGCCGAAGAAGTCGCTCGAGATCTCGTCGAACATGCGGCGCCAGATGGCCGGCGAGTGGGCGAGGTTCTTGCCGGCGGGCCATTCGTCGCGGGTGAACGACATCGGGCAGTTTTCGATGGCCACGCGCACGCCCCGCTGCTCGGCGTGTTTGATGAGGGGCTTCCAGACCTTCTTGAACCGCGGCCAGTTTTCGTCGACCGTCTTCGTCCAGTCCCGCCCGATAAACGTATTGGTCACGCCGATCTCAAGCCGCTCCGACGCGTCGATCACCTTCTTGATGTGGTCGGCGTAGACCTTCCCTTCGTCCTCATCCGGGCAGAGGGAATTGGGATAATACCCGAGTCCGCTGATGGAGACGCCGGTGTCGGCGACGAGCTGCTGGATGGATTTTGCCTCCTTTTTCCCGAAGGACGTGACATCGATATGCGTCACGCCGGCATACCGCCGCTCGGCCTTGCCGGCCGGCCAGCACATCACTTCGACGCAATCAAACCCTTCCTTCGCGGCAAACACAAGAACTTCCTCAAGGGAGAGTTCAGGGAGGATGGCGGTTACGAATCCGAGTTTCATGGCTGAAGGGTGTAAGGTTTAATGTTCGAGGTTTAAGGTTTAAGGAGGTGTGGCGTTCACGCTGTGCCGGGACTTTTACTATGACACATTGAACCTTGAACTTCTACACCTTAAACCTTTACCCACCGCTGCTCCCGATTACTTTCCACGATGGCGTCGCAAATCACGATCTCCTTGTGGCCGTCGGCGAAGGTGGGGTAGAGGGCTTTGTTGGCTGGCACGCCGTCGCGGATGGCGTCGTAAAACGCGCGGAAGCACTGTTTGAAGGTGTCGGGGAAGCCTTCGTTGTGGCCGCCCGGGTAGTTCGAGAACGGGCGGGCGAAGTCGCTCATGAGGGAGGGGTCCTTGATGAACGACTCATTGAGGGTGTTGCGGTGGCCGAGCCAGAGCTCGTTCGGGGTGGTGCTGGACCACGACAACGCGCCTTTGGTGCCCGAGATTTCGTACTGGAGCCTGTTTTTGCAGCCGGCGGTCACCTGCGACACCCACAACACACCCCGTCCGCCGCCCTTGAAGCGAAGGAGGACGGCGCCGCAGTCGTCCGTCGTAATCTCGACGGGCTCGGTCTCCATCTCGGCGGCCATCTTTCCCGTGAAGGTCGCGATCTCCCCTTTCGGGCGCTTGCGGATCGGGTGGACGGTTTTGAGATCGGCAAAGACGGCCTCGACCTCGAGTTGCGAGATCGAGCAGACGAGGTCCATCCAGTGCGTCCCGATATCCGACACCGCCCGAAGCGCCCCGCCCTGGTCGGCGAGGACGCGCCAGTTGTAGTCGGTGTCGTACAGGAGCCAGTCCTGCACATAACTCCCCACCACCGAGATCACATCGCCGCACTCGCCCGAGCGCACGCGGGCGCGGGCCTCCAGATTAAGCGGATAGAAGCGGATGTTGTAACACACGCCGGCCGCTAGATTCGTCTTCACCGCCTGCGCCACCAGCTTCGCGGATTCGTCGGCCGTCATCGCCAGCGGCTTTTCGCACATGACGTGTTTGCCGGCGGCCAGCGCTCGGCTCGCCATCTCATAATGCAATACATTCGGCACCGCGAGGTGGACGGCATGGACGTCTTTATCGGCCAGCACCTCCTCAAACGAGGCATAAGCCTTTTTTAATCCCAGCGCCTCGGAAGCCGTCTTCGACTTCTTCGCATTGCTGCCCATGATGCCCGTCACGTTGATGCCGAGCCGCTTCAGGGCCTCGGCATGTACGGGCCCGATAAATCCCGTCCCGACGACGGCGGCGCCAATATCATACATAGCTGGTGGGGAGTTGGATGGATGATGGGACGAACCTAGGGAAAAATCGGGAGTCGATCCAGGGGTGGGTACGGGTTTAAGGTATAAGGTTCGAGGTTTAACGGTTTATCCAATCGTGCGCCTTCACGTGCGCCCACAACTCGCCATGGTCGAAGGCAAGCGGCAGCGCGTCGAGTTCGGCGGCGGTGGCCCAGCGGTAGGCCGAGGCTTCGTCCAACGCGCTCGCTTCGACGTGGTCGACGGCGATGAAGAAGGCGATATCGAAGACGTGATCGCGGGGGTCGCGGTGAGGGGCGGAGCGGACGTCGACGAGCTGGAGTTCAGCGGGATCGACGGCGACGCCGGCCTCTTCGAGCAACTCGCGGGCAGCGGTCTGTTCGATCCGCTCGCGGCCGACATCCAGAAATCCACCCGGGAACGCAAAAAAACCTTTAAACGGCTCGAAGCTGCGCTGGATGAGCAGGTAGGCGCCCCGGGAGCGGTCGAACACGACGACGGTGGCCGCCACCGCGGGATGGGGGTAGCGGTAGGCGTAATAGATCTCGCCGTCGGCCGCGCGCACGCGGAAGACATTTCCGCCCGGGGCTTCCGGTTCGGGTGGCAGGATCTCGGCGCGGTCGCCGTAGCGGGCGTGGGAAGGGTTGGAATTCGAAGGAGTACCCATAAGATCGGCAGGTGCGGGTCCAGAGAGAGCCTCACGACAACGACCCCGACTACGTTCAGTTGCATTTCGGGTGTCCGGGCGCTATCTATCCAAACATCCTTGCGAGATCTCCTTCCCGTACACCCATGAACCGACGACACTGGCTAAAAAGCAGCGCGGCAACCGCCCTCTCTCTGCCCCTGTGGCCCACGCTTCCCGCCTTCCCCTCCTACAAGCCGGCCGGCGGACCCCTTCGCCTGCACAACAACGAAAACCCGTTTGGCGTGCCCGAGTCGGCCCGCCAGGCCATCATCGGCGCATTCGAGGATGGAGGCGATTATCCCACCAACCAATACGCGGACCTGGCACAACGAATCGCCGACCGGGAAGGCCTCACGCCGGCCCATGTGGTGCTCGGCGCCGGCTCGGGCGAGTTGCTGCGAGCGGCCGGCACTGCCTACGGACTCGGCGGCGGGGAAATCCTGACCGGGTACCCCACCTACGAAGGGCTCGAGAACTATGCCACCCGTATCGGCGCCTTCGTCCACCGCGTGCCGCTGGACGAGTCGCTCGCGCTGGATCTCGACGCCATGGATCGCCGGACGACCCAGGCCGTCCGCCTCGTCTTTGTCTGCAACCCGAACAACCCCACCGGCACCATCGTGCCGGCGGACCGGGTGCGGGCGTTTTGCGAGACGGTGTCGACGCGCAGCGTCGTGCTGGTGGACGAGGCCTACCATGAGTTTGTCGACGACCCCCAGTACGCGACGATGCTGCCGCTGGTCCGGGCCGACTACAACGTCATCGTCTCCCGTACGTTTTCGAAGATCTACGGCCTGGCCGGCCTCCGCCTCGGCTACGCCCTCGCCCGCCCCGACATCGCCGACCGGCTGCGCCGTTACCTGACGATCGGCGGGGTCAACCTGATCGGTGTCGCGGCGGCCCATGCGGCGTACCAGGATACCGATTTTGTCGCGAAGAGCCTCCGGGAAAACGCGGCGGCCCGCGCCTACACCACCGACCTGCTCACCCGGGCCGGCTTCCAGGTGGCGCCGTCGCGGACCAATTTCGTCTTTTTCCGGCTCGGGTACGACGTGAACAAATTCCGGGACGCCATGGCGGCGCAGGGCATCATGGTCGGCCGGCCGTTCCCGCCGTACCTGGACTGGTGCCGGGTCAGCCTCGGCACCGTCGCCGACATGGAGCGCTTCGCGGCCGCCCTCAACACCGTCCGCTGATGCTCCGGATCGCGGATACCCACGCTACCTTCGAACGCGCCGCGCTCCGGCAGCCTTTCGGGTTTAAAGGCGGCTACGTAACCGAACTGTGGCAGTCCGAAGTCCGGCTCACCGACGCCGGCGGGCTGGCCAGTACCGGATACGGCACCCAGAGCGTGCTCTGGTCGGACGCCCGCGTGTTCGCCGGCCACTCCGAAGCCGACGGCAACGCCCTCATGTTCGCGCTCACGGACTACGCATTGACGCTTGTCCGCGGGCGGTCGTTCGCCGATCCCCTCGCTCTCTTCGACGCCCTGTTCGAGCCCGTGCACGCTTATGCGTGCACCCTCACACAGCGGCCGGACTTGCGGAGGACGTTTACCCTGAACGCCCTCGTCGCCGTCGATTTTGCCGCCTGGGGGCTGTATACGCAGGTAGAGGGCATCGATCGGTTCGACGCGCTGGTGCCGGCGTTTGCCCGGCCGGCGCTGGCGGCCCGCAACCCCCGCCTCGCCGTCGTCCCGATTGTCACCTACACCACCACCGATGCGGACATCGAGGCCATGCTGGCCGAGGGCTTTTTTGTCTTCAAGGTAAAACTCGGCGCCCCGGGCTCGCAGGCGGAGATGCTGGCGAGTGACTGCGACCGCCTCAGCCGGCTGCATCGCCTGTTGGGCCCCCGCGAGACCCCCCATACCCCCACCGGGCGCATCCCCTATTACCTCGACGCCAACGCCCGCTACGAACACCGCGACACGGTGCTCGCGTTGCTCGATCATGCCGACCGGATCGGGGCGCGGGATCGTATCCTCCTCCTGGAAGAGCCGTTCCCCGAGGACAACGAGCAGGACGTGCGCGACCTGGGCGTGTGTGTCGCCGCCGACGAAAGCGCGCACACAGATGCGGACGCTGGCCGGCGGATCGACCTCGGCTACGGCGCCATCGCGCTCAAGCCCATCGCCAAAACCCTTAGCATGACCCTCCGCATCGCCCGTCTCGCGCACGACCGCGGAGTGCCCTGTTTCTGCGCCGACCTCACCGTGAACCCCTGGTTGCTCGAATGGAATAAAGCGGTAGCCGCCCGGCTAGCCCCGTTTCCCGGCCTCGGCCTCCCCCTCATCGAAACCAACGGCCACCAGAACTACCGCGACTGGGAGGCCATGCGCCGCCGGCTCCCCGATCCCGATGCGCCATGGAAGGTGGTGCGCGACGGGTGTTTTGAGCTTGGGGAGGCGTATTATGCGTTGAACGTTGATGCGTTTTGTGACTGTTGAGAATTTGAATACCTGCCTCTTGTTTTGTCATCCTGAGACGCGGAGCCCAGCTGCGCGGGGCTTTCTTATCGGGCATGACATTGGGCGTATGTTGATGATCGCATGTTGAAACTGAAGTCCGTAGAGACGCTCCTGTGGAGCGTCTCCTGACGGCTTCCGTCTTCCG
>JBGSPJ010000424.1:0-2835 GCA_041738655.1 Rhodothermales bacterium | reverse complement strand
CGCCGGAATCCATCCCGAGAGCGCCTCGCCGTGGAGGTCCGCGCCCACACAGGCGAAACCGGCACCGGCCAGCGCGGCCAGTGTGCCGGCGAGGTCATCCACTTCCGCTAGCCCGACATCCCACAGGCCACCCATGGTGGCGCGGACGACTTTGGGCTGGTAGGGATCGGCCGATCCGGGTCCGCACACCACCGCGTCTATCCCGAACCAGCCGGCCGTGCGAATAATGGTACCGACGTTACCGGGATCCTGCACCCCATCCAACAGGATCACGCGGTGCATCGCCAGGAGGTCTGCCACCCCCAGCTGGCGGATGGGGACCACCACGAGGACGCCCTGGGCGGTTTCGACATCCGACAGGCGAGCGAACACATGATCGGGTAGGACGATCGCCTCGCGCCGTGCGCGTCGTGCGAGAGCCGCAAGGCGCGGATCCTCCTCGGAGCCGGCCGACGCCAGCAGGTCGATCACCGGCACGCCGGCGTCGAGCGCCGAAGCCACGCCGCGCCAGCCCTCCACGAGGGCCTGACCTAACTCGATACGGCCTTTTTTGCGCTGGAGCGTGGCGATCTCTTTGCGCCGGCGCTCCGATAGCCGCGAAAAATTTTCCATATTCTTGATATCAATCCCCGATCCGTCGGCGACTCCGTGCGTATTGACTGACCTTAACCACCCGTACTCGCTCGTTCTTTCTTTGAGACGATCCTACGGAATGTCTAGAAGATACTGCGCTTCAGCCGATACCACCGGTTAATCCGCGTTTTCATCTTCGATGGCATGATTCACACTACACGCACACATCCCTTCGTTCAGTTAAATCGCGGGGCCTGTGCGCCATCCGTTATTCTCTCGCGCCACACATCGCGCAAGCGCATTACCTCTGAATTCTGACAGGTGCGGAAAACCAGAATCCGAGAAAAGCGCTTCCGGGCACGTGTGTTCGCGCATCCCTTTATCCACGAAAGTTCTGCCCATGGCGTTTGAATATGTCCAGTAAAAAAGCGGTTTACGCTCACTCTGTTTACCGAGAACCTGCCCCGATACGGGATCACGAAAATCCATTCGAGGCGATGAAGAAGCGATTCGACGTCGCCGCCGATATCCTGAATCTGGAGGATGGGTTTTACGATTACCTCTGCTCCCCCACCCGCATCCACATCACATCGAACCCGGTGATCATGGACAACGGTCAGCTCAGGGTGTTCGAGGGCTACCGGGTGATTCATAACGAGATCCTGGGCCCCAGTAAGGGCGGCCTGCGGTATGCGCCCGATGTGAATCTGGAAGAAATCAAAGCACTGGCGGCGTGGATGACGTGGAAATGCGCCGTCGTCAACGTGCCGTTCGGCGGGGCCAAAGGGGGGGTGATCTGCAATCCGCGCGAAATGAGCCCGGGGGAATTGGAACGCCTCACCCGCCGCTACACGGCCAGCATGATCGATGTGTTTGGACCGGATCGGGACATCCCGGCGCCGGACATGAACACGAACGAGCAGATCATGGCCTGGATTCTCGACACCTACGCGATGCACGTCCGCCGCACCGATAACGCAGTGGTGACCGGCAAACCGATCGTCCTAGGCGGCTCGCTCGGCCGTATCGAAGCGACGGGCCGCGGCGTGATGACCGTGACGCTGGCCGCTATGGAGCGCATCAACCTTCGCGCGTCCGAGTGCTCGGTAGCCGTGCAGGGCTTCGGGAACGTGGGCTCGATCGCGGCCAAGCTCCTGCGCGAACAGGGCTGCAAGATCGTGGCCGTGAGCGACGTTTCGGGCGGGTATTACAACGCCGCCGGCCTGGACATCCCGGCCATGATCGAATACTCGAAGGCCAACAAGAATTCGCTGGAAGGGTACAGCAACGCCGAGCCGATCTCCAACGACGAATTGCTGACGCTGGAAGTGGACGTGCTCGTGCCGGCCGCGAAGGAAGACCAGATCACGATCGAAAACGCCGGCCGCATCCGCGCCAAGATCATCTCCGAAGGCGCCAACGGCCCGACGCTGCCGGCCGCGGACGACATCCTGAACGCCAACGGCGTCCTCGTCATCCCCGATATCCTCGCCAATGCCGGCGGGGTCACGGTGTCTTACTTCGAGTGGGTGCAGGACCGCCACGGGTATTTCTGGACGCTCGACCGCGTCAATCGCCGGCTCGACCGCATGATGCGCACGGCCTTCGATACGGTGTACGATGCCGCCCAGAACTATCAGGTGTCCCTCCGCATCGGCGCGTACGTACTCGCGGTGGACAAAGTCGCCCGCGCGCTACGCCTCCGCGGCATCTACGCCTGATCGAACCAACCCACTTTCAGTTGATCAACAACGCAGGCATGCTCCCCGGGGCTGCCTGCGTTGGTTGTTTTCAGCCACCCCGATGACTCGTTGTGCGTTTTGTGCTTGAAGGTTGGTCCGCCGCCCAATGACCCGCACAAAAAACCAAACGTTCAACGGGAGAACGTGCAACGCGAAACGTCACTTCTTAAGTGATGGCTTTCGATCAGTTTCACATCTTCCGGGCAAAGACGCAGGATCAGGCGCTGCCTTTCGACGTATCCCACGCCTGAGGCGCATCGCACACGCGTGAAATACGCATACGATTGAGCCCTTTCTTATCTACCATGGTGCGCATCTCATCCCATGCTTAGTGATCGTATGGATACATCTCCGAAATACAAGACGCACATCGCCCAGCTCATGGCCCGTCAGGGCTTGATCGAGCCCAACGTTGTCGCCGCGCCGGCCCGCGTTGTTTCGGCCGCCCCGAGCCAGCCGATTTCCGTCCGCGCCAGCCTGGTCCCTCGAGCGGCCCCGCTCACCCGACGCGAAGCCGCGC
>JBGSPJ010000400.1:0-4098 GCA_041738655.1 Rhodothermales bacterium | reverse complement strand
CGCCGGACACCGTCGATTTTTACCCCCCGGCACAACCGGTCGACACCCCGTCCGTCGCCTCCACACCCGTGCTTGCGGCGCCCGGCCAACCCGCGCCCGATGAACCCGCGCCAGAGAAGCCGGCGACTGCCGGGCAAGCACCTGTAAAGCCAGCACCCGAGAAACAAGCACCACCGAAACCCACACCAGCCGTCGCCAGCTCAACGCCGGCCAGTCCGGCTATAAACAAACCCACGCCGGCCAGACCCGCCGCGCCGCGCCCCCGCATGGGCTGGCTTGCCATCACCTCTTCGCCGTCGGGCGCGGTGGTGGTCATCAACGGGAAATTATCCGGGAAGACGCCCACAAATGGCGCGGCGCTGGCGCCCGGGATGGCCAGTGTCGCCATCACCCTGGAAGGCTACGACGCCCTGACCACCGAGGTGGACGTTACCGCCGGCCGTACGGCAGCGATGTCGCACACGCTTAAGCCACGCGACGGCATCATCAAATTGCACATCGTTCCACGGGGCGACATCTATCTGGACGACTCCCTGGTAGTAAGCCGGGCCGAGGGACTTCACACGCTCATGGCGTCGCCCGAACCGCACGACCTCGCCGTTCGGCACCCCGCGTTTGGCGCCTGGGCGCGCGCTGTCGTGCCCAGGTATGATCAGGCCCAGTTCTTTGTGGTGGATTTCACCCAGACGGCCGCGTTGGATGTGACTTCTTATGATGAGAATGGCGCGTTTGTGCCGGCGGAAATATGGATGGACGGACGGCCCACCGGCCAGTTTACGCCTATGACCATCCAGGCCCCGATCGGGTTGCGCGACATCGACGTGCGCGCCGACGGGTATCGCACGACCGGGCCGATGCGCCTGAACGTTGAAACCGACAACCAGCTACTCATCGAGTTTCGCGTGCAGCGGGCCGACACCGTGGACGCCCGGTAGCCCCGTCAGGCCAGAATGTCCTGCACGACATGGCCATGTACATCCGTCAGGCGGATATCGCGGCCGCCGAACCGGTAGGTGAGGCGTTCGTGGTCGAGCCCGAGCAGATGGAGCATCGTGGCGTGCAGATCGTGGATCGTCGTCGGCTTATCGACCACGCGGTAGCCGTACTCGTCCGTCTCCCCATAGATCGTCCCCCCCCGGATGCCCGCGCCGGCGAGCCAGATGCTAAAGGCCGACGGGTTGTGGTCTCGCCCGTCCGAGCCCTGCGCAAAGGGCGTGCGTCCAAATTCGCCGGCCCACACCACCAGCGTCTGGTCGAGCAGTCCCCGCGCCTTGAGGTCGTTGAGCAGGCCGGCGATGGGTTGGTCGACCGCGTGGGCGTTCCGTTCATGCCCGTCGCGGAGGTCGGCATGCTGATCCCACCGGTCGGCGGCGACACGCGGGCAGGTGAGTTCGATGAAGCGTACGCCGCGTTCGACCAGCCGGCGCGCCAGGAGGCATTGCATCCCGTAGCTGCGCGTGTGCGGGTCGTCCGAGTACAGCCCGTAGAGCCGGCGGGTGGCGGCAGATTCACCGGACAGGTCCGTCAGTTCCGGCACCGAGGCCTGCATCCGAAAAGCCAGTTCATAATTGGCGATGGAGGATTCGATCTGATCGGCCGGCCCGATCTTCCCCAGCAGCCCCTGATCCATCCGCTCCATGAGCGCGCGCTTGTTGGGCTGGATGCGGGGGTCGCCTTCCAGGGGGAGGACATTGGCGAGGGGGGTATCGCCGGCGCGAAACACCGAGCCCTGGTACGCGGCCGGCAGGAACCCGCTGTTGAAGTTATCGAGCCCGCCGGGCGGCACCAGCCCCCCATCGATCACCACGTACCCCGGCAAGTCCTGGTTCTCGCTACCCAGCCCATACGTCACCCAGGCCCCCATGCTGGGCCGGCCCTGGATGCCGATGCCCGTGTGCAGGAAGTAGTTCGCGTTGGTGTGTTCGGGGAACTGAGACACCATCGAGCGCACGAGCGCGAGATCGTCGACACAGGTGGCGATGTGCGGGAAGAGGTCGCTCACCGGCATGCCGCATTCGCCATAATTCCGAAAGGCCCACGGGCTCTTGAGGATCGTGCCGATATCGTCGAACTGGGTGTTATCGACTTTGAACTTGGCGTACGGGCTCTGGCCGTGTTCGGCATCCAGGCGAGGTTTCGGGTCGAACGAATCGACCTGCGACACCCCGCCGTCCATGTACAGGAAGATGACGCTCCGGGCGCAGGGGGTGTAGTTGGCGCGGCGCGGCGCCATGGGCATGGCCGCACCGGCCGCGGCATCGCCATTCGCGACCCGGCATCCGAAGGCGCTGCTGCCGAGGAGGCTCATGAGGGCAACCGAACCGAATCCGTTGCGGCACATCGCGAGCATTTCGCGGCGGGACATGGCGTGGCAGGGGCGGTGGGAATTCATGGCGGCTCGAGGACTCAGACCAGGTGGATGAACTCCTTGAAGTTAAACAGCGTATGGGCGAAGTCGCGCCAGACGCGTGGGTCGTTGGTGGCCATCGCCGGCTCCACGCCGTACAGCGTCGCCTGCTGGTCCAGGAAGGAGAGCGCGGTGGCCATCTCCTCGTCCGTTGCATCCCGAGCGAGCGCCGCCCGGTACATGCCGCGGACGCGGCCGGAGGCGTCCAGCTCTTTGAGGGCGACGAGGCGCCGGCCCCAGATTTCGGCCTGCTGCACCACAAAGGGGTCGTTGAGCAGCGCGAGCGACTGCGCTGGAACGTTCGACGTATTGCGGCTCCCGAAGGTCGAAAACGGGATCGGCATGTCGAACACGAGCATGAAGGGCGACAGGAAGTTGCGGCGCACCGAGAGGTAGATGCTACGCCGGCCGTCGCCGTCGAGCGGTCCCGAATCGCCCGGCCGGCCCCGGCCGGTCATGAAATCGGAGAGATGGACGGGGACGGGTTCGCCGTACAACGTCGGGTCGAGCCGGCCGGATACGGCCAGCATGGCATCTCGGATCGCTTCGGCTTCGAGCCGGCGGACGGGGTAGCTGTGCCAGAGACGATTCTGGGGATCCCGCTCGAGGGCCTCTTCGGCGGGATCGGTAGACCGTCGGAACGCATCGGAGGTCACCATCAGCCGGATCATCGCCTTGACCGACCACCCCTCCTCGACGAAGCGAACGGCCAGGTAATCCAGCAACTGTCGATGCTCCGGACGCGCGCCCTGGAGCCCGAAGTTATCGACCGTCTCGACGAGGCCTTTGCCGAACACGTGGTGCCAGATCCGATTCACCATCACGCGGGCGGTGAGCGGGTTCGCGGGGTCGACGACGGCGCTGGCGAACGAACGCCGGCCGCTGCCTGGCTCCTCGAAGGGGGCATCGCCTTGCTGGAGGGCATGCATGAATCGTCGGGGGACGGTTACCTCTGAGGGCGTCACCACATTGCCGCGGACAAACACCGGGTGGTCGACGCCGACGTCATCCAGCATCGTCATAGCCAGGACCGGCGTCGGCAGCGTCGCTTCCAGTTCGCCGCGACGGGCGCGTTCCGCGGCTACCGGGCTGGCATCCGATGACAGGAGGCCGGCGTCGAGCGCGACGTTAAGCAGCGACACAGCCTCATACGGCGCATCGCCGGCCATCCAGCGCCGCGCCGCGTCGGTCAGGATTTCCTTCAGTGCCATGCCCGAGAGCGGGGCGGCCGGCGCCGTAGCGACCGGTAGCGCTCCTGAATGCATCCACGCATATTCGGCCTCGACATACGCGCCTTCTTTCAGCACCGGCGTCTGCGAGGCGAAGTACCCGGGGAAGAGTTCCAGGTAGGCCGGCCGGCCTTTCCAGCGGCCGATGTCAAACGTGTAGTCCCGCATCGTCGAGTCATCCAGCGCCTGTTCGAGTCCGCCGTAGATCGGGTACTGGATGAGCTGGAAGTTGTCGATGACGAGCCGCACGCGGGCGTGTTGGCCGGCGGCGCGAACGGTGATGTGGTCCGCGTCGATCGTGAAGGTCGGCGAGCGAAGGGTTCCGAAGAGACGGGCGGACCGGCCGGCGCTGGAGACACGGGGCCATTGGAGCGCCGTCAACGTATCACCTTCGAACACGGGCACTCCTGACGCGGTCGCCGGGCCGAACGCGAGGCCGTCGGGCAGCCAGCCATCCAGGTC
>JBGSPJ010000329.1:0-17600 GCA_041738655.1 Rhodothermales bacterium | reverse complement strand
GCGGCGTGCTCGCGAGCTGGTGCAGCGCAAGAGCGTGTTCGGCGGCGGCGGCCTTCCGGGCAAGCTGGCCGACTGCTCCTCCAAGGATCCGCGGGAGTGTGAACTGTACCTCGTCGAGGGCGACTCCGCCGGCGGCTCCGCCAAGCAGGCCCGCGACCGTCACTTCCAGGCCATCCTCCCCCTGCGTGGCAAGATCCTGAATGTGGAGAAAGCGCGGTTGGATCGTATCCTCGAAAACGAGGAAATCCGCAATATCGTGACGGCGTTTGGCACCGGCCTGGCGGCATCGGACGAAGTGTTCGACGCCAACAAGGTGCGCTACCACAAGATCATCATCATGACGGACGCCGACGTCGACGGCGCCCACATCCGCACGCTCCTCCTCACCTTGCTCTATCGCCACATGCTGCCGCTGTTCGAGGCCGGCTTTGTCTATGTGGCCATGCCGCCGCTGTACAAGATCAAGCGCGGCAAAGACGAGCGCTACGCCTGGACGGAAGAGCAGTTGCAGGGGTACATCGCGGAATACGGGGCGGAAAACCGCAGCAAAGTGGTTATCCAGCGATACAAAGGTCTGGGTGAAATGAACCCTGAGCAGTTGTGGGATACCACCATGAATCCCGAAACGCGCATGCTCCAGCTGGTGACGATCGAAGACGCCGCCGCCGTAGACCGTATCTTCAGCACCCTCATGGGCGACGCCGTCGAACCCCGCCGCAAGTTCATCGAGCGGAACGCGAAGTATGCGACCATTGATGTGTAATCGGGTTCAATGTTCGAGGTTCAATGTTCAACGAAGTCGTCCTTAAACATCGAACCTTGAATCTTTAACCGATCATTCCATGCAGCCCGACCTCAGTATCGTCGTGCCGGTTTACGAGGAGGAGGAGTCTCTTCCCGAGCTCGCGTCGGCCCTTCGGGGGATGTGCGAACAGGCCGGCTATTCGTTTGAGGTCTGGCTGGTGGATGACGGCTCGAAGGACGATTCCTGGCGGATCATCCGTGAGTTGCACGCGCAGGATGCCCGGTTCGCCGGCATCCGGTTTCGGCGGAACTACGGCAAGTCCGCCGCGCTGGCCGTGGGGTTCGAGCGCGCCCGGGGGCGGTTCGTGGTGACGATGGATGCCGACCTCCAGGACGACCCGGCCGAGGTGCCGGCGCTGGTGAGCATGCTGATGGAAGGGTACGACCTCGTGAGCGGCTGGAAGCAGGTCCGCAAAGACCCGCTCAACAAGACCATCCCGAGCCGCTTTTTTAATATGATCACCCGGAAGATGTCCGGGCTCGATCTGCACGACTTCAATTGCGGGCTCAAGGCCTATCGTCGGGAAGTGATCAAAAATGTTCGTGTGTACGGCGAACTGCATCGCTATATCCCCCTGCTCGCGAAGTGGGAAGGGTATACCCGGATCACGGAGAAAGCGGTGCGCCACCACGAGCGCAAGTACGGCCGCACGAAGTTCGGGCTCGAACGGTATATCCGGGGCTTTCTGGATCTGATCACGGTCCTCTTCATCACCCGGTTTGCCGCCCGCCCGATGCACTTTTTTGGTTCGATCGGCACGATGGCGTTTATCGGCGGCTTTTTGATCAGCCTGTGGATCTCGATCGACAAAATCTTTTTTGGCCACCCCATCGGGGATCGCCCGCTGCTGCTCCTCGGGGTGATGCTCATCCTGCTCGGTACGCAGATGTTCACGACCGGCCTCCTGGGCGAGATGATCATCGGGCCCCGGATGGAGGATACCACCGCCTACCAGGTGACCGAGGCCATGGAGCCTCGTCTGCTCGAAAGGGCCTGACGCGCGCATGCCGCTAGAGTCTCCCAAACGCATCGTGCTACTCGGGCCGGCCTACCCGTACCGGGGCGGTATCGCTCATTTTGCCGAGACCATGTATCGAGACCTCGCGGCCGCGGGGCACGAGGTGACGGTCGTGACGTTTCGCCGGCAGTACCCTGCGTTCGTTTTTCCGGGCAATTCTCAGTTCGAGGCTCCGGGCACGCCGGCTCCGTTCGAGGCGCTTCGCCTTATCGATACCCTGAACCCGTTCAGCTGGCGCGAGACGGCGCGCCGCATCGCCGCGATGGCCCCGGATCTCGTCGTGATCGCCTACTGGATGCCGTTTTTTGCGGTCGCGTTTTCGGCCATGGCCCGGGGGCTGCGGCGACGGGGGATTCGAACCGTGGCCATCCTCCACAATATGCTGCCCCACGAGCGGCATCCGGGAGATCGTTGGCTGAGCCGGCTCTTTCTGTCGTCGTGTGATGGTTTTGTCGTGATGAGCGCCTCGGTCGAGCGCGACGTACGCGCGTTGCGTGCTTCGGCGTCGGTCGAGCGGATCGAACACCCGACGTATGACTTGTTTGGCGACTCGTTACCGAGGGACGAGGCTCGGCGGCGGCTCGGCCTGCCGGCAGAAGCCCCCGTTCTCCTCTTTTTTGGATTTATCCGGAAGTACAAGGGCCTCGATGTCCTGCTGGCGAGTATGCCGGCGGTCGTCGCGCGCCTGCCCGATGTGCGCCTGGTGGTGGCCGGCGAGAGTTACGATGCGATGGACGAGGCGCTCGAATTTGTCCGCGTCCACGGGCTCGAACGGCATGTGCGTTTTGACCTGACGTATATTCCGGCCGACGCCGTGCCGGCCTACTTTGGCGCTGCCGATGTGGTCGTGCAGCCCTATCGTTCCGCCACCCAGAGCGGCGTGGCGCAGATCGCCTTCCATTTCGAGAAGCCGCTGATCGTCACCGATGTCGGTGGCCTGGCCGAAGTGGTGCCCCACGAGCGCGCCGGCTTTGTCGTTCCACCCGCCGACGCTCCCGCGCTCGCCGCCGCGATCATCCGTTTTTTTGAGGAGGATTGGCAGGATCGGCTGACGGCTGGGGTGCGCGGGGAGAAAACGAAGTATAGCTGGGATCGACTCTACGATGCCCTGGCCCGTCTCGCGGATTGATCCTGCAGGGGCCCTCCGGACTTTAAACCTTAAACCTCGAACCTTAAACCCTTCCGTGGACTACGATCCCATCAAGGACTCCCTGGGCCGATTTTTCTGCCGGCGTCCGCTGCTGCAGCGGAGCTTTTATGCGTTGCTGGATCTGTTTTTCCTGCGCGCCTGGCATGTGCATCGGGAGTTGCGCCGGCGGCTGACGGCCTACCGCGGAGGGGCCTCGTTGCGGGTGCTGGACGCCGGCACGGGCTTCGGGCAATACGCTCACTTCATCGTACGCACCTTCCCCGGCGCCCACGTGCTGGCGGTGGATGTCAAACGCGATTATCTCGCCAACCTCCGACGCTTCATCGACCAGACGCGGTTCGCGGATCGGGTGGAGACGGCGTATGAGGACCTGACCGACCTGCAGGCGGAGGGGCCGTTCGACCTGATCCTGTCGGTCGATGTCATGGAGCATATCGAAGACGATCGCGCCGTCTTTCGGCATTTCGCGCGTGTCCTGGCGCCCGGGGGGCATGTGCTGATCAACACCCCGTCCGACCTTGGCGGCTCGGACGTTGGCGTGGGGGAGGAGGCGAGTTTTATTGGTGAACACGTCCGCGACGGCTACAACCTGGAGGCGCTGCAAGAAAAGCTGGTCGACGCCGGCATCACCCCCGTTCGGGCATTTTACACCTACGGGAGCTATGGCTCGCTTGCCTGGCGGCTGATGATCAAATACCCTATGAAGCTGCTGGGCTGGAGCCGGCTTTTCATCGTTCTGCTCCCGCTGTATTACCTCCCCGTCCTGCCCATCGGCCTCGTGCTACACGCGATCGACGTGCGCCGGTCGAATCCGGCCGGCACGGGGGTCATTGTCGTGGGGAAAAGGGTTTAAGGTTTGAGGTTTAAGGTTCAAGGGAGGGATCCTTGATCCCCAAACCTTGAACCTTAAACCAATTTCCGACCGCTTGTCGATTTTGGATGTGTCGATTCGTATGTTGGCCGGGCATCTCTTGTGTGCCCGCCGGCGTGTAGTCCCCCGGTCCGGCGTCCGGCCTTCTATTCGGCATTATCCACTCGAATCGCATTCCAGTCGTGCACACCAAGTATATCTTCGTAACCGGTGGGGTGACCTCCTCGCTGGGCAAAGGGATTTTTGCGGCCTCCCTCGGTCGGTTGCTCGAGGCGCGCGGCCTGCGGGTCACGATCCAGAAGTTCGACCCCTACATCAACGTCGACCCCGGCACCATGAATCCGTATGAACACGGGGAGGTGTACGTAACGGACGACGGGGCGGAGACGGATCTGGATCTCGGGCACTACGAACGGTTTCTGGGGCGGTCGACCAGCCAGGCGAATAACGTCACCACGGGGCGTGTTTATCTGGAGGTGATCACCAAGGAACGCGCCGGCCACTATCTGGGCAAGACCGTTCAGGTGGTGCCGCATATCATCGACGAGATCAAGCACTGGATGCTCAAGCTCGGGGAGACCGGCGAGTACGATGTGGTGATCACCGAGATCGGGGGTACGGTGGGCGATATCGAGAGCGAGCCTTATCTGGAGGCCATTCGGCAACTGCGCTACGAGCTCGGGAGCGAAAATACGCTGAACGTGCACCTCACCCTGGTGCCGTACTTGCAGGCGGCCGGCGAACTGAAGACGAAGCCGACGCAGCATTCGGTGAAGATCCTCCTCTCGCACGGTCTCCAGCCCGATCTGTTGGTGTGCCGGTCGGAGCATCCGCTGGACTTGGATCTGCGCCGCAAGATCGCACAATTCTGCAATGTCGACCCCCGCGCCGTGATCGTCGCGCTGGACGCAGAGTCCATCTACGAAGTACCGCTCCTGCTCAAAGAGCAACAGCTCGCGGAGATCGTGCTGGAGCGCCTGCAGGTGGGTAACGACCAGGCGCCGGACCGGGCGGATGGGCTCGATGCGTGGAACGACTTTCTGCGGCGGCTGAAAAATCCCGCCGGCAAGGTGCGGATCGGGCTGGTGGGGAAATATGTGGTCCACCAGGACGCATATAAATCGATTTCCGAGAGCTTCATCCTCGCCGGCGTCGCGAACGGCGTGCAGGTCGAGGTGAAGTACATCCTGTCCGACGACCTGACGGCGGGCAATGTGGCCGATGCCCTGGCCGATGTGGCCGGCCTGCTGGTGGCCCCTGGCTTTGGCGATCGCGGCATCGAAGGCAAGCTGGCGGCCGTACAGTATGCGCGGGAAAACGATCTGCCCTTTTTCGGGATCTGCCTGGGCATGCAATGCGCGGTCATCGAGTTTGCCCGCAATGTATGTGGCTGGGGGGATGCTCACTCGACCGAGTTCCGCAAGGACACACTCCACCCCGTGATCGATATGATGGAGGAGCAGAAAAAGATCATGAACATGGGGGGCACGATGCGGCTTGGCGCCTACGACTGCTCCCTGGTGGAAGGGTCGCGCGCGCGGGCGATCTACGGGACCACGGCCAGCCGGGAGCGGCATCGCCACCGGTACGAGGTGAATAACGTGTTGCGATATAAACTCCTGGAGCGAGGCATGCAGTTCACGGGGATGAACCTGGACCGCGACCTCGTGGAGATCATCGAATTGCCCGAGAAGCGCTGGTTCCTGGGGGTTCAATTCCACCCGGAGTACCGCTCGACGGTAGGCCGGCCGCATCCACTCTTTGCCTCGTTCGTCGAAGCCTGTGTGGCGTACGCGAAGGAGCAGGACATGCTGGAGTCCCCGCGTCCCCGCCGTGGCGCAAAAGCCAACAAGCTGGCCGCCGCCCGGGTATGAGGTCCGCCGTGATGATGCACAATCCCGCAATGGCGCGACCTGTCGTGCCCGCCGCCTGGTAGAACGATGGTACGTGATGAACTCTTGGGCCCTGGGTCCGACATCGTCGTGGCGGCGCTCTATAAATTTGTCGCCTTGCCCGACTACCTGGCGCTGCGGGCGCCTGTGCTGGCTGTGTGCCAGGAGGCCGGCGTGCGCGGCACCCTGTTGTTGGCGGGCGAGGGCATCAACGGTACGATCGCCGGCCGCCGGGGCGGGATCGATGCCGTGCTGGACTTCCTCCGGCGCGACCCGCGGCTGGCCGATCTTGCGCCGCGTGAATCGTTGGCGCCGGCGATCCCATTCAAACGGCTGCGGGTTCGGGCGAAGCAGGAGCTCATCTCGATCGGCGTTTCCGGCGTGGATCCAACCCGGCCAGGCGTCTATGTCGAGCCGGCGGAGTGGAACGCCCTGATCGCGGATCCGGACGTTCGCGTCATCGACACCCGGAATAGCTACGAAATAGAAATAGGCACCTTCCGTGGCGCCGAGGATCCCGGGACGGAGGCGTTTAGCGACTTCCCCGCGTACGTCAATGCCCGGCTCGACCCCGCACGCGATCGTAAACTGGCCATGTTCTGCACCGGCGGAATCCGGTGTGAAAAGGCGACCGCCTATCTCCTGGAGCAAGGGTTCTCGGAAGTCTATCACCTCCGGGGCGGCATTCTGCATTATCTCGAGACCGTGCCCCCCGAGCAGAGCCAGTGGGAGGGCGAGTGTTTTGTGTTTGATGAACGCGTGTCGGTCCGCCACGGCCTGGCGCCCGGCGCGTACGAGGCCTGTAGGGGGTGCGGCCGGCCCCTGGCCGAGTCCGACAGACAGTCCGAACTCTTCGAAGAGGGCGTTTCGTGCCCTCGTTGCGCCCACACCCTCACTGAGGGGCAGCGCCGTGCGTTTCGGGACAGGCAGCACCAGTACACCCTTCTCGGTCGAACCTGAGTCCCCTCATTTCCCCACGATTCCCCACTTTTTTTCATATCCTTCCCATTTCTTTCTGAAATCGGGTCCCGTTGAGGCGAATTTCCCTTCAAGGAATGTGTGTCTTGGGTGCGGTAGCGCCTAAACTCCCCACGATTCCCCGCCGGCCAGTTCATGTTTTACATCAAGTAAAATCATATATCTAAATATATGATTTCGGATTATCCGGGATGTTTGTGGGCACTTTTTTTTCTCTGGGGCGATGTTTTACCTCAACAATAACTTGATCTTCACATCAAATTTGGTAGATTGGGGGAATTGTGGGGAAAAGTGGGGAACCAGCCCAGTAGATAAAGGTGTTGTGTGGCGCCACTTCAGGTAACACGTGAGCGATCATGGCCGGCTTCAAGGGACAGGCTGCATATTCGGTTGACGCAAAGGGGCGGGTAGCGATACCGGCCAAGATGCGTGCGGCCCTGAGCCCGGAGGCCAAGAACACCTTTACGATCACGCGGGGGTTTGAGAAGTGCATATTTCTCTACCCGTTGGATCACTGGGCGCGGATGGAGATGGAGATGCGCGAGCTGAACATGTACAACAAGGAGTCGCGCGATTTTTTGCGCACGATTCTGATGTGGGCGGACGAGATGGCGCTGGATGGCCAGGGTCGTATCGCCATCGCCCGGCCGCTTCTCGAGTTTGCCGGCATCACGCCGGGCGGGAGCGCCCTGATCATCGGCTCGCTGGATCACATCGAAATCTGGGATCCCACGAATTTTGAATCCTATGCCGGGACGCATGTGGATGACTACCAGAACCTGGCGGAGCGTGTCATGGGATCGCCGTGACGGAGTCGGGTGGCGTCATGCCAGATGCGGACGACAGAGGAGCGCAGAAGCGCTCCGGGGCATGGCTTCGTTATGCCTCGGCGTACCACGCGCCTGTTCTTTGTGATGCTGTTGTAGAGGGGCTTGTGACCAATCGGCGAGGTGTCTATGTAGATGCCACGCTGGGCGGCGGCGGCCATGCGGCGGCCCTGCTGGATGCCCTCGATGAGGGCGGGCGCGTGATCGGTATCGATCAGGACGCCGAAGCGCTCGAAGCGGTCGGGATCCGGCTGCGGGTTGCGCTGGAATCCGGCCGGCTCCAGTTGCTGCGTGGGAATTTTGGAAACCTCGGGGCGCTGCTGGATGAAGCTGGTTTTTCGGCGATCGATGGCCTGCTGCTTGATCTCGGGGTGTCTTCGCACCAGCTGGATACGCCGGTGCGAGGATTCAGTCACCGGGGTGAAGGCGGGCTGGATATGCGGATGGATGATCGTGCGCCGCTTACGGCGGACGAGATCGTCAATCGCTGGGAGGAGGCCGAGTTGCGGCGGGTGCTGCGGGCGTATGGCGAAGAGCCGCGCGCCAGTCAGCTCGCGCGGCGCATCGTGGCATCGCGACCGGTGGAGACGACGCGTCAGCTGGCCGATCTGGTGCGGGCGGCGGTTCCCTTTCGGGATGAGCAGAAGACGCTCGCCCGGGTGTTTCAGGGCATTCGGATAGCGGTAAATGACGAGTTGGGCGTACTCGAGCGCGTGCTTGAGGCAGCCACACAGTACATCCGGCCGGGCGGGCGCCTGGCCATTATCAGCTACCACTCCCTGGAAGATCGCCGGGTAAAGCGCTACATGCGCGCCGGAAATCTGGAAGGTGATGTGCCGCGCGACTTGTACGGAAACACCGAGTCGCCGTGGCGACCGCTGACCCGTCAATCCGTGGCGCCCGACGACGCCGAGATCGCCGCCAATCCACGAGCCCGTAGCGCACGGTTGCGCCTCGCAGAACGCATCTAATTTTGTAACGCTGTATCGATTGTCCCTCGGGACAATCTGTTCCTATGAGCAGCACGAGCACGACACATATCCGGCCTGAGCGCCGGAAACGGCCGGCGCGCACGCCCCTAAACCAGGCCCCTCCCCAGGTGCGTTCGCGTCAGCCCGTATCGCAATGGATGGCCGAAACGATGGCCGACGGGGTGGATACCCTGCCGGGATGGAGTGATCTGGCCGTTGGTAACGAACGGGCGATGCCACTCCGCGCGAACGTGAGCGCCAACGCGTTCCTGGGTCAGGTGCCCACGGTTCGGTTTGCGCTGTACATCGTCGCGGTTGGCCTTGTGCTGGGCTTTTACGTGCGGCACGTCTACGCCACGCAGGAGGTCCTGTCCAGGGTGGAGCGCGCCAAGAAAGAGCACCTGCGGCTGGAGTTGAAAGTGAATCGATATCATGGCGTGCTGGACCAGATGACCGGGCCGGCCGCCATCTACGAGCGGGCGCGCGCGCTCGGCCTCGAGGAAGACATCATGTACGGACCCGCGATCACCTGGCAGCAGCCGGAGTGAGCGGGGTGTTCATCGCCAGAAGAGCTACGCTGTAGACGCATGGGAGCCAGAGAAAACATACAACTGCGTATGTACCTCGTGCTGGTGCTACTCGGTGTGCTGCCCGTGTTTATCGCGGGCAGGCTGATCTGGATCTATGTCACCGAAAGCTCGGAACTGGGCGACGCGGGCGAGCGACAGGCCAGCGCAGCCGTCACGATTCCCGCCATGCGGGGCAGCGTGTACGACCGCGAGGGGCGCGCGCTGGTGGTCAACACCGCGAATTACCAGCTTGCCATCGATCCCACGGTCGAGGGCTTCACGCCCGAAGTGGCGGAATCGTTCTTTGACAAAATGTCTCAGCTCACCGGCCGGCCGGCCGGTGATTTTCGCCGCGCGGTTTCGACCCGCTCGAGCCCGAAGTATGCCGTGCTCATGCGGAATCTGACCGAAGAGCAAAAAGAGCGTCTCGAAACATGGGGCGTGCCCGGGCTCGTGCTGACGCCGGCGTACAGCCGGCGGTACAACCACGGCGCCTCGGTGGCGCACGTCCTCGGCCATGTCGGCAGCGATGGCCAGGGGCTGGACGGGCTGGAACTGCAGTACAACGACTACCTGAAGGGGACCCCCGGGGAGCGGATGTTCCAGCGGGACCGCTCCGGCAGGATCCGGGCCGATGTCGATGGCGCTGTGGTGGAGCCCAAAAACGGCGAGAACCTGGTGCTCACGCTGGACCTTGTGCTCCAGTCGATCCTCCACGAAGAACTCGCCGCCGGCGTCGAAGCCACTGGGGCGGTGTGGGGGACGGCTATTGCGATGAACCCCTTTGACGGGGCCATCCTGGGCATGGCGAACGTACCCACGTACGACCCCAACCGGGCGCATCTCTTTAGCGAGGCGGCGCGGCGCAATCGGGCGATTACGGACCGGGTAGAGCCGGGGTCGACGTTTAAACTGGTTACGGCGGTCGCCGCCGTCGAGCAGGGCGTGATCGCGCTGTCGGATTCCATTGAAACAGGTAACGGTTTCGCTGTCGTGGATGGCCGGCCGTTGCACGACATCCATGGCTACGGCACGATCACCTTCGCCGAGGCCATCGCCAAGTCCAGCAACATCGCCATCGGGAAAACGGCGACGCGACTCGATCGCGGCGTGTTTTATCAATACGCGCGCAATATGGGTTTCGGGCAGCGCACGTGGGTCGACCTGCCCGGCGAAGTGGACGGCGTCCTGAAAAAACCCCGAGAGTGGAGCGGAACGTCTCAGACGTCGATCAGCATCGGGTATGAAGTGGACGTTACGCCGCTCCAGATTCTCTCGGCCTACAGCGCGCTGGCCAACGGTGGCGTACTGCTCAAGCCGTACATCGTGGCCGAGCGTCGCGATACCGGGGGCAACCTCCGGTGGGAGGCGTCGCCCGACTCCATCCGGCGCGCCTTTTCGCGGCAGACGGCGCGGGCGCTACTGCCGGCGTTCGAAGACGTCGTCGAGACGGGCACGGCCCGATCGGCGCACATCGAAGGCTTGCGGATCGCCGGCAAGACCGGCACGGCGCGCGTCCTGGTAAATGGGAATTACGACGACAAATTGCACCGCGTCTCCTATGTGGGCTTTTTCCCGGCCGACAAGCCGGAGGTGGCCATTTTACTGATCCTTGCCGAGCCAAAGCAACGAGGAGACAGCGGCGTCATCACGGCGCCCATCTTTCAGCGTATCGCGCGGCGATGGGTCGGTTCCAAACCGGATCTGGCCGAGCAGCTGGTGGCCGGCGCCTATCCGCCACGGGCCGAAGGACGATTTACACCGCGGGTGGTGGGGCTGCCAGTCGCCATCGCTTCCAGCCGGATGATGTCGGCGGGATTTGACGTCCGGGATACGGACGAGGAAAGCCTGTTCCGGACCGTCGGCGAGCAGTCGCCGGCGCCGGGCGAGACGGCGTTTTCCGGCACCCGCGCCACGTTGCGGACGGCGAAAGTGGACACCGTCTCGGCGGTTTCACGGATGCCTGACCTCGCGGGTCTCAGCCTGCGGCAGGCCGTGCGCTGGCTCGATGCGCTGGGCGTCGACGTGCGCATCGAGGGGGATGGCATGGTCGTCAGCCAGTCGCCAGCCGCGGGTCAGCCCCTGCCATCGGTTGCCGTAGTACGCTGCCGATGATGCGCCGGCGGTCGTCGACGGCCGACTGGTGCCGCCGGTGAAGCCAACGCGAGCGCATGATGAAAACGATACAGGAGCTGACGGACCGCCTCGCCCGCGCGGGGTTGATCCAGCACCAGCTGGGACATACAGAGATTCAGTACATCGACCATCTGGCCAATGACAGCCGGAAGGTCGGGCCCGGTGGACTGTTCGTCGCCATACGCGGCGGCCAGACCGATGGGCATCTGTTCATTGAAAAGACTGTTCTAAACGGAGCCATTGCCATCGTGTGCGAGGCGATGCCGGAGCGAGTGCGCGAGCGCTTTCCCGGCATCGCCTTCGTACAGGTGGGCGACGCCCGCGCCGCCCTGGCGGAGCTGGCCGCCTGCTTCTACGACGATCCGACCCGAAGCCTCCGGCTTGTAGGGGTCACGGGCACCAATGGCAAAACCACAACGGCCTTTCTGATGCATCATATGCTCGGAGCGTTCGGACATAAGACCGGGCTTCTGAGCACGATCGAGTACCGGATCGGCGCCGAGGTGATGGAAGCTTCGCATACGACGCCCGACGTGCTCGACACCAACCGCCTGTTCCGGCGCATGGTCGACGAAGGCTGCACGGCGGCGAGTATGGAGGTTTCTTCCCACGCGCTCATGCAGGAACGTGTACGAGGGCTCGCCTTCGAGGCCGCCATTTTTTCGAATCTGACGCGTGATCACCTCGACTACCACGGTACGATGGAGGCGTATCGCGACGCCAAGAAACGACTGTTCGACGACCTTGCCCCGGCCGCCGGCGCGGTGTACAACGCCGACGATCCGGCCGGCCCCGCCATGGTGGCCGACACCCGCGCCCGACGCCTTTCCTATGGACGTAACCCGGGGGCCGATATCCGCTTCGAGATCCGGGAGAGCCGGCTCGATGGATTGCGTTTGCAGGTGGATGGGATCGACCGGGCATTTCGGCTTGTCGGTGCCTTTAATGCCTACAACCTGGCCGCCGCGTATGCCGCCGGCCGGTCCATGGGGTATCCCGCCGCCGAAGTGCTGGACGCCCTGTCCGAAGCACCGCCCGTACCCGGACGATTCGAATACCTGCACGTAAGCCGGCAACGCACCGTGATCGTCGACTACGCCCACACCCCGGACGCGCTGGAGAATATCCTCCGCGCCGTTCGCGAGGTGATGCCGGTAGGCGCGCGCCTCTGGTGCCTCTTTGGCTGCGGCGGCGATCGCGACCGGGACAAACGCCGGATTATGGGAAGTATCGCCGAAGCCGGCGCTGATCGCGTCGTTGTCACCAGCGACAACCCGCGGACCGAAGATCCCGACGCCATCCTCAACGATATTCGCCGCGGCATGAGCCGGCCGGGAGACGCCCTCTGGGTCGTCGACCGCCGCGAGGCCATCGCCGTAGCGGCGGACCGGAGCGAGCCCGGCGATGTGATTCTGGTCGCCGGAAAAGGCCATGAGCCCTACCAGGTGATCGGCACCCAGAAATACCCGTTCGACGATCGCGAGGAAGCCAGGAAATGGTTTGGGCCCTGAAACGCGCAACGTGAGCTATGCTGTACTACCTCATTGATTATCTGGAGCAATTGTATCAGCCGCCAGGCTTCCAGGCGATTCGGTTCATTAACAACCGGGCGGCGCTGGCGGCTATCACGGCGTTGATCATCTCGCTGTACGCGGGGCGCCACATTATTGCGTGGCTGCGGAAGCGTCAGATCGGCGAACAGGTTCGGGAAGGCGCCCGTGCCGGCGCGGTTGACCACTCCCATAAAGCCGGCACGCCGACCATGGGGGGCGTCATCATTCTCATCTCGGTCCTCGGCGCCACACTGCTCTGGGGCGCCATCGGGCAGGTGTACATCTGGCTCATCCTGCTCGTAACGGCCTGGATGGGGGCGTTTGGATTCGCCGACGACTATATCAAGGTGGTGAAACGGGACAAAAGCGGGCTGCCGGCGCGGATCAAGCTGATCGGGCAGGTGAGCATCGGCATCATCCTCGGCAGCGTGCTGTATTTCCACCCGCTGTTTCAGGAGGTCCGCGCCCAAACGTATCTGCCGTTTATCCCCTTTGTCGATTCCGTCCGGTTCGACTACGCGTTTTTCCAGGAGTGGCTCGGTACCGACCTCGACCTCGGCTGGATCGTCTACATCCCTGTCGCGGTGTTTATCGTCACGGCTGTCTCGAACGCCGTCAACCTCACGGATGGGCTGGATGGGCTGGCCGCCGGGGTGACGGCCATCGTGGGCCTCGGGCTTTCGGCGCTGGTGTACAGCGCCGGCCGCGTCGACTTCGCCGAGTTCCTCAACATCATCTACCTCCGCGGCGCCAGCGAACTGGTTGTTTTTGCCATCGCCATGGCCGCCGCTTGCTTCGGTTTTCTCTGGCACAACGGCTACCCGGCATCGGTCTTTATGGGCGATACGGGTTCGCTGGCTCTGGGCGCCGCCGTTGGCGCCCTCGCTTTGATGATCCGCATCGAGCTGCTGCTTCCGCTGCTCTGCGCGATCTACTTCATCGAGACCCTCTCCGTCGTCATCCAGACGAGTTACTTCAAATACACGCGACGGAAGACGGGTACCGGCAAACGGGTGTTTCGCATGGCGCCCATCCATCACCACTTCGAGGCGATGGGGGTCCATGAAGCTAAAATTGCCGTCCGCTTCTGGATCGTGACGGCGATCACGGTGATCGCTTCGCTGTTGATGCTGCGACTTCACTAAAGGAAGTCATTACACATTGGACATTAAACATTAATCCGCTTAGATGACCGACGTCACCGGACGGGACATAACCATCGTTGGAGCGGCGCGAAGCGGCTTTTCGGCGGCGTTTCTGCTGGCGAAGGCCGGGGCGCGGGTGTTCCTCACGGATCGTGGGCCCGTCGAAGAGGGGCGAATTTCCGCCTTGATGGCCGCGGGTGTCGCGGTGGAGGCCGGCGGTCACACGCCCCGTGCGCTGGAGGCCGACCTCGTGGTTATCAGTCCGGGCGTGCCGACAACGGCGCCGCTCATCCAGGATGCCCTGGGGCGCGGTCTGCCGGTGGTGTCCGAAATCGAAGTCGCCAGCTGGTTCTGCCGTGCACCGATCGTGGCGGTCACCGGCTCGAACGGTAAGACGACCACCACCAGCCTCCTCGGCCACCTCTTTAAACAGGCCGGCCGGACCGTACATGTGGCCGGGAATATCGGATTCCCTTTTTCGGATATCGCCCGGGAGGCTCGGCCCGACGACGTGGTCGTGCTGGAGATCTCGAGCTTCCAGCTGGACCATATCGACACCTTCAGACCGCGCGTGGCGGTGCAATTAAACATCACTCCGGATCATCTCGATCGGTACGGATACCGCTTCGAGGCGTACGCGGCGAGCAAACTGCGGCTGCACGAAAACCAGGGTCCGGGCGATGTCGTCGTCTACAACCACGACGACGGGTTGCTTCGGGATCGCGTGCCTCCGGCGGCGAAGGCGCAGGGATGCGAGGCACTCGGGTTCAGCCTGGACGAGGTGCTCGACGCCGGCGCATTCCTCCGGGGTACGGAGCTCGTGCTTCGGAGACATCAGGAAGAGATACGGCTCATGGAGAATCACCAGTTGGCCCTGCCGGGCCGGCACAATCTATACAACTCGCTCGCCGCCGCGATGGCCGCCCGGGCGATGGAGGTCAGCGCGGATGCCATCCGCGAGAGCCTCGCCAGCTTCGAAGGCGTGCCGCATCGGCTGGAGTTTGTGCGCGACTTCGAGGGGGTGCACTACATCAACGACTCGAAGGCGACCAATGTCAACGCGGTCTGGTACGCGCTCGAAAGCATGACGCGGCCAGTGGTGTTGATCGCCGGCGGGCGCGACAAGGGAAATGACTACGAAAGTATCAAAACTCTCGTGAAGGAACGAAGCCGAGCCGTGATCGCGCTCGGCGAAAGCGCCGGCACGGTGATGCGCGAACTGGGCGTCCTGGCGCCGGAAGCCATCGAGGTAGCCTCGATGGCGGAAGCTGTCGCCACCGCGCGCCGACTGGCGCAACCCGGCGATGTTGTGCTCCTGAGCCCGGCTTGCGCCTCCTTCGACCAGTTCAAGAACTACGAAGAACGCGGGGACATTTTTCGGCAACTGGTCAGGGCTTTGTAAATGATTCGGTTTAAGGGGGAAGGTTCGAGGTTCAATGAGACACTCGCAGATCCTTGAACCTGAAACCTGAAACCTTGAACCCTTCTACCATGAACAAACGGCAACCGAAATCGAACGTGGCGACCGCCACCCGTCCGCCCCTGGATAAATACATCCTGTGGGTGGTGATGGGGTTGGGCGCCATCGGGGTTGTGGCCGTCTATAGCGCTATCGGCTATCTGGCCGCTACCAAAGCGGAGGGCAACGTGACGGGGCTGATGCTTCGCCATGTGCTGCATATCGGGCTCGGCATTGGCGTGATGCTACTGTTTAGCCGGATCGATTACCACGTGGTGGTCCGCTACAGCCGGCCGGCCCTGATCGTAGGAACGGGGCTACTGGTGCTGGTCCAACTCATTGGCGTCTCGCTGGGCGGCGCCCAACGCGCACTCCAGTTCGGCAGCATGATGTTCCAGCCGGCGGAGCTGGCCAAGGTATCGTTGCTGGTCTATCTGGCCATGTTGCTCGCGAGGAAGCAGACGTACATCGAGAGCTTTGGACGTGCCTTCGCGCCGCTCTTCGCGTGGATCATCCTCACCGTGGTGCTTATCGGGATGGAGGACTTGTCGACGGCTTCACTCGTGCTGGCCTCGGTGGTCTTGATGTGTTTCGTGGCCCGCGTCCATATCCTGCAACTCGGCGGGCTGGGTCTGGTGACGATCCTCCTGGCCACGTTATTCCTCATCTCCTCGGAGGCGCGAATGTATCGTCTCGAGGAGTTTCTGGGGATGCGCCTGCTGACCGACGGGACGGAGCAGGTGGACGATATCGAGGTCGAACAAAGCTACCAGATGCGCCAGTCGATGATCGCCTTCGCGCTGGGCGGCATCACCGGACAGGGGCCGGGGAAAAGCATTCAGCGGGACTTCCTGCCGGCGCCTTACAACGACTTCATCTTCGCCATTATCGCCGAGGAATACGGGATGCTTGGGGCCCTGGCCCTGCTCTTCCTCTTTCTGGTCCTGCTCTTCCGAGGGTACCTGCGGGTGGCCCGGCACGCGCCGGATCCGCTCGGGATGTTCCTCGCGGTGGGGCTCACGACGACGGTGGCCATGTACGGATTCGTGCACGCCGGCGTCACCTGCGGCCTGTTGCCGGTCACGGGGTTGCCGATGCCGTTTGTCTCGTACGGCGGTACCTCGATCCTGGCCAACGGCGTGATGATGGGCATCTTGCTCAACATCAGCCGGCAGGTGAAATAAGCGCGGATGCACCGAACACGCCATTCATGACCACCGACCACACCCCATCCCGCGCACCACGCGTCCTCTTCGCCGGCGGCGGCTCGGGAGGGCACGTGTACCCGGCGATCGCCATCGCCGATGCCGTCCGTGCGCTGGAGCCGCGGGCGGCGGTGGCCTTTGCGGGGACGGAGGATCGGATCGAGTGGAAGGCCGTGCCGCAGGCCGGCTACCCCATCCACCCGATCGTCGTGCAAGGTTTCCACCGGAAACAGCCGCTGCGCAATCTGGGCTTTCCCTTGAAAGTCGCCAAAGGATTTGCGCAGAGCCTGAGTCTGGTTCGGGCCTTCGACCCCGATGTTGTCGTCGGCACAGGCGGCTATGTGGCCGGGCCGGTGTTGCTTGCGGCACGGGTGCTGGGCCGGCCGATCGTCATCCAGGAGCAGAACGCGTTCCCCGGGGTGACGAACAAGATCCTGGGGAAGATGGCGACATCGATCCATCTCGCCTTCCCGGAAGCGAAACGCTTCTTCGATGCGAAACGGTGCGTCATCAGCGGCAACCCGACACGATCGGCGTTGGTCGACGTGGATCGCGCCGAGGCGCGGCGCCACTTCGGTGTACCCGAGACCGGGCGTACGCTTCTGGTGTTCGGGGGATCGCTGGGAAGCGCCGCGCTGAATACGGCGATGGAGGCGCACCTCGAACGCCTGCTTGCCGAACCGGATGTGTACGTGATATGGCAAACGGGGTCGTTGTACTTCGACCGCGTCCAGGCGCGCATAAAGCCGCATGAGCGTCTGATCCTGCTCAAATACATCGACCGCATGGACCTCGCCTACGCGGCGGCGGATGCCGTGCTGGCCCGCGCCGGCGCCATCACCTGCAGCGAACTGATGATCACCGGTACGCCGGCGATCCTGGTGCCGTCGCCCAACGTGGCGGAGGACCACCAGACGCCCAATGCCCGGAGCATGAGTGATGCCGGTGCCGCTCGCTTCCTCGCCGAGGCGGACCTCGCTGGCCGGCTCACCGAAGAAGCGCTTGGACTGCTCCATGACGC
>JBGSPJ010000327.1:0-26893 GCA_041738655.1 Rhodothermales bacterium | reverse complement strand
TCCAGGGAATATGAACTTGCAGAAGCTGCTGCAATGCAATAACATGATCCATGATCTGACCGGGGGGTGGCTTGGGTTGTTTGGAACCAAACCAAGCTAACAACCCCTGCGGTCAGATCATTTTTTTGTCGTGTACTTAGGGCTCAGCGTTTAATGTGTAAAGTTCAAGGTTCAAGGAACACAAGACCTTGAACCTTGAACTTACACGTTGCACCCGTGCACCCTTACGGTGGCGTCCAACCCAGAGGCAGCATGTCGCAAACACTGCTTTTCCAGCTCCAGTAACCGTACCGGGCCACGCCGAAAGACTCGTGCAGAAAGCCCTGCTCATTGAACGGCACATACTCGAGCAGAGGCTCCAGAACCGAGAGTTGGGGCTCGGGCATGCCGGTGTACCGCTTGCGGCCAGGATAGAAACCCGGGTGCATCGATTCGTTCAAATAGACGACATGCAGAAATGCCGGCAGCCGTAATACGCGCTCGTAGGATGCGCGTCCCGGCAGGATCAGCGAGTCTATCACGACGTCTGCCTGCTCCTCACGCGCGGCCTTTCGGAAATCGAGGTAGGTCATCAACCAGGAAGGCTGATCGAACAAAAACGTCCTAAATCCCTCTTCTTCCGCCACTCCACGTGCCGCGGAGCGCAGGAAATGGGCCATCGACCCGATGTAGGTCTCCCGCCGATTTTTTTCCCATCGACGCTCCTCCCGGGCATTGTTCGGTGTCAAGGCCTCAAAAAAAGGCTCCCCCAGATAGCGGTGTTCGTTGGATCGGGCGCTAAACTGGCGAAGAACATAGGTCAGGCGATATCCCAGCGCCCGGTTTTCAATCATGAGCGGTGCAATGGCGGAAACGGTGAACGTTCCTTCCGCGTCTTCCAGGTCGAGCACCTCTGGATTCAAGATTTCACAGCCGCTGCGGTTTGGCGTCTGCCCCAGAAACAGGGCATAAAACCGTTCTAGATCGCGGGTTCGCCGGCGGCTCCGATTGGCTGTCACCGACACTTCGCCGACCGTGTAAATCGCCTTCGATAGCCGAATGGACAGCTCCTGCGGAACGCCGGCCTCTATCGTGAGCGTACGGGTTTCGGGGACATACCCGAGGATCGACACCACCAGCTGGTAGGCGCCGGGCGGGATATCCTCGATGGTAAACGTGCCCTCCGGCCCCGTGATGTCGCCGTAGGCCGAGCTGGCCACGAACACGTGTACGTCCGCCAGCGGAGCCCCGTCAGAGGCGTCCACGACACGGCCGGCGACCTGCGCCCGGCTGATGCCAGCGCCGCCGACGAGTAAGGCGATCAGAAAAAGGCTATGTAGGAATGCCTTGCGCAAGGGCTGGTTACTGCTCGATCTGCCCACTGCCAAGCTCCGCCTGCCGGCGCTTCTGCAGGTCACGCATCAACCCCACGAGCCCCATAAAAACGAACACCAGAGAGATGTACTTTTCGTTGGGGCGGAGTTGCGACAAGACCATGAAGAAAAGGATACCCAGAATACCGGTGATCATGCGAACCGGGTGGCCGAGTTCAAAATAGGATGCGAATTTCATGTCAGGATCCATTTTTTGACCAGAAAGACACCCCCGTAGCCCCCTCACGGAGCCATTAATCCTGCTACGGGTTCATCGTCGCCCGTGAGTTCCCACGCGATCAGTGCCATCGGGATCATGCCGGCGCCATCGACAGCGTCCATGAACCCCTTCAGCGTGAACGCATCTCCCTGCTGACGCGCCATCCGCGCGATGAGATCCTCGATCTGGATTTTACCAACCAGATAGCTGGTCCCGTACATCGGCTGTTGCAGGTACAGATGTTGTTCAAAACGGACGGTCTCGCCATCCGTCGGCAGCCAGCCCCGGGGCGTCCAGTCGGAGGCATACTGGATGGCCTCGTCCATCGTGAAGATGTTGGCGTGCATGTACAAATCCCCCAGGGCGCGAGCGGCCCGTTGGGCGAGCAGGACATAAATCAGCTCGCGGGCGCGCGGCCGGCTGTCGAACAGGCCGGCGTGCATCATCATCTCCTCCATCCCTGTCGCCATGCCCTCGGCGCGGCTGACGAAGCTATTGTATAGGAGCGGCACCCGGCGGATCGGGCTTTTGTGTGGCTCTTCAACCATCCGCGCGAGGTCGAACCAGTGGTAACCGTGGGTCCGCATGACAACTCCGTCTCGGTAGTTGGCCTCCCCGAAAAACTCGCGTCGGCCGTTAACGGGCGGGCTGTACGTTCCGATCCGTGCCCTAAGCGCGTCGTCCATGTACGGCTTGATGGTCACCACCTCCTGCTCTTCCAGGAACGCCATGTATTCGGTGACGGCCGCGTTCATCTTGTGGTCGTAATCCGCCGCGTCGTCGATGGGTTGGAGTTCGGGGAGGTGGCGGTTCCGGTGTTCTTCCAGTTTGAGGACGGCATGGGCGCGGGCGAGTTCACGCTTCATCATCGCCACCTGGTCCGCCCAGGTATAGGGCACCAGCATCACGTTTTTCAGGAACCAGTCGTAGTTCTCCACCCCAACGCCGGATGCCCCGGTCTTGCCATGCGCCTCGGCATCAAGCCAATCGACAAAAGCACGCGTGGCCTCGGCGGCTTCACGGGCATCCCCATCAAGCGGGGTACCGGCTACACGTTCCGCGAGGGCGTCCAGGTCATCCGCCTGTATGGCCAGCACGCGGGCGCCGGCCACCCACAGGTCGCGCTGGTGGCCCCTCAGGTTGACGCGAGCCTGTTCGAGGAGCGGCGCGATGGCCCGGACGCGGCCGGCAAGCGCCTCGGCGTCGGACGGCGTCAGCGGGAAATCGTACTGCCAGAGATCAATCGCGCCGGCGATGACGGGTCCCTCACGCGCCGGCACATCCGACTGAGACGGGAACAGCATCGTATAAAACGCCGGATTGTTCTCCCAGGGCCGCAAGACGCGGTGGTCGAAGTCCAACCCGTTCATCTCGGCGCGGACGATCTGGTAGTCCACCTTCTCCGCGATGGGCCAGCCCGACGGGTCGATGGCGGCGAGGCGTGCCAGGTAGCCGGCGAGGGCCCGGTGTTGCTCGGCCATGGCGGCGCGGGAGTAGTCCGGAACGCCATCCACTACATTCGGCGGCTGGAAGGCGCGCCAGTCTGTGTGCAGCGCGAGCAAGTCGTCGTACGAGTTGGATGCCGGGGGTGTTGGCAGGGGAGCGGCCTCGGGTTGGCAGCCGGCGAGGAGGCAGGCGGCGAGGAGGAGGAGGCGTGTCGGCATGGGGGAAACGGGTAGCCCGCGGAGGGGCGGGGGCGCGGAGGGGGTCAGGGATGCACCTTCAGTCGGTAATATAGCATCAGCAGGAAATAGATGACGTATTTCGCAGGCCCGGGGTAGCCCCCGTCGCCGGCCATCAGGTGGCTGAAGACGGCGCCGGCCATCACGGCGATCAACACCACCAGTGAAACCAGGTTGGTTCGGGGAAACATCAACCCGATGCCGGCGCCGGTCTCGGCGATCCCGATCGGAATCTGGATCCACGACGGATACCCGAACCGCCCATCGAAGTCGAAATCGGTCGAAAAGTTGGAGATCCCAAAGAAGAAAAACTCGATGCCAAGGTAGATTGACACTACCCGGTAGATCGCGTCGGTCGTTTCGCGGGATGCCATGGGATTGGAAAAGGTCATGAATGGAATAGGTCAGGACTCGCTGCGCTCCTCACGACCCCGGCTCTCCCTTCGGCCCCGCCGGCATGTTCTGGTTCAGGTACCGCGTCAGCAGTTCGTACAAGTGCCGCGTGGTGCCCGGGCCTTCGAAGATGCCGTGCGACCGGTTCGGGTAGGCCATCATACTGAACGCCCTGTTGTATTGCACCAGCTTATTGATGAGCGCCTCGCTCCCCTGGTAGTGCACGTTGTCATCCCCGGTGCCGTGGATGAGCAGCAGGTTGTCCTCCAGGTGCTCGGCAAAGGTGATGGGCGACCCCTTTCGGTAGCCCTCGGCGTTTTCAGACGGGAGGCCCATATAGCGCTCCTGGTAGATCGTGTCGTAGAACCGCTGATCCGGGACGGGCGCGACAGACATCCCGGTGTCGTACAGCCCGGGATACCGGAAGAGGGCGTTCAGCGTCATCGAGCCGCCGCCGCTCCATCCCCAGATGCCGAGGCGCTCGGCGTCGACATACGGCCACTCCGCCACGGCTTTCGCGGCAGCGGCCTGGTCGGACGAGGCCAGCACGCCGATGGCACCGTAGACGATCTTCCGCCAGGCGCGTCCGCGCGGCCCGGGGGTGCCCCGGTTGTCGACGCTCATCACGATGTAGCCCTGCTGCGCGAGCATCTGGTGCCACAGGTACTGGTGGCCGCCCCAGCGGTCGACCACCGTCTGCGACCACGGCTCGCCGTAGACATGGAAGAGGACCGGGTACTTCAGTGACGGGTCGAATCCGGGCGGGCGGATCTCGTAGGCGTCGAGCGCCACCCCATCACCGATATCGATCTGGAAAAACCGCGTTTCGCCCAGATCGAGGCCGGCGAGGCGTTCTTTCAGCGCCGCGTTGTTCACGACCGTCTGGATGACTTTATGCTTCGGGAGCGTAACCAGTTCGGTCACCGGCGGCGTTCCGAAGGTGGAATAGGTGTGGAACGCCCACCGGGCGCCGGGCGCGATGTCGTAGCTGTGGAAGCCGGGCTGTGTGGCCGGCGTCAGCCGCGTCACCTTGCCCTTTCCGTTGAGCAGGGCCCGGTAGAGGTATTGCTGGGTGGCGTTTCCCGGCGAGGCCATGTAGTACAGCCAGCCGCCTTTTTCGTCGATGTGTACAATGGACAACACATCCGTCTCCGCCGGCGTGACGGGCAGCAAGGCGCCCGTGGCCCGGTCGGCCGTGTAGACGCGGCGCCATCCATCCCGCTCGCTCACCCAGGTAAACTTCCGGCCGGCGGCCAGCCAGCGAAAGTCGTCCCGACCCTGTACATCCACCCAGGCGGAGTCTTCCTCGACGAGCACCGTGCGCATCTCCCCGGTCCGCGCGCTCCCCAGGATCACCTCCAGCCGGTTCTGCCGGCGGTTGAGGTGCTGGAGGACGATCTCGACCGAGTTCGCGGCCCATTCCATCCGCGCGATGTAGTTGTTGCGCAGGTCGTCCGACGGCTCGAACCACACGATGTCGCCGCCGGCGGCGGGGATGACGCCGACGCGACAAGACGAGTTCGTAGTGCCGGCCTTCGGATACTGGATGGGGATGGTGTAGGAGTAGAGCGAGTCGGTATTGTTGATCATCAGGAAATCCCGCACGCCAGACGCATCGAGCTGCCAGAACGCGATGGAGCGCCCGTCCGGGCTCCAGCGCCACCCATCCTGGAGGGCGAGTTCTTCCTCGTACACCCAGTCGAACGTCCCGTTAATCAGCTTCTCCGTGCCGTCCGTCGTGAGCGGGTCGATGCGGCCGTCGGCGAGGTGTTGGACGTACAGGTTGTGCCCCTGGATGTAGCCAACCCGCGTGCCGTCCGGCGAGAACTTGGCGAACATGAGGGACGATGCCGGCGCATCGCCGCCAAGTTGCTTGAGCGAACCGTCCGCGATGTCTAGCACCCAGTAGTCGCCCCGGGTATTCGTCCGCCAGACGCGCTGGGAATTTGTGTAGAGGAGGAGCTTGAGTCCGTCGGTCGACCACTGGTAGTCCTCGATCGAGAGTGGCTCCGCGCCGCCGGCGGGGATAAACCGCTGCGCCGGCACGATGACATCCCGCCCACCGCTGGAGGGGTCGTGGCGGACGATATCGACGCCGCCCGGCACGGTCTCCGAGCGTTCGAGCATCGTGTAGCCGTTGTTGTCCTCGAGCCAACGGGACTGCCCCGCGCGCTGGCCGAAGAACTCGGGAGAGCTGAACAGGCGGTCCAGGGTGATGTCGGAAGCCTGTTGCGCCAGGGCGGCCGGCGCCAGCAGGAATAGCGCCAGGACGGCAAACGAGCGGATGTTCATGACGGATGGGGTAAATGATCGGTAGACCAGGCAAACGCCTGTTCGTAACACCTCCACCCGAAAATAAAAAAGCCGGCGTTAAGGAACGGCCCGCCGGAAGGGAAAATGTTCGGCCGTCCACGCGCCGTCTTTTAGCTCCTCCAGCGTCACCATCATCTCATCCCCGGTCAGCCGGTAAATCAGCCGCTTTTCGCCGTCGGCCTGCTCGAATACCGCCTCCTGGCCCTCAAGGCGGACAAGTGGGAAGAGATGGACTTCCTCCTTGTCCTCCCACGCGACCAACCCGGCGCTGAAGTGTTTGATGCGGAGGGTGGGGACCGGGTCGATGGTGTCGATGGTCATCAACTCAAAAAAGACCGCTTCTCCTTCCTGCATATACCGGAAGGAGCCCATCATCGTATTGCCATTCGGCGCGGACCAGATCTCCTCGATAAAGGCGCCCTCGGGTTCGCCCTGCCAGTGGCCGGCAATGAAAGCAAGGTCGGCCAACGTGGCGGCCGGCTGGGCGGTTGCAACAATGGCGGGGGTGATCAGGAGGAACGCGCCAAGCAACATATGACGGAGTCTATACATCTCGAAAAACCGTTATCGAATCAAATTGAGTCCAAGGGAATCGACCTGGCGACCGTATTCAGAGAACAAGAAACGTGTAATACCGATACCCTTTTCTATGGTATATCCCCTCGAAAATAACCCCCCTCCCCCGGCGTTGATACTTGTATCCGCAGAAACAATGTCAGATGTATCAACTGGATATAGCCACTGAAGCGAATCGAGAAGCCCACCGTATATACCGTCGGTATAGCCTTCAATCGCAAGTTTGTCGTCCACCAATCTGCCAATCAATGCTTTATCCCAGGTATACACGAACGTCGTGTCTATGATGTCATACAACACACGCCTGGTGCCTACAAACCGCTCATCGAGCACAAATTCGAGATAATCGCATTGATCTTCCAGACGGCTGAGGGTCCACGTAAGTTCTCCTTGTGTCCAGGTAGGCGGCCCAGAGCTCCTCGGATTATCTGTGCGAGCCTTGTAAGCATAGTGCCAGATCTGTCCAATCTCGTGCGGGAAATAACTCACCAGATTGTGTGGGCGTTGCGTCGGGCAACGAACCGCTACGTCGAAGGACTCCTGCCAGAGCGATTTACCCTTGAATGACAGGGTCACGGTTGCTTCGCCAGCCGTTACTGGACGGATAGATAGCTGGTTAAAAGCCTGCTCCACCAAAATTGCATCTCCATCTACGTGGAGTGAAAAGTAGATCCCGCTCCCTTCCTTGTCTTCAATGTATTCGGTGAGATTAAGGACAATAGCCCGGTCGCTGGTATAAAGCGCCGTATCAGCAATCGCCCGGACCAGAGAATATCGATCGATCGATACAGTCGGCCGATCGTCCGATTCAGAAACGGCGTCCTGGCTGTCGCAGCCGGCTATAAGTGCCAGCAACAGGAGGGTAGCGATGTGTTTCGAAGCCATCTGGAATGCCTTAGCGTGGACCAACGCATCAACTTGCCACTCGTTTGCATAGTTGGGCGGCCAAGTTGAATTCACGACCCCAGCTCGCCTTCGTTCCTGCATCCACCACTATTAATTCTGATAACAACCGGGCAGGACTGCGTGGCGTTGGGTCGCGCGGCCGTGGGCCTATTTTTTCTGATAACTACTCAGGCCGGACAGTCGTGTGGTAGGGGCGCACGGCCGTGCGCCCCTACGGATGCCATCTCGATATGGGAATAACAACGACGAGTGTCAACGGGGCTGGTTGGCCGTGCGCAGATACGGTTTGTGGACTTTGAATCCTTCGAATTTCTGCCGCGCGTCGTCGTCGGAAACGGCGTTTGACACCACGATGTCATCGCCCGGATTCCAGTTCGCCGGCGTGGACACGGGGTGTTTTGCCGTCAGTTGGAGCGAGTCGAGCGTTCGCAGGATCTCGAAGAAGTTGCGGCCCGTCGTCATCGGGTAGGTCATCATCATCTTGATCTTTTTATCGGGGCCGATGATAAAGACGGTGCGGACGGTCTGGTTGGTCGCCGGCGTGCGGCCTTCGGAGGTGCCGGTTTCTTCGGCCGGCAGCATGTTGAAGAGCTTGGCGATCGCCAGGTCGCGGTCCCCGATCATCGGGTACTTCACGGCGTGGCCCTGCGTCTCCTCGATGTCTTTTGCCCAGGCTTTGTGGTTCTCAACCGGATCCACGCTGAGGCCGATGATTTTGCAGTTGCGCTTCGTGAACTCGGGCTCCAGGCCGGCCATCGTGCCCAGCTCGGTGGTGCAGACGGGCGTGAAGTCTTTCGGGTGGGAGAAGAGAATCCCCCAGCTGTCGCCGAGCCACTGGTGGAAATCGATCGTGCCGTGGGTGGTCTCGGCGGTGAAGTTGGGGACGACGTCGTTGATGCGGAGCGACATGGCGGGTTCTCGTGAGGTGGGTGGGTGGCTAGCTCATCCCTCAACGCCGGCTCATCCGGCGTGTTGCAGAATGACCGTGTACCTTTCACCGGATCGTAACTCGTCAGCGCCTGGCGGCCAGGAGCATAGAACGACCCATCACCCTCAGGGCCGGCGGACGAGCAGCCGGGTTTCCGCGCCGGCTTCCGACTCCACCCGAACCACATAGACGCCGGCCGGCAGCGAAGCTCCGCTAATGGCTACCACTTGAGATTCAATCGATGGCCCTTCGTACAGCGACAGGATGATGCGCCCGAGAAGATCGTACAGGGTGACGCGCACGCCTTGCGGTGCCGGCAGGGTAAGCCGCAGCGTCGCTTCTGAGGAAAAGGGATTCGGGTAGATCTCCCCGATCATCGGGCGGGCGGGTAAGCGGTCTGGATCTTCGAGGCCGACGCTGTTTTCGCTGCCGAGTTCATACGCCCCGGCGTCCGGCGCCCCGCCGGCCAGGCGCGGCCAGCCTGAGAAATCGACGGATGGGGAGGATATCGACTGGTAGGTCGACACGCCGGCATCCACGGCCGGCGCGTCATCGAGGAGGCGGAAGTCGAACCCATCCGCATCGATGAAAAGGCCAACTGTCGCCTCCGCCGTGATGTTGGAGGCCCCGTCGATCGCGTTGCCGCCCTCCTCGTCTGCGATCGGGTTGCCGCTCACGATCAGGTTGTTGAACACGACGTTCCGGGTGGCGCCGTCGTTTATCCGGATGCCGGCCATGCGGGACTCGATGATGGTGTTATTGACAACGATCGCGTCCGTCGTGGGTTTGCCGCAGCCGGGTTCGTCGACCAGGTGGATGCCGGCGGCGCCGGCCGCACCGCGTCGATTTTCGTAGATGAGGTTGTTCTGGATGCGGACACCTGGCGCGCTGATGATGCTGAGGCCTTTGGCGCCATTGTCGTACACCGTGTTGCCCTCGATGAGGCCGCCTTCGAGGATGCCGTCGCCGCCGGCGTAACAATCGCCATTAAACTGGATGCCGTTGACCGCATTGCCGTAGGAGACATTGCCGACGACGGTCAGGTTATCGGCCGGCCCATCGCTGTTGCTGAGGTAGATCCCGTGTTCGTCGGCCGAGCCGAAGGTGACATTGTCGATCACCCGGATGTCCCGCGAGAAGCCCGAAAATATCCCCCATTTCCCATTGGGCCCGACCGTGTTGCCGCGCACCGTCACCCGCTCCGCATTCACGACGCGGATGCCCGCCCGAGGCGCATCCCGGACGACAAAGCCGGCGACGACGATGTCGTCGTTGTTTTCGATGTTGATGTTGTCGAGCCCCGAGTAGCTGCCGGCGACATTGACGACGACCTCGTCCCCATCTGCACAGAACACGATCCCGTCGTGCTGGCTGTTAAAGCCGGTATACTCCCCGTTCGCCACCTTCACCGTGTCGCCGGGGGTATCGGCCTCGTCGGCCGCGTGTTGGAGCGTGGCCCAGGGCGCGCTGGCCGTGCCTGGGTTGGCGTCGGAGCCCGAGGGGGCGACGTAGTAGGTGGTTTGCGCGGCGGCCGGCGTGACGAGGAGCAGGAGAAAGGTGATGAGGAGTCGCATGGCGGTGTGGGACGGGTGTCGGGGAGCGGAGTCGACGCTGAAATGCCTCCCACTTTTGTGCCAGTCCGGCCACACGATGAAATTTGGCGTTCGAGGGTACGAAATTCCTTGGAGATGTGTCTATTGGGATATAGGCGTTCGGTAAACGCCGCGCACAGACCCGAAGGGTTTCAAAAACCCTTCGGGTCTCGTAGGTCTCGGATGGCGATTATCGGCTGCATTAAATTTACTAGCCTCCAGGATCCTCTTGATCCTGGAGGCTATCTTAACCCTTATCTTCCGTTGCCCCCTTTCTTGAGCGAACTGTATTTTTCCCGGGGAAGTCTGACGAATCGCCATGTCTTCGAGATTTCCCCGGCCGAGCAACGATTCTAGCCAGAAGCTGGTGGGAGTAGCCTGGATCGTGTTAATGATCACTGATCCTGAAACCGTTACGCTACCAACGCTATCACAATCGTATGTCTATCCGCAACATATTCTTGTTTTTCGCCTACGTAATAATTACCCTGGCCTCGACTGGTTGCGATACGGTTAGCCAGGAAGACAAAAACCTCGGTATCCAAGAGGAAGAGGAGAATGAGGTAGGCATCGTTACTGTATTACACAGCTTGGCAGACACAGTGTGGTATATGAACGAACCGGTCGTCGCGTTGAATATGAACGCGTTTTTCGGCCATTCCATCGGACAGGTTTTGAGCTATTCTGCAAACACCAACTCCGAGCATATTTCGATCGACTTAGACGGAAGCATCCTACGTCTCGGGGCTGCTGAGCCGGGCTCAGGGACGATCCAAGTCGTGGCTATGGATGGTTTGGGGGAAAGTGATAGCCTGTCGTTCCAATTCACGGCGGCGAACCCATGCCCCGAACAATCGCCAGATCTTGATTTCTTCAACTTTAAATTAAACGAACCTCAACATTTTGACTTCATCTGGTTCAGAAAGCAAGGAAATGCTCCAGGTGACAGTCGAAGTATTGGCACCCTCACGTGGACGGCCAGATCTGCTATCTGTAAACGTGGTGTGCTTGTTCTTAACGTTAATCAGCAAATCGAAGGACTGAGTCAGGTTTGGATGCATACCTCCCCAGAACAAGAAGCTCTTGGGTGGCAGGATGGAAGTACGTTTACCGGTACCAGAAACCTGCAGTTTAGTTTAGGTGACAGTCTTGATCTGGACGTATACACACCCACTAGAGTACTCTGGAATCCAGCATCAGAAACCGGGGAGACATTGCGTGTCATTCAAACTAATGCATCCTACGCATACTTTTCCACTCTTGACCTGACATTTAAACGAGGAAAAGGTTTGATTGCATTGTCAGAAGATGGGCACACCAACCGTGATACATTTTCGCATCAAATTTCGCGTAAATAGCCTGACATGTGAGCGTTGGTTCTCAATGAGACGCGCGAGAATTACTACCTGCATGCTAAAGATTGGAGTTTGACCAGGTAAAAGGAGACAACTACGGGTCATCACCGCATCGTTACAGCGAAGAAAGCCGCCAAATGGGATGATGACCTGGGAAGTCACCCAGCAAGTATCTCGAACCCATCACATCTATTCTTTGCCAGAGGAACCGCCCGTGACGATCTATGGCTAGTACCATGCCTCATAAGGTCGCCATATGTCCGGCTTATCCAAACGCCTGTCGCTCATTGCGCTTGTTCTCGTAACGGTCGTGGGTCCGCTGACAAGCATAGTCCCGTACGAGCTTGGTTTGCGTATCGCGAACAGATCGGCAGCAGGCTATTCGTTGGCGGCGTTATTCCTGGCGTTCGGACTCCTCATCGGCTGGATTACGTGGGACGCCCGATCTGCAGGAAAAAAAGGCATCGACGCAGGCTGGCGAAACCGGGTCCGGCCGGCGCCCCTTGTCGTGGCTCTCTCCCCAATAACCCTCATCGCCGGCATCTTCATAAGCGACGGGTCTCCTCCCCACACTATCTCACTTTCCATGATCGCACTGAGTGGGCTGATGGTGGTCATTGGGATCATGGAGGACCTCATTGTCCGCGCCCACATCATGAATACGCTTCAGGAGAGAGGAATTCCTGGTGGAACCCAGGTTCTTGTGTCCAGCTTCATCTATGCCTTTTATCAGAGCATCTGGCTGCTTGGCCTTTCGATCTCCGAAGCACCTATATTTGCGTTTGTCATGTTTTTTGTCTTCATGACATACGGCGCTTTTTTATCGGGACTTTATGTCTGGGGTGGGAGGAGCCTTGTGCCTGTCGTCATCGCACACAGTGGTTCGCTGCTGTTCGGTGTACCTTACCTGCCCTATGTGCTGGCGGTGTACAACCCTCACTGAAGCAAGTCTGGCCAGACGATGAAATTTGGCGTTGGAGGGTACGAAATTCCTTGGAGATGTGTCTATTGGGATATAGGCGTTCGGTAAACGCCGCGGCAGACCCGAAGGGTTTCAAAAACCCTTCGGGTCTTACGTCAGCCGGAGCCGCGTCAATCGATGTGCGAAACCCGCTGGGTGTACAGGAAATTCTCCCCTTCCAGACGCACCAGGTAGGTGCCCGCCGGCAGCGAGGCGCCGGATAACATAAACGGTTGCTCGCCGGCCTGCACCGGCCCGTCATGCACCACCTCTACGAGCCGGCCGAGCACATCGTACACCGTGATGCGCGCGTGCTGCGGGCGGGCCACGGCCAGGGTAATCGTCGCGTCCGTCGTAAACGGATTCGGGAAAACGGCGGCGACGCGATGGGTCGTCGGCTGCTCCGTCTCCACGGCCGTGGGCACCCCGCAGAGCACCTCGCCCAGCTGAAAGACGGTACCATTCGTGCTCGACACCCAGGCTTCCTGCGCCGCGCAATCCAGCGCGATCCCGCTGAGTGTGCCGACACCGGAGGGCAGCGCGTGGAGTTGTACAAAGTCGCCCACGGGGGTGAACTCGGCGATGTCGGACTCGACGCTGCTCACTACGAACAGGTTGCCGGTCACACCCGACACGTCCAGGTCGCCAAACGACACGCTGAAATCGGCTTCCAGGCTAAACGTTTGCAGCGTGTCCCCGGTGACGGGGTCAATCTCCGCGATGCGGTTGCGAACCGACGCGGCCGGCACGTTGTCCTGCACCAGAAAGATCGTCTGCCGCTCCGCATGGTAGGCGCCGCCCACCACGTGGTCGTTTCCAAAACCCGCCACCAGGGTATCGATGACGGCGCCGGTGGTTTTGTCGATGGCGTAGACTTCGGTCACCCCGGACTCTCCGTTAACGAAGAGCAACGTGTTAGCCGGCAGCGTCGAGTCGGCCAGCACAAAGGATTCAGGCGTAATCAGCACATCGACATCGTTGGCCGATTCGCCGGGGCGCGGCACCGAGCCGGCCGCCTCGCCGGTCGCGGAATAGGCGAGCACAGTTGCGCCAAAACACGGGTACACCCAGATCGTCCCGGTATCGGCTTCGCGCGCGAGGCCACACAAACTTCCCTGCCCCGATACGGCAAAAGATCCCAGGTTGACGATCTGGGCCTGAGCCGGGATGTACGTGTCGATGACCAGGATCATAAGTACGAGTAGTTGTACACAACGATTCATAGAGAGTACGGATTGAAGATGAGATGCAAAAGATGTGTTATCGCCGCGGATTGAGAGGCCCATGGGCGGATTGAAGGGGAATACACGCTGGCTGCTTTGGTTCCACCGCCGGCCGGCCGAAAACATGTTCACGAGACAACTGTTCTCTATCTCGCGCAGATGTAACCTCGTGGCCGTCATGAGGCCGCAGTAAATCAACACCAGCCATGGATCTTGACGCCAACCGCATCGCCGATCTTATTCGAGAAGGCAGGAAAATCGAGGCCATCAAAGAGCTCCGAGAGGCCACGGGGATAGGCCTGAAGGAAGCAAAGGATGAGATCGATCGGCTTGAGCGTACCCTGGAAGGAACCAGCGCATCGACCTCCTCGTCGGGCCAGGATTTACCCGACGACGTTCGCGCGCTGGTGGCGTCCGGTAAGAAGATTGAGGCGATTAAGGCGCTGCGGGAGCGGACCGGAATGGGGCTGAGAGAGGCCAAAGAAGCTGTGGAGCGGGTCGCCGGCCCCAGTGGGTGCGGGGCGAAGTCGGCGGTGTTGCTGATCGTGGCGATCGGAAGCTTGCTTAGATTACTTTTTCACTGAGCACTTGCGCCGCACCTACAACGCACATATCTTTTTGTCATGACCTCACTATCTTTCACCCAGAACCTGCTCCGGCATGTAGACGTGCCGGCCACCACCGTCGCCGGCGCGACGGTGCGCGACGTCCTCGAACAGTATTTCGAGAAGAACCCGCGGGTGCGCCGGTATGTACTGGATGATCAGGGCGCGCTTCGTAAACACGTCGCGATCTTTCTGAATCAGGAGCTCATCCACGACCGCGTCGGCCTCAGTGATCCGGTCGGTGATTCGGCCAATATCTACGTCGCGCAGGCACTCTCAGGCGGTTGAATCCATTCTGGATTCAACCGCCGTTCAAGGCTCAAGGTGTAAGGTTCAAGGTATGCTATCTCAACACCGACCTTGAACCTTGAACCACTTAAACCTTAAACCCTCTCATGAGCAACCGACTCCTCGTAGGCACCCGCAAAGGCCTTTTCCGCATCGAGCGTTCGAACGGGCGCTGGACTATTGCCAACAGCTGGTTCCTCGGGGACCCGGTGACGATGGTATTGCCAGAGACGGGCGGCAAACGCATCCACGCGGCGTTGGGGACGGGGCATTTCGGCGTGAAGTTGCGCCGGTCTGAGGACGGCGGCCATTCGTGGGACGAGGCGCCAGCGCCGGTTTATCCCCCCAAACCCGAGGGGTTTGTGGACAAAGACCCCATGCGGGGCATCGACATCCCGTGGAGTTCCTTCCTCATCTGGGGCCTCGAGCAGGGCGGGTTGCCGGGTGAGCTCTGGTACAGCGACATCCCGGGTGCGCTCTTCCGTTCGACGGACGGAGGAGACTCGTGGACGATGATTCGCTCGTTGTGGGACGACCCGCGCCGGCAGCAATGGATGGGCGGAGGGTATGATTTCGCCGGCATCCACTCGATCCTCGTCGACCCCCGCGATCCTAAACATGTCACCATCGCCGTCTCGTGCGGCGGCGTATGGGCCACCAACGACTCGGGCGCCACCTGGAAACTCATCGGGGAAACAGGCCTCCGCAATGCCTATATGCCACCGGAGATGGCCGGCGACCCGATCTCGCAGGACCCCCACCGCGTCGTTCAGTCGCCCTCCAACCCGGACCGGATGTGGATGCAGCACCACAACGGCATCTTTGTCAGCGACGACGCCGGCGTGTCCTGGCGTGAGTTGGAGGACGTAAAGCCCAGCAATTTCGGCTTCGGCGTGGCCGTCCACCCCACCAACCCGGACATGGCCTGGTTCGTCCCGGGCGTAAAGGACGAGACCCGCATCCCGGTCGATGGCAAACTGGTCGTCACCCGCACCCGCGACGGGGGCAAAACCGTTGAGTCCCTCTCCCGCGGCCTCCCGCAGGAGCCGGCGTACGACCTCGTCTACCGCCACTGCCTGGAAATCTCGCCCGACGCTGGCCACCTCGCCTTCGGCAGCACCACCGGCTCGCTCTGGATCAGCAACAACCTCGGGGATTCGTGGGAAACCGTCAGCACCCACCTCCCACCGGTGTTGTGTGTGCGGTTTGAAAACTGAATAACCCACTGGTCGCATGTGGAGGGTCTTTACGAATTGCAGGCGTAACTTGTATAAACGTTGACCCGGTAGACTGCCATGAACACGCCATCCTGGAAAAACTACATCGAAAGCTCTCCCGATGTGCTGCGAGGCAAGCCGTGCTTTTACAGGAGGTCGGATTCCCGTCGGGCTCATACTGGGCTATCTGGCGGAGAAATATACACCGACGCAGATCATTGAGGAATTCCCGGACCTCTCCGAGGAGCATATCGCTGCTTGCTTGAGCTATGCACGGGATCTCGTGTCTTTTGAACTAGCCGCCTGAACAGATTGCGATCAACCCATTCAGTCACTCTCGCCCCTCCCATGATGTACCAAAATGATGTTCTCGAAATGGCTTTGTGCATTGATACTTTTTGCGCTCGCATCGCCAACTTCACTCCATGCCCAACCACATAACCCGTTTCATGGCGTCACGAGAACCGAGATCGAGCCATTTACCTACTGTTACATGAGTGCGAATCATGTAGTGATAGAGGTAAGCACCGACAGCGACTCCACCTTCACCGGTCATGACATCACGTTGTACTCTCGGGCGGATGCAAAATCCAACCCATGTTATCCTACAGGTAGGGGCTATCGACTGCCTCCGGGAGAGGATAACCGATACGTTGTTGGCATAAATGATCGATACGTATTGATCGACTACGGATGTTGCCCGGGCCCCAGGGTGCTTGAGATCTACGAATTGGTTAGTAACATGCGCATCTGCGTGGCTATCATTTTGATGGACCGATGCAATGGCAAAGTCCAACCGAGTTGCTTTTTTGGCAAGAGACATCTGGAAAATGGGAAGATTGTCCGCAAGCGGGTGGATGGGAGCGGAATTCGGGTCTCGGATTTGGTTTCGAAATCCAGTTCCTTCTTAATCTCGAAACGTTGGACATTGCAAGTGTAGGAGAAGCAAAATGTAGTGCGAGGCAGTAGGGTTTTGCCGGGATGCCGTACTCTATTGGCCATCGAAGATGAAAATCCTGCAGGTCGTTCACTAGAGGGTACGAATGTGCTTAAAAATGTGTCTATATAGTTTATAGACAATCGCCGCGTACAGACCCGAAGGGTTTCAAAAACCCTTCGGGTCTTTGTTGAATGGTAAACGACGCAGAAGGGGGAAACCCTGGTCCTAAACTGGCGCGATGCACCACCAGGGAAACACGTTGTAGCATCAGACCGTGAGAAGAGTGGACCCCACTCATTCTGAAACACCTACGACATGACCCCATCCCCCCTCCATATCCTCGGCTTTGCCGGCAGCCTTCGGGCTCGCTCCTACAACCGCGCCCTGCTCAACGCCGCCTCCGAACTGGCACCTCAATCTCTTCAGATCGACGTATTCGACCTCGGTGACGTCCCGCTTTACAACGGCGATCTCGATACCGACGAGAGGCGACCCGAATCCGTCCGCCAGTTCAAAGCAGCTTTAGCCGAGGCAGATGGAATTCTGATCGCCATGCCGGAATACAACTACGGCGTGCCAGGCGTTCTGAAAAACGCCCTCGACTGGGCATCGCGGCCGAGCTTCAAATCGCCACTGGTACACAAGCCGGCGGCGATCATGGGTGCCTCTCAAGGTGCCAGTGGAACCATGCGCGGACAGGAGGTCCTCAAGATCAACCTGCTTGCTATGCTCGCCTCCGTCTTCCCCCATCCGGGCGTAGCCGTATCAAAAACCGCTTCAAAATTTGACGACGCGCTACGATTAAATGACGAACCCACTCGGGACTTTATTCGCCAGTTCCTATCCGGCTATGAAGGTTGGGTTCGACGGATGGTGTGAACAGGTCGGGTTACGCTGACGGAATAATTCAGCGGGTGTCGGGTTACGCTGCGCTAACCCGACCTACAACCCCGACCTACGGCTCCGTCGACACGCCCCGAATCATCAGCACCCAATCCTGCCCTCGCCCCGATGTCGGCGGCGTGAAGGTCTGAATGCCCTTTGTGTCCGACGTGTGGATGTCGTACGTCACGCCGTAGCGCGGATCAAACCAGCTCTCGGCCATCTGGCCGGCTATCAGCATTCGTTTGTCAATCGAAAACGCCTCGCCGCGCGGGGAATACACGACCAGAACCGAACCATCCATTGAAGTCATCGCGCGGATCTTCCCGCCGCCTTCGGATGGCCCGTCCAGGACAATCTCCCGGTTCGGCGCGAGTTCGCTAAACGGCAACGTCAGAAAGAACCGCTTCAGGATCCCCATCTGGCGCGCCCCGGGGTGATCGAGGGCCTCGTACCAGGGGATGTTTGCGCCAATGATCGGCTCGCGCCCGGGTGCCCACATCTGCCAGATGTTGTTGTTGCCATACGTATGCCCGGCCGCGCCGGCGAGGACCGACCAGTAGGCCGCCTGCCGGGCGTCGTAGTCGTCGAACCGGTCGTGCATGCTGTTACCCCGGAAATAGAACCCGACCGGGATGCCCTCGTAGCGCGGCTCGCCGTCTAGCGTGGGCTTCGGTGGCGTCAGCGCGTAATCGTGTTCGGCATACAGCCCATTGTCATGGTCGCGGCTGCCGTGAGACGATTGGACCATGTGGAAATCCAGCCATGGCGCCTCGTGCAGCCCGAGCTGGGACGACAGCCCCGGGCCGCGGGGATGAAAGGTGATGAGTTGCGCGCCGGCCATGCCATCCTCCAGGCCGGCGGCCATCGCATCGATCACTTCCCGCTCGCCGGCGGTGTGGATGTCCTGGTCGCCGCCCAGAATCCAGATGATCGGTTTCTCTCTGTATCGATCCCCCAGAAACCGGCCAAAAACCCGTGCATTGGCAGGGGTGAAGATGACATCCGTCGGATCGTTGCTGCGCCAGTAAGATCCCCATGTCGGCAACATCCCCACGAACAGCCCCAGTGAATCCGCGAGATCGACAACGTCGTCTACATGCTCGAAATACGCCTCGTTCGGGCGCGTCGGGTCGCGATCGAGCAGCGGCACCGCCCCGTAGGAGTTTGGGACCTCGAGTCCGCCGAGCTGAGCCAGCACCACGGCCTGGATCACGTTAAAACCGAGGCCGGCGCGATGCTCGAGGTACCGCTTCGCCTCGGGTCGATTCAGCCGGTGAAACAGCTCCCACGCCGTATCACCCAGGTAAAAGAATGGCGTCCCGTCGGCATACTGGAGACGATGACCGTCCGGCGACACCTGAAGGGGTTGCGCCTGGACGGGCACAACAAACAGCATCAGGAGGAGGAGACCAAACCGCATGGGCATCACCGCTTATTTGAGAATCGATTGCTAACTTACGGCTGTACTATCGTCGCCACAACCGCCCCAAGGTCATGAGCACGCCCACAAATCCACCGCTCAATCGTTTTTATGATGAGCTGGCCACCTGGTGGCCGCTCTTCTCCGCGCCGGCCGACTATGCCGAGGAGGCCGCCTTCTACCTCTCCCAACTGCATGGCGCCAGCTCCCGCCGGATCCGCACCCTGCTCGAAATGGGCAGTGGTGGCGGTAACAACGCCCTCCATATGAAACCGGGCCTGGAAGTCACGCTGGTTGAACCGGCCGTGGGAATGCTCGAGGTCAGTCGACAACTGAACCCCGACTGTGAGCACCTTCTCGGCGACATGCGCACCCTCCGGCTCGAACGCACGTTCGACGCTGTATTCATCCAGGACGCGATCTGCTACATGACCACCGAGGCGGACCTCCGCCGCGCCATCGAAACCGCGTACCTCCACTGCGCACCCGGCGGCGCCGCCCTCTTCGCGCCCGATTTCACCAGCGAGACGTTCCGTGGCGGCTCCGACATCGGCGGCGAGGACGGCCCCAATGGCCGGGGCTTTCGCTATCTGGAATGGATGAACGATCCCGATCCAACCGATACGACCTATGTGGTCGACTACGCGTTCATGCTCCGCGAGGCCGACCGTGTTGAGGTCGTGCACGACCGGCACATCGAGGGCCTCTTCCCGCACGCGCTCTGGCTACGGCTCATCGAGGAAGCCGGCTTCGAGGCATCCGCCGTTCCGTTTGTGCACTCCGAAATCAACGACATCGGTCTGGTCGTGTTTATCGGAAAACGGCCTTCATAACTACCGGCCCTCTGACGTACTTTCCGGTCGCACCTGATTACCTGATCGCCATGCCGCACCGTTTTTTCCGGGCCATACCCGGCTTCCTGTCGTTGATTGCAGGCATCCTGTTGATCCCGATGATCCAGCCTCCGGCGACCGCGCAGGGCCGCATCCAGCTCAGGGAGACTGTCGTCCCACCATCCAATGAACATCCGGAGGGCATGCACATCCTTCCGAGCGAAGCGGATGCCTATGTAGCGACGTACTACAAGGATGTCGTGTACGCGACCCGGGACGGTCGCGACCTGCATCTACAAATCGTGATGCCCGAGGATCGCAGCGGCCTGCTACCTCCGGACGAACGCCCCACGATCGCGCCCCGACCGCTGATCGTGTACGTCCAGGGCTCGGCCTGGCGGCCTCAGGCGCTGTACGCCGCCCTCCCGCAGCTGGCGGATTTCGCGCACGCCGGCTACGTCGTCGCCAGCGTCGAATACCGCCCCTCCGCCGAGGCCGTCGCGCCGGCGCAGATCCAGGATGTCAAGGCGGCGATTCGTTTCCTGCGGGCGCATGCGAAGGAGTACAACATCGACCCGAACCGGGTGGGGATCTGGGGGGATTCCTCGGGCGGACACATGGCGGCGCTCGCCGGCCTCACCGATGGATTTCAGCCGTTCCTGACGGCCGACTATCCCGAGGAATCCAGCGCCGTTCGGGCGGTGGTCGACTTCTACGGTCCGACCGATTTCAGACAGATGAACGCCCATCCAACCCGCATGGATCACGACGCGGCCGACTCGCCCGAATCGCAGGTGGTCGGCGGTCCGATCCAGGACGCTGCGCAGGACCGCGCCGTCCGTGCCTACAATCCGATCACCCACGTTTCGGCCCACAAGCCGGCGCCGCCGTTCCTCATCATGCACGGCGATCGCGATTCGCTGGTGCCGTTTAACCAGAGCGTATTGCTGTACGAGGCGCTGCGCGACGCCGGGAAAGACGTCACCTTCTATAAAGTCGCCGGCGCCGACCACGGCGTGCGCTTCTGGACGCCGGCCGTGATGGACATTGTACACGCGTTTTTTGACGAACACCTGAAATAGCCTCTTACTCCGGTTATCGTCGCCCCATGAAACAGACCGGCTGGGTACTCATGACTGTGCTGGCTATCGGTGTAGCCGGCTACGCGATAGCCCTGACGCTGGTGCCCTCCCTGGGGCCCGGCCTCATCCAGGAGCTTTTCGAGCGGACTCCCCTCGCCGCGTTTGCCCATTTTATCGGTGGCGGGTTGGCGCTCCTAGCCGGCGCCTTTCAGGTAAACAGCCGGCTGCGCGAGCGGTACACCCGCGCGCATCGGTGGAGCGGGCGGGTGTATGTCGCCGGCGTGCTCGCCGGAGGCACGGCCGGCTTTGTGCTCGCGTTTAACTCCATGGGCGGGCTTTCCGCGCACGTCGGATTCGGCCTGCTCGCCCTGTGCTGGGTCGGCACGACACTCAACGCCATCCGCCACATCCGGAGCGGCCGCATCGAGGCCCATCGCGCCTGGATGCTGCGCAGCTACGCCCTCACCTTCGCAGCGGTGACACTGCGCTTCTATATCCCGCTGAGCCAGATCGCGGGCCTTCCGTTCATCGAAGCCTACACGGCCATTGCCTGGCTGTGCTGGGTACCCAACCTGCTCGTGGTCGAGTGGCTTATTCTCTCACGCGCGACCCAACCGGTTCAGACCGCGACATAATTCCGACTACTGCTCGGTCGAGGTGAACTCGATATCGAATTCTCCATCGGTGACGGTCCGAGTGCCCGTGGCCGACGAACCCGGCGAGGGAGGCGCCACAAACGAAAACGTGCCGGCGATGTGATCGGCGTCGAGTTCGGTTATCGTGATCGTGCCGCTGCCGACGGTCGCATTCGCCGCCCAGAAGACGCCGGCCGTCTCGGTGAACGTCGAATTCGCCGGATCCCCCATCCCGATCGTCTGCTCTCCCATCTGCGAAAGGCCACCCAACGCGATAACCCGCCCGCTCGCATCGCCGCCGCTCAACCCAAAAACACCTCCGGTATTGATCGCGAATACGCTCGTGTTGGCCGAAAACGGTTGATTGTTTACACTCGCCGTCATAAACCCGTTCGACAACTGCTGCAATTCTTCGTCTTCGTTGCTATCGCAACCAGACGACGCAAGCATAAGGACGCCAATAACGAGGAAGAAGCGCAGATGCAGGAAATAGGCATTCATGGGATAACCTGGATACGGTGCTGGAAATCGTGGATGATCCACGCTCATCCCGGACAGTGTTCGAGGCGGCAAATGCGTAAAATTTAACAAGTCAGCAGGTGGTTACGCCGCGGTTGCGGTTGTTCTTTGGAAGCAGGTGCTCTACTATTAACCCGTTGTTTACCCATATCAAACCACATCCAATCCATGCGCCGACTTTCGTTCGCCCTCGTTACCCTGCTCCTTATACCGTGCGCCGCGCTCGCGCAGTCGGGCAAGGTATTCGATAATCTCTCCCTCCAGAGCACCATCCTGAACGGCGAGCGGAAGTACGCCGTCTATCTCCCACCGGACTACGAGACCTCCGAGCGGAGCTACCCGGTGCTCTACCTGCTCCACGGCGCCACCGATAACCACACCGGCTGGGTCCAATTTGGCGAGGTGCTCCACATCACGGACAAAGCCATTCGGGAAGGCGTGGCCACCCCGATGATCATCGTCATGCCCGACGCGGATACGGGGCGGATGGGATATTACAACAGCTTCGACAACAGCTGGCGGTATGAGGATTTCTTCTTCGAGGAGTTCATGCCGCACGTCGAAAAGACCTTCCGGATCAAGGGGCAGAAGCGCTTTCGGGCGATCGCCGGACTATCGATGGGCGGGGGCGGATCCTTCATTTACGCGCTCCACCGGCCGGACCTATTCTCCTCAGCTGCACCGCTAAGCGCCTACGTCGGCGAACTGTCTCTCGAAGCCATGCGCCGCAGCTTCCTGATGCGCCAGGACAACCTGGACAAAGCCCCGGACGCCCAGGTCGAAGCCTACTTCCGCCGCTACAGCGTCCTGCCGCTCATCGAAGACAAAACGGTGGATGAGTTGAAGTCCGTCCGCTGGTACATCGACTGCGGCGACGACGACTTTCTCTACGAAGGCAACGCCCTCACCCACATCGCGCTGCGCAAAAAGGAAGTCCCCCACGAATACCGTGTCCGCCAGGGCGGGCATACGTGGACGTACTGGCGCGACTCCCTCCCCGAAGTACTGCGCTTCGTGTCGCAGGCGTTCCACCAGTATTGAAGCCATCGCTGGCGCGATGGTGGTTACAGGCTTGTCCTGAGCGACAACGGCGCCAGCCGGTGGAGTCGAAGGATCTCGGTAGGTATTCAGGTTAATGGTTGGTTATGGGATGCATAGTAAAGCTTCCTAAAGCAGCCCAGTTTCAGTGAAATGACATGAAGAAGCTTCTTATTGCCATCCTTTTTGTCCTGGCGCTCCCGATGGGGGTTTTTGCGCAGACGGGCAAGGTGCACGACAACCTGTCGCTCCAGAGCACGATCCTGAACGGCGAGCGTAAATACGCCATCTATCTCCCACCGGACTACGAGACGTCCGAGCGGAGCTATCCGGTGCTCTACCTTCTCCACGGCGGCGGCGACGACCAGACGGGCTGGGTGCAGTTTGGCGAAGTGCTCAACATCACCGACAGGGCCATTCGGGAAGGCGTGGCCACTCCGATGATCATAGTCATGCCCGACGCGAACACGGGCCGGAGGGGCTACTTCAACGACATCCGCAACGAGTGGCGGTACGAGGATTTCTTTTTCGAGGAGCTGATGCCGCACGTCGAAAAGACCTATCGGATCAAGGCACAGAAACGATTCCGGGCGGTGGCCGGCCTGTCGATGGGTGGCGGTGGGTCGTTTATGTACGCGTTGCACCGGCCACACCTCTTTTCATCGGCCGCGCCCCTCAGCGCCAGCACGGGGGTGATGGACCTCACTGCGTTTAAGAGCCGGCTCGAACAGCAACAAGTCAACCTGGCCGGCCTGGCCGACGCCCAGGTCGAGACGTATTTCCGCCGGCACAACACCCTCTCCCTGATCGAGGATATGCCGGCGGACAGCATCAAATCCGTGCGCTGGTACATCGACTGCGGCGACGATGACTTCCTCTACGAGGGCAACGCCCTCACGCACATCGCGCTGCGCAAAAAGGAAGTCCCCCACGAATACCGCGTCCGCCAGGGCGGGCATACGTGGACGTACTGGCGCGAGTCCCTCCCCGAGGTGCTGCGCTTCGTGTCGCAGGCGTTCCATCAGTATTGATTGTACACGAATACTCTAGCGCACTTCCGGCTAATCACATTGAAGCCTCGCCGCATCCCCGATCACTCGGCGGCACGGCGAGGCTTCGTAGTGACTGCCCCTACGGCAGATCTCACCTTCTTCTCACCGAGAATGAGGCCTCCCTCTCTTGTTGGAACACCTTTCTCTTCGTAGGCTGTTTCCGGTTCACACATCGCGAAGCGAACACCGCAGGGCGCTGCTCCCAAGACTGACCTGACCCACTAGTAGAGGCGCTTGAACACCACCCCTGTTCCCTGCGGCACCGTTTCACGGGTTGTTGTGTGTTTTTTTAATTCCATCAGGGAGCAACTAGCTATGAGTACATCATCACATGCATCCTGGCAACGGGTCCTTTTGTTGGCCGCGCTTTGCACAGGCTTGTCCATTCTTTCGACACCCCGGTCCGCGCACGCGCAGGACGTCACCCTGGCCTGGCAGGCGACGATGCCGGCTGTTGAATATTACTGGTATACGGGCGCGATGCTCACCCAGGATGGGGCCGGCAATACGTATGTCGCCGGCCACCACCTGTTCGGGTACATCAGCACCTCGAAGTTCGACGCCAACGGTCAGTTCCTCTGGGAACAGCAGTACACCCCCACGGTGGGGATCTTCAAGGCGAGCTGGATCAACATGGACCCCACGGGCAATATCATCGTGACGGGTACCCGATACGGTAGCGGATCCGGCGACGACTCGAGCACGTCCGGGTGGATCGTACTCAAATACAATGCGCAGGGTACGTTGATCTGGAACAGAGAGTACACGTACACGCGGGGCAAGACCGTCCGCACGGAGCTCGACGCGGCCGGCAACATCTACGTCCTTGGTCGCGCCTGGTATGGGACGGACGATATCCTGATCAAGAAAGTCGCTCCGGATGGTACGGAGCAATGGACGCAGAACTTCTCCCTTGACGAGTCGAGCATCGATTCGGCCAACTCGATCGCCATCACGCCGGCCGGCGATGTGGCGGTGACAGGGAGCGTGCTGGGCTGGATGCTGCTCGGTCGTTTTGCCACCAACGGCGCGGTCGTGTGGACCCGTACGTTTGAGCACCGGTCGGGCAACGCGGTCGCCTTCACGGCAGCCGGCGAGGTAGTGGTCGCCGGTATCGACCTGACCGGCGCCGCCGGCCAGCAGATGGGCATCACCAAATACGACGCTGCCGGCACACTGCTCTGGGCCAACACCTACCCTGGCATTGTTGGGGATTGGATGGGCATCGACTCCCAGGGCAACATCCTGTCAACCGGATACGCGTCGCCCCTGCCCGGCAAGGCGTATTTGGATTGGATGACCAACAAGATCTCCCCGAGTGGCGCGCTGCTCTGGTCAAATCGGTACGACCAGCACTCCTTCAACGACGAGTACCCGCGATTCCTCAAGATCGGTTCGGATGATGCTGTATACGTCACCGGCACCGGCGGCCCTGGTCCGGCTTCGGGGAATCTGAGTTACCTCAAAACGGTCACCCTCAAATACCTGCCCGACGGTACACAGTCCTGGATGTATGCGACGGACGTCTCGGTGAGCGGCGTAGGGATCCACCTCGGCGTCGACAACAGCGTCTCCGTGATGGGCCTCTCTCCGCTGACGGTGTTCCACTTCACGCAGTCGGGCGGCGGCCCGGTCAATCTGCCGCCTTCGGCCGTTGCGACGGGCACGCCGCTTACCGGCACGGCGCCGCTTGCGGTTACGTTCAGCTCGGCCGGCTCCAGCGATTCCGATGGAACGATCGTCTCGTATAGCTGGGCCTTTGGCGACGGCGGTACCTCCACCTCCGCCAACCCGAGCCATACGTATACCACAGCCGGCACGTACACGGCGACGCTGACGGTCACCGACGACGACGGCGCCCAGGCAACGGCCTCGGTGACTGTCACAGTGACGTCGGTGACCACCTCGACGAAGCTCCATGTCGCGGCTCAAACCGTGGTTCGGATCCTCGTAAAGGGATCCCAATACCTCGGGCAGGATGTGGTGCTCGTCCAGGACGAGGGCAACAAGCCCATCGCCGGCGCCACAGTTAGCGCCAGCTACTCGGGCCCCAACAGCGGGACTGCCAAGGCGACCACGGGTGCGGCCGGCACGGCAACACTCAAGTCGAAGAAGTTCTCCAATCCGTCGACCCAGTGGTGCTTCACAGTCACCAACCTGACCAAGGCGGGCTATACGTACAACGCCGCCGCGAACACCGTCACCACTCAGTGTGAAAACGGACCGGCCTCCGCGGCCGTGGAAGTAGTCGAGGCACTCTCAATCTACCCGAACCCGTTTAACCCGGAAGCGACGATCGACCTCGAACTTACCCAGAGCAGCGAGATCGATCTGCGAATCTACAACGTGCTCGGCCAGGAAGTAGCGGTACTTGCCCGCCAGGATGTGCTCCAGGCTGGCCGGTACCAGTACCGCTGGAACGGCACGGACCTCTCCGGTCAACAGCTGCCGACGGGGATTTACTACCTCCGGATGCTGCAGGATGGCGAACAGAGCGTGTTCTCCATGTCGCTGGTCAAGTAACCGGGCCTAGCAGACTTTGCATGCGTACGACGAGGCGGCGCCGGCAACGGCGTCGCCTCGTTTCATGTTTTATGAGACCTTCCGAGTGCGGCTGGGCTTCCGTCGTGATCATCCTCCAAGCAACACATCCACCTCCTCATACCCACTCGGATACTTCACTCCCTCCGTCGATGCCCCGGCCTTTAACAGCGTCTCCACCGACGCCGGCGAGCGCCGACCCATCCAATACGAATCCACACACGCCTTGATTGCCCGCATCAGCGGCGTGGCTCCACGGCCGTCGCGGGCATCGACCCGGGCACCGCGTTTGATGAGGGCCGCGACAGTCTCGTGCCGGGCGCGCCAGGCGGCGATA